>NZ_JAAKZX010000013.1 GCF_011045025.1 Streptomyces ureilyticus
GCCCCCGTGCCCGCCCTCGCCGGTCGCGACCTTCACCTCGCGTGGGCGCTCCCAGAAGGGGCGCAGGAGCAGCTCCGTACGGCCCGCCTCCTCGTCGGCCACCGAGCCGTGCATGACAGGACTCGAGCCCTCCGACCCGACCACGTCCGGACGGACCCACGTCGTCTCCTCCACCAGCAGCTCCAGCCGCCCCGAACTCCCGTTGAAGGAAACCCGGTAGCCCTCCCAGGGTGCGTACGCCGTGAGGTGGTACGTCAGAGTCGCGCCGGACGCGTACCGCACCAGCACCGCCATGTCGTCCTCGATGCTCACGCCGGGCCCGAAGACGTTCTGGTCGCGGTGATACCCGTCCTCCCCCTCGGCGTCGAGATACAGCGAGCGAAGCACGGGCGAGTCCGCCAGGTGTACGGCGAAAGGGTCGTCGTCGGCCGCTGGGTCGCCGTGTGCCCGCGCATAGGGACGCGCAAGTCCACGCCGCCGCCCGGCACTCTCCCCGTAGAAGAAGAGGCCACCCTGCGCGAAGACCGTCTCGGGCGACGTCCCCAACCACCAGTTCACCAGGTCGAAATGGTGCGTCGCCTTGTGGACCATCAGGCCACCGGAGTTGGCCTTGTCCCGATGCCAACGCCGGAAGTAGTCGGCGCCGTGCCGCAGATCGAGCAGCCACTCGAAGTGGACTGACCCGATCTCGCCGATCTCGCCGGCCGCGATGCACTGGCGTATGGCCGAATGCACCGGGTTGTAGCGGTAGTTGAAGGCGACCCGCACCTCGCGGCCCGTGCGTCGCTGGGCGTCCAGGATGCGCCGGGCCCGGTCGGCGTCCGTCGTCATCGGCTTCTCGGTGACCACGTCGCAGCCCGCTTCCAGGGCGCGCACGATGTACTCATCGTGCGTGCGGTCCACACTGCACACGACCACCAGATCGACGCGCTCGCGACGCAGCATGAGGTCGAAGTCCTCGGCCGCGTACGCCGGTACGGGCTCCCAGCCGGGGTGGTCGGCGGCCAGCCACTCGTTGTGGACGGCCATGCGGTGCGCGTTGACATCGCAGAAACCCACCAGGTCGAGACGGTCCGCGTAAGGACCGGCCAGCGCCTCCGTGAAGAGCCGGGCCCGTGCGCCCAGCCCCACCACGGCACAGCGACGGCGGCGACGTGCGGCCTCAAAGGGCATAGAGGCCCCCGAAGGCATAGAGGCCCCCGAAGGCATTGAGGCCTCCGAAGGTATCGAGGTCTCCGAACGCGTTTCCGATGGCGTATCCGAAGGCATAAAGATCTCCGTTCGCTTGGTGTCGACGGCGTCGGTGAAGATCCGTTGCAGTTCCAGGAAAGTGCTGCACGGGGGCTTGTACGGACATCCGGACGATCCCTAGGGTCGTTCTCCTCGCAAGCGCTTTCTGCCCGAGAGAGGTGACCCCACACATGCCCGGAAACAGGACAACGAGGTCCTGCGTGACGGCGACGGCGGCGGCGACGCTGGCACTCTGTGCGGCGCTCGCCGGCTGTACGGGATCCGGCGACTCGGTCGGCGGCGGCAAGGTCGTACTCCGCTACACCTGGTGGGGCAACCCGGACCGGGCGGCCCGTACCGAGGAGGCCGTCGCGCTGTTCGAGGAACGGAACCCCGGCATCGACATCCAGACGTCGTTCTCGGGATACGAGCCGTACAAGCAGAAGCTGGCCACGCAGGCGGCCGGCGGTGACGCCCCCGACGTGATGCAGCTCGACTACCGCATGATCGACCAATACGCGTCCGGTGGCGTCCTGTTGGACCTCGCGAAGCAGAAGTCCGCGCTCAGCACCGCCGACATCGACAAGGGCCTGCTGGCCACGGGCGTCGTGGACGGCAAGCAGTACGCGATTCCTCAGGCACGCGGGACCGAGACGACCGCGTACGACACGAAGCAGTGGAAGGCCTCGGGCGTCGAGCCGCCGCGCGAGGGCTGGACCTGGAGTGACTGGGCCGACGCGATGCGCGCCCTCGCGAAGGAGACCGGCAAGCCCGGCGGCACCGACCCCGGCCAGAGCGAGGACTGCTTCGAGGTGTGGCTGCGCGGCCAGGGCAAGGACCTCTACACCAAGGACCGCCAACTCGGCTTCACCGCCGATGACTTGGCCGAGTGGTGGACCTTCACGGACAAGCTGCGCCGCGAGGGTGCCGTCTCGTCCGCCGAGGACACCACCCAGATCGACGGCGCGGTCGAGAACACCCCGCTGGGCCGCGGCAAGGTCATCTCCGACATGAACTGGGACGCGCCCGCCAGCGGCTTCCTCGCCCTCATCCCCGGCGGAGTCACCCTCGCGCCCATGCCGTCGGGCGAGGACGGCACGCCCGGCCAGTACTTCAAGCCGTCGATGTTCATGGGCGTCGCCGAGGCCTCCGAACACCCCAAGCAGGCCGCCCAGTTCATCGACTTCATGCTGAACGACATGGACGCGGCGAAAATCCTCGGCGCGACCCGCGGCATCCCGATCAACGCGACGATCCGCGAGGCGATCGGCCCCGGGCTGAAGGACTTCGACAAGACGATCGACGACTACCAGGCCTCCCTGGACGGCGACCTCAACGCCCCGCCCCAGGCGCCCCCTTCGGGCGACAGCGCCCTGCAGACCACCTTCATGCGCGACTACGACCAGGTGTCGTACGAGCGGATGTCGCCCCGCGAGGCGGCCGAGGACTACGTCACCGAGGCGAAGGCGGAGCTGCGGTCATGACCACCACTGAGATACCGGCCCCCGCCACTACTCCGAAGACCACCCCCGCCAAGCGACCCAAGCGCCAACGCGAGGGCGCCGCCTGGGTGTTCCTCTCCCCGTGGGTTCTCGGCGCGGCCGTGCTGACGCTGCTCCCGATGGCCGTGTCGCTCTATCTCTCCTTCACCGACTACGACTTGTTCAACCCGCCGCAGTGGGTGGGCCTGCGCAACTACACGCAGATGTTCACCGAGGACCCGCGCTACTGGCGCTCGGTCGTCGCGACCCTCACATACGTCGTGATCGCCGTGCCCCTCCAACTCGGCCTGGCGCTGGTCGTCGCGCTCGCGCTGAAATCCATGAAGCGCGGACGCGGCTTCTACCGCTCGGCCTTCTACGCGCCCTCCCTCCTCGGCGCCTCCATGTCCATCGCCCTCGTATGGCGGGCGGTCTTCAACGACGGCGGCACGGTCGACAACCTGCTGGGCACGGGCGGTTGGGTCAATCAACCCGGCTGGGCGCTGTTCGCCGTCGCGCTGCTGACGGTGTGGCAGTTCGGCGCGCCGATGGTCATCTTCCTGGCCGGACTCCAGCAGATTCCGGGGGAGTTGTACGAGGCGGCCGCCGTGGACGGGGCAAGCCGATGGCGCCAGTTCCTGTCCATCACCGTGCCGATGCTGTCCCCGGTGATCTTCTTCAACCTCGTACTCCAGACCATCCAGGCCTTCCAGGTCTTCACCCCCGCCTTCGCGATCAGCGCGGGCAAGGGCGGCCCGGCCGACTCCACGCTCTTCTACACCCTCTACCTCTACGACCGCGGCTTCGTCGCCTCCCACATGGGCTACGCCTCCGCGATGGCCTGGGTCCTGCTCCTCGTGATCGGCGCCGTCACGGCCGTACTGTTCCGGACCTCGCGCTCCTGGGTCTTCTACGCGTCCGAGGGGGACCGATGACCACCTCAACCGCCGCAACTCCCGCCGTCCGCAAGCCCATTGCCTGGCGGCGCGTCGCCCTGCACGCCGGCTGTCTGGCCGCGCTGCTGGTGATGCTGTACCCGCTGGCGTGGCTGCTCGCGACCTCCGTCAAGCCCGCCGACGAGGTGATCGCCAGCCTCAACCTGCTGCCCGGCAGCCTGGAATGGTCCAACTACACGACCGCCCTGGAGGGCGTGAACGAAGTCTCCGTGTGGCAGTTGCTCGGCAACTCCCTGTTCATCGCGGGCGGCGCCGTCATAGGCAACGTACTGAGCTGCTCCCTCGCCGCGTACGCCTTCGCGCGTCTGCGTTTCCGCTTCCGCGGGCCGCTGTTCGCGTTCATGATCGCGACGATCATGCTGCCGCACCACGCCGTGCTGATCCCGCAGTACATCATCTTCAACCAGCTCGGCATGGTGAACACGTACTGGCCGCTGATCCTGCCCAAGTTCCTTGCCACGGAGGCGTTCTTCGTCTTCCTCATCGTGCAGTTCATGCGGGGGCTGCCGCGTGAACTGGAGGAGGCGGCGCGGATCGACGGCGCCGGGCCGTTCCGCAGCTTCTTCAGCGTCATCATGCCGCTGACCAGGCCCGCGCTGATCACCACCGCGATCTTCACCTTCATCTGGACCTGGAACGACTTCTTCACCCAGCTGATCTATCTCTTCTCGCCCGAGAAGTTCACGCTCACACTGGCCCTCAGGCAGTTCGTGGACGCCTCCAGCCAGTCGGCGTTCGGCCCGATGTTCGCGATGTCGGTGATCGCGCTGCTGCCGATCGTGCTGTTCTTCCTCGCCTTCCAGCGCTTCCTGGTCGAGGGCATGGCGAACTCCGGCATCAAGGGATGAAGGGGCAAGGGATGAGCGCCGGGCAGGCCCGCGAGACGGGCGAGATCTTCGGGCCGCGGATGACCCTGTTCGCGGATGTGCTGAGTGTCGGGGTCTGTACGGCGCTGGTGTCGCTGCCGGTCGTCACGATGCCGGCGGCACTGTCCACGGCCTGCGCGGTGCTGCGCAGCGCACGCGAGGACCAACCCGCCACGGCGGGACGGTACTTGGCGCTGCTGCGGCAACGGCTGCGGGCCGGGGACCTCGCGGCCGGTGCGCTGTCCGCGGCGGGCGTGCTGCTCCTGCTGGCGGACTTGGCGCTGGCTCGGGCGGGGTTGCCGGGCGCCCCGCTCTTCGCCGCCGTCGCCGCGCTCATCGGTACGTACGCCGCTGTCGTCGGCCTGCGCGCCTGCGGCCGCCCCGAGTCCCTCACCGACTGGCGCGCGGCCGTGCGCGAGGCGGCCCGGGACGCCGTACGGGACACCGGTGGCTCCGGCCTCGTACTCCTTGCCGTGGCGGCGGCAGCGCTGTGCGCGTGGATGCTGCTGCCGCTGGCGTTCCTGGCACCGGGGCCGCTGGCGCTGGCGCTGACGGCGATCGATGTACGACTGTCCGGGCACGACGTACGGCTGTCAGGGCGGGCCTGAGAAGAGGACGCGCGCGCGTGCGTCAGGAGAGGGGCAGGCCGTACTTCTCGCCGACCCGGTGGATCTCCTCCACCGGGTACGGCGTCTGCCTGCTCTCGTCGTGGAATGCGCGGTTGAAGCCCGACACCACCGCGGCCAGCGGTGCCCAGCGGGCGATCGCCGATGCCGCCGCGTCGGGGATGCCCGTGAGGCGCTCGCCCCGGGCGCAGGCGCGCACCGCCGCCTCGCGGTCGTCCCGCTCGTAGTCGTACAGGTCCTTGAGCAGCCAGTTCACCAGCCAGGTGGCCGTGTAGGCGCGGTCGTAGACGCGATGCCGGTCGTAGAAGGCGGCGTGGCTCTGCGACAGATCGAAGCGGGAGGAGAGCGCGAGGCCGAAGTCGGTGAAGTACAGGCGGCGTCCGTCGGTGAGGATGTTCTGGAAGTGGGCGTCGAAGTGCAGGAGCCCGCGGGCGTTCATGAAGGAGACGCCCGCTTCCAGTTCCCGCTCGACCATGGCGCAGGCCGCGTTCGCGTCCTCCGTGCGCATCCGGACGCCGAGCCAGGTGTGCAGGTTCTGCGGGATGTACTCCAGGAACAGCGCCACGCTCGCCGATGACCGGCCGAGCGCCTCGATCCGGTGGCGTATCTCCGGGTCGCCTCCCCAGTAGGCGACGGCCCGGTCCACATCGGCCAGTTCCTCGGGGAGGGGCTGCGCCGGGTCCGGCAGCACGCGCCAGTGGTGCAGAAGAGGGAAACCCTGGTGCTCGTCGCCGAGCACCCAGTTGGTCGTCATGATGTGCACGGCGAGCTCCCGCCAGACCCCGTAGCCCGGCCCGCCGACGGCACCGATGCCGTACTGGCAGAAGGCGGGCAGCCCGAACAGGTTCGCTGTGGACCGGACGTTCTCCGGCAGCGATTCCAGGTCGGTGACCGGCACCCGCTTCACGAACACCGGGCGTCCGGCGACCTCCATCAGCACCGACTTCCCGCCGATGCCGGAGCCCAACGGTGCGGCGGCGTCCACCAGTTCACCCAGCCGGTGATCGCTGCAGAGGGCGAGCGTGTTGGAGACAGCGCTGTGGGCGGCCAGGCGGGCACCGCGTGACATGTCGGGGGACTCCGGCTCTGCCATTACCTCGCCCACCCGTCTCCTGGCATGGACGCCACCCTACGTAACTGCGCTCCGGGCGGTGGATGCCCCCTCTTCCGCCGGGCTGCGGCCCTGCCCGACACAAGCTAATTTGTCCGTGTTTTCTTGTGTCTTTCAGACTGTGTCTCTTTCATCTTGGTGAAGGGTGCACGATGCCCAAGACCTTGCACGTCCCGCTCGTCGACGCCGAGCGCCGCCGCCCGTCGGTACGGGCACGCACGGCGCGGCGCTTCGGCGGTCAGGGCTGGCTCGCCCTCGTGGCAGGCGCCTTCACGCTCGCTCAACTGACGGTCGTACGGCCGGGGATGGGCCTCGGCTGGGATGAGGTGGTGTACGTCAGTCAGGTCAGCCCCGAGGCCCCGGCGGCGTTCTTCAGCGCGCCGCGCGCCCGCGGGGTCTCGCTGCTGGCCGCGCCCATCGCCTCGTGGTCGACGTCCACGGAACTGCTGCGGGTGTACCTGGCACTGCTGTCCGGGCTTGGCCTGTTCCTCGCGCTGCGCGCCTGGCGGGGAGTGATCCCCTTGCGCGTGCTCACTCTGGCGGGCGCGTTGTTCGCGACGCTGTGGGTGACCTTGTTCTACGGGCCGCAGGTCATGCCCAACTACTGGGTCGCCATCGGTGCCCTGGCCCTCGTCGGATGCTTCCTGCGCGCTCAGGCGAACCGTTTCGACCGGGCGGCGCTGTGGGGCGTGGGTCTGAGCGCGGCGCTGATGGCGTGGATGCGGCCCGCTGACGCGGTCTATGTGACCCTGCCGCTGCTCGTGCTGCTGGTGGGCGTGCGCCGTTGGCGGCGGTGGCAGGTACTGGGGGCGCTGGTCGCGGGGCTGGCGGCCGGGGCGGTCGAGTGGGTCGTCGAGGCGTACGTCGCTTATGGCGGCCTGGGGCAGCGGCTGGCCGACGCCTCCTTGGTCCAGGGCGGCCTGGGCTGGAACTTCGCCGTCGACGACCAGTTGCGCTCCCTGGTCGGCCGTACGCTGTGCCGCCCGTGCACCGCGCCGTGGCCGCACCCGGCGGTGCTGATCTGGTGGTTCGTGCTGCCCCTGCTCGCCGTCCTCGGCCTCGCGGTCGCCGTGCGGGCGGGCCGGACGGCCGTCGCCCTCGTGCCTCTGGCCTGCGCCGCCACGGCCGCCTTCCCCTACTTGTTCCTGATCGGGTACGCGGCCCCACGCTTCCTGCTGCCCTCCTACGCCCTGCTGGCGTTGCCGGTGGCGGGTGGGCTCGTCCACTTGGTCACCACGCCGCGGAGCCGAAGGCGGCGGAAAGCGGCCGTGACCCTGGTGGCGCTCGGTCTCGCCGGGCACCTCGCGATCCAGTACGCGGTGCTGAACCATGTCGTGGACGGCACCTACGCCGGCCGCCGCGAGTGGGCCCGTACGGCGGCGGAACTGGACCGGCTCGGCGTACGGCCGCCGTGCCTGCTGACCGGGCACGAGGCCATCCCGATCGCCTTCTACACCGGCTGCTCCTCCGCCCACACCGAGGGCAACAACGCCAACACCACCGCCGGGAACATCGAGCGAACCGCCCGGCGGCTGCCGGTCGCCGCGCTCGTCACGCCGGAGGGACGGCCGCCCGCGTACGCCCGTACGTGGCCGCAGCACCGGATCGGTGAGGTGCGGATCTATGTGGCACCCGCCTCCATGACCGCCGCTTCTCCCGCAGGGCGGGGCGCGGACACATGACCGCAGACACGTGGGTGCGGGCACATGACCGCGCCGGCGTGCGCATACCTGGTCTCACCTTGGGGTACGCGGAAAACGCCCCAGACCGGAACCCGACCGGGACCAGACCGGAACCCCCACGCACTGATGAGGATGAAGGCCATGATCGCCATCCCCGAGGCAGTGCTCACGGCCGCGGCGCAGGACGCTCTGCGCGATCTCAAGCGTCACCGTTACGACGCTTCGGCCCTGGACACCCTGATCGCCAGCGATGTCCTCGTGCCCCTGCCGTCCGACATCGCCGCGCTCGATGCCGAGGACGCCGACTCGATGACGCTGCCCGTACTCGAGTACCCGCCGGGAACCCAGGCCGTCGTGGTCTTCACCTGCGAGGAACGGCTCTCGGACGCGTTCCCCGAGATCGACTGCTATCGGCAGCTGCAACTCGAGATCCTGGCCGCCAACTGGCCCACCGAAGCGGACCTCACTTTGGCCATCGACCTTGGCCACCCTGACGCGGTGACCTTCACCTCCGCGGCTGTACGCGGCGTGCTCTCCCACTGTCAAAGGTGACACAGCGCTCCGCTGAGGAGGGCGGTTCCAAGCTGCGGCCTCCTTAGGGGTGCGGTACCGAGGGGCGATTGTCAGTGGCTGGTGTCACGCTGATGAGACAGACAGGACCTGCGAAGGGAATCGCCGTGATCACCACTGAACCGACCCCCGGCACCCCCTGCTGGACCGACCTCGGTGCGCCCGACGTTCCGGCCGCCGCGGCCTTCTATGGCGCGGTGCTGGGCTGGGAGTACCAGTCCATGGGCGAGGGGGGCGAAATGGAAGGCGGGATGTTCCAGAAGGACGGCAAGACCGTCGCCGGGCTCGGCAAGCTCAGCGAGGAGGGTGCCCGTTCCGCCTGGATGATCTACTTCTGCGTCACCGACGCGGACGCCACGACCCAGGCCGTTCAGGAGGCGGGCGGCACGGTGCGGGTGGCGCCGAGAGACCTCGACGACTGGGGGCGGATGGCGCAGTACAGCGACCCGCTCGGCGGCCAGTTCGCCGTCTGGCAGCCGGGGACGAACAAGGGCTTCGAGCTGGTGGAGGCGCCCGGCTCGCTGTCCTGGACCGAGCTGTACACCAGCGACGCCACCTCCGCGAAGGAGTTCTACGGCGAGGTGCTCGGCTGGCAGTTCGGCGACATGGAACTGCCGGGCGGCGGGGGTACGTACTCCCTCATCACCCCCGAGGGGCTCCCGGAGGAGCGCATGTTCGGCGGTGTCATGGAGCTCAGCAAGGAGGACCTCGCGCTGGCGAACGGGGTGCCGTACTGGCACCCGGTGTTCAACGTCACCGACTGCGACGCCGCGGTCGCCAAGGTCACCGAGAACGGCGGCAGCGTGCAGATGGGGCCGCAGGACGCGGAGGGCGTGGGCCGCCTGGCCGTCTGCCTCGACCCGGCGAACGCGGACTTCGTCGTGCTCAAGCCGGAGACGCCGGCGACTCCGGCCCAGGGCTGAGCCCCGCGGGGATCCATCGGCAGCACCCGCGAACGGTCCGGGCGGTCCTGCGCACCGCCCGGGCCACCGCCCGCGCGGGATGCTGTCCGTCGTCCGGTCACCGGTCGGCCGTCACGGCGGGTGCGGCGGGCGCGCGCCAACTGCCCACCTCCGCGCGGGGTTTCCCTTCTGGCCGACCTTCGCCTTGCGCCTGCTCACTCCCGGTCTCGCGGTCTTTCGTTAGGTTAGGCTAACCTTTGCCGCGTGCATGCAGGCGAAGAGAACTCCGCGACCGCGCGTCCTCGCGGTCATGGACTGTCGGCCACGGACGTCACCGTGGCGTACGACGGTGTCGACGTCGTACACGAGGCGTCGCTGACCCTGCGGCCCGGCGAAGTGACCGTGCTGGTCGGCCCGAACGGCAGCGGGAAGTCGACACTCCTGCGGACCCTCGCGCGGCTGCAGCGACCGAAGACCGCCACGCTCGTCATCGACGGCACCGACGGACTCGCCCTGACCCCGCGTGAGTTCTCGCGCCGCCTGGCCCTTCTGACGCAGGGGCGCCCCACGCCCAGCGGGCTGACCGTGCGGGACGTCGTCGAGTTCGGCCGCTACCCGTACCGGGGCCGCTGGGGCCGCGCCGACCCGGACGGCCGGACCGCGGTGGACCGCGCGCTGGCCATGACGGGCGTCGCGGGACTCGCCGAACGCGGCGCCGAGCACCTCTCCGGAGGGCAGCTCCAGCGCGTCTGGCTCGCCGGCTGCCTGGCCCAGGAGACCGGCGTACTGCTCCTCGACGAGCCGACGACCTACCTCGACCTGCGCTACCAGGTCGAACTCCTCGACCTCGTCCGCGACTTGGCGGACGACCACGGGATCGCGGTGGGCGCCGTCCTGCACGACCTGGACCAGGCCGCGGCCCTCGCCGACCGCATCGTCCTCCTCGACGAGGGACGGATCATCGCGGACGGCCGCCCCGACGACGTACTGACGGCGGAGCGGCTGACCGCCACCTACGGCATCCGCATCGAAGTCGGCACCGACCCCATGACGGGCCTGTTGCGCACCCGCGCGATCGGCAGGCACCACTCGCGAAGCGAAAGGCTCAACCCCACCCCATGAGACGCCTCCTGATGACCGCGGCAGCCGCCACCGCCGCGGCGCTCACCATGACCGCCTGCGGGACCACCGAGCCCGCCGCCGACGACGCCGAGGCGAAGCCGTCCGCCGAGCGCATCAGCCTCACCGACGCCTCCGGCGTGAAGACCGAGCTCGACGGGCCCGCCGAGAAGGTCGTGGCGACCGAGTGGAACGAGGTCGAGTCCCTGATATCGCTGGGTGTCGACCCCGTCGGCGTCGCCGACATCAAGGGCTACAAGCTCTGGGACAGCGCGGTCCCCCTTAAGAACGAGCCCAAAGACATCGGCGTACGCGGCGAGCCGAGCATGGACACCATCGCCGGCCTGAAGCCCGACCTCATCGTCGCCAGCAGCGACCTGCCGCCGGCCGCCGTGAAGCAGATGCGCGACATCGCCCCGGTCCTGCAGATCAAGTCCGCCGACGCAGCCGACCCGATCGGGCAGATGACCAAGAACCTCGACGTCATCGCCAAGGCCACCGGCACCACCGAGCAGGCCGAGAAGCTCAAGAAGGACTTCGAGGCGAAGATCGCCGAGGGCAAGAAGGCCCTCGCCGACGCCGGTCTCGCCGGCGCGGACTACGCCTTCGCGGACGGTTACCTCGTCTCCAACCAGACCACGATCCGCCCGTTCACCAGCGGCTCGCTCATCGGCGCGGTCAACGAGCGGATCGGTCTGAAGAACGCCTGGACCGTCAAGGGCGACAAGGATTACGGGCTCGGCTCCACCGACGTCGAAGGCCTCACCAAGCTCGGCGGCGACGTGCGGTTCGCGTATATCGGCAACGACGGCGACAAGAGCAGCACCCCCTTCAGCGGTGCTCTGGCCAAGGACAGGGTGTGGACGTCGCTGCCGTTCGTGGAGAAGGGCAATGCGCACCGGCTGCCCGACGGCATCTGGATGTTCGGCGGAACCGGGTCGATGAGCGCGTACATCGACGCCGTCGTCGCCGCGCTGACGAAGTAACACCATGGCCGTGACCGCACCCGCACCCCCCGCCACCCGTCCGCCGGCGGCCACGTCCCGGGTGGGCGAGGCCGCGGTGACGGCCGCGCTGGCCCTGCTGGTCGCGGCGCTCGCGGTCGTGGACATCACGCAGGGCACGGCCGCGGTCGGTGCGCCCGAGATCTGGAAGGCGCTCACCGGCCGGGCCGATCCGGCGGACGCGTCCGTCGTCATCGCCTCTCGGCTGCCGCGTATGACCGCCGGGCTGCTCGTCGGGATCGCGCTCGGGATGGCGGGCACCGCGCTGCAGAAGGTCAGCCGCAATGTGCTCGCCTCGCCCGACACGCTTGCGGTGAACGCGGGGTCCTATCTTGCACTCGGGCTCGTTTCCGTGACCGGGGTTTCGCTGCCGCTGCTTGCCTCGTCCGGCGCCGCGTTTGTCGGCGGACTCGGGGCGGCGGCTGTGGTGCTCGGGCTTTCCGGGCTGGGTGCGGGGACGGTACGGCTCGTGCTCGCGGGCAGCGCGCTCGCCCTCGGGCTCACCGCCGTCACCGAGGGGCTGCTTCTGCTGTTTCCGCAGGAGACACAGGGGCTGTACCAGTGGAACCAGGGGAGCATTTCGCAGAACGGGTTCGACGGCGTGTTGCAGATGGTGCCGATCGGGCTCGCCGGTCTCGTCGGGCTTCTGCTGCTCGCTCGGCGGGTAGACGCCCTCGCTCTTGGTGACGATGCCGCCCGCGGGCTCGGCGTGCCGGTTCGGGCGACCCGGGTTGCGGGGGTGGTTCTCGCGGCGCTGCTCTCGGCAGCGGCCGTCACCCTTGCCGGGCCGATCGGCTTTGTGGGGCTGTGCGCGCCCGCGTTCGTCCGGCCTCTTGCCCGCAGGATCCGCGCGCTCTCCCGGACGCGTACCAGCCTGCCGGTCGTGGGACTCGCCGGTGCGGCGCTGGTCCTCGGTTCGGATGTGCTGTTGCGCGCCATCGTTCCGGCGGACGTGGCCGTCGCCGTTCCGACCGGCGTCGTCACCAGCCTTGTCGGCGCCGTCTTCCTGATCGTGTTGGCCACGCGCGTCCGGGACACTGCTGGCGCAGCCGCGCAGGACGGGCTGCGCATCAGAAGCCGGGGCGTCTTCCTCACCACCACGGGCGTACTGGTGGCCGTGCTCGTCGGCGTGACGATTGCCGCCGTGCTGCTTGGTGACAGCAAGTTGCTGCTGGGTGATGTGGCGAACTGGGCACAGGGGCGCGCCGGCCGGACCATCAGTTTCGTACTCGACACTCGGGTGCCCCGGGTTCTCGCGGCGCTCCTCGCGGGTGCGGCGCTCGCCCTGGCCGGGACGCTCGTGCAGGCCGTGACGCGTAATCCGCTCGCCGACCCCGGCATCCTGGGCGTCTCCGGCGGGGCCGCGCTCGGCGCCGTGCTCCTCGTGACGACGGTGTCCTCCGTCGGATCGTGGGGCGTGGCCGGTGCGGCGTTCGCGGGCGCAGCGGTCAGTTCCGTCCTCGTGTTCGGGCTTGCCGCGCGCGGCGGGTTCCAGCAGAACCGGCTCGTTCTCGTCGGGTTCGGTGTTGCCACCGCGGCGTCCGCGCTGATCAGCCTGCTGATCATCCTCACCGATCCGTTCAACGCGACCCTTGCGCTCACCTGGCTGTCGGGGTCCACCTACGGGCGGACTCTGCCCGACGTGGTGCCACTCGCGGTCGTCCTCGCCGTTGGGCTGCTCGTGGCGTGCCTGCGGCGCACCGAGCTTGACCTTGTGTCGCTCGACGAGGACACGCCGAGGCTTCTGGGGCTTGGGCTGAGCCGGGGGCGCCTCGGTTTTCTGACGCTGGCCGTGCTGCTCAGCGGCACCGCCGTGGCGGCCGCGGGCGCGATCGGGTTCGTGGGGCTGGTGGCTCCGCATGCGGCCAGGGCTCTGGTGGGGCGGCAGCATGGGCGGGTGGTGCCGGTGGCGGTGCTGCTGGGCGCGACGCTTGTTTGTGCGGCGGATTTGCTGGGCCGCACGGTGATTGCGCCGGCTCAGCTTGGGGCGGGGCTGATGACGGCGGTCATCGGTACGCCGTACTTCTTGCACCTGCTTGTGCGTATGCGCTCCGCTGGAAGGCCGGTGTGACGCTGCGGGTCCGTTGTGGCTGGTCGAGCCGTTACGTTGACACAGGCCCGGGCCCCTGACGGGGCGCGGGCCGGCGCCCAACTTCGCCTACTCCGCAAACGAACAGGAACCCTCGTGATCTCTGCCGTCGTCATGAGCGAGCCCGGTGCACCGCTCGAAGTCCGCTCGTTCGCCCAGCCCGAACTCGAGCCGGGCGCGGTCCTGTTGCGGACCCTGGGCAGCGAGGTGTGCGGCACGGATGCACACCTGTGGAAGGGGCAGCTCGCCGGTGTTCCGTATCCGATCATTCCCGGGCATGTCAGTGTGGGGCGGATCAGTGCGCTGGGGCCGGGGGAGGCCCCGAGGGACGTGGACGGGGTTCCGCTGCGGGTCGGGCAGGTCGTGACGTTTCTCGATGTGTACGGGACCTGCGGGCGCTGTTGGTACTGCACCGTCGCCCATGCGACCACGCGCTGCCCGGAACGGAAGGTCTACGGGGTCACCCTCTCGGCCGACGACGGGCTGCTGGGCGGCTGGGCGGAGTACATCCATCTGAAGCCGGGCGTCCATGTGATACCGCTGCCCGACGAGCTGGACTGGCGCGCGTTTCTCTCCGGAGGCTGCGGGATGCCTACCGCGCTGCATGCCGTGACGCTCGGCGACATCGGGTTCGGTGACACGGTCGTGGTCCAGGGCGCGGGGCCCGTCGGCCTGTGTGCCGCCGTGCTCGCCCAACTGCGCGGCGCCGGCCGGGTGATCGTCATCGGTGGGCCGGAGGGCAGACTGGCGGCGGCGACCCGTTTCGGCGCCGACAGCGTCATCGATATCGGCGGCACCACGGCCGACGAGCGGATCGCGGCGGTGCGGGACGTGACCGCGGGACGTGGCGCCGACGTCACGATCGAGGCGACCGGAGTGCCCTCGGCGGTGCCCGAAGGCATGCGGCTCACCCGGGACGCCGGGCGATACGTGATCGTAGGCCAGTACACCGACGCCGGTGAGGCGACCTTCAACCCGCATCTCGACCTGAACCAGAAGCACTTGGACGTCCGCGGCTGCTGGGGCAGCGACGTGGGGCACGTGTACCGGGCGGTCCAGGTCATGGCCCGCTACGGGCGGATCTTCCCCTGGACCGACCTCATCACCACGGAGTACGGCCTCGCCGAAGCACAGGCCGCGCTGGAGGACGTCGCGGCCCAGCGTGTGGTGAAGGCGCTCATCGTGCCGCGGCAGGAGTGAGTGTCATGCCGCGGCAGGAGTGAGCGCCGTGCCGCGGCAGGCGTGAGTCCGTAAGGCCGTGTGTCACAGGCTCGCCGCGTGGTCGGGGACGTAGGTCTGCAGGTCGCGCGGCGGGCGCTCGTAGCCGGTCGACTCGGGGCGCTCCGGCAGCTCCAGCACCGGCGGCGGCACCTCGTGGTACGGCACGGAGTCCAGCAGGTGGGCGATCATGTTCAGCCGGGCCCGGCGCTTGTCGTCGCTCTCCACGACATGCCAGGGCGCCTCGGTGATGTCGGTGTGCACCATCATCTCGTCCTTGGCCCGGGAGTACGCCTCCCAGCGGGTGATCGACTCCAGGTCCATCGGGGACAGCTTCCAGTGCTTCAGCGGATCCTCCAGCCGGCGCCGGAAGCGCTCCTGCTGCTCGGTGTCGCTCACCGAGAACCAGTACTTGCGCAGCAGGATCCCGTCCTCCACCAGCATCCGCTCGAAGATCGGGCACTGCCGCAGGAAGAGCTGGTACTCCTCCTTCGTGCAGAAGCCCATCACGTGCTCGACCCCGGCCCGGTTGTACCAGGAGCGGTCGAACAGCACGATCTCCCCGGCGGCCGGCAGATGCTCGACGTAGCGCTGGAAGTACCACTGGGTGCGCTGCCGCTCGGTCGGCGTCGGCAGCGCCGCGATGCGCGCGATCCGCGGGTTGAGATGCTCGGCGACCCGCTTGATGGTGCCGCCCTTGCCCGCCGCGTCCCGGCCCTCGAAGACGACGACCAGCCGGGCACCCTCGGCACGCACCCATTCCTGGAGTTTCACCAACTCGGTCTGCAGGCGCAGCAGTTCCCGCTCGTATGCCGCGCGTGGCACCTTCGCCGCCTTCTTGCCGCTCATGCCGTCTCCCTCACCCGATGGCCTACGCCGATGACCTCAACGTAATCGACGTACTCACTGGTCGGCCGGGAGGGGCCGGTCGGCCCTGTTGGGTACTCGGCGGGCCAGGGGAGGGTGGGGACGTACGTACGGACCCGCAGGCACCTCCGACCGATCCCAGATCACCGATCCCCGATCCGGAAGGGAACCCATGATGTCCGTCGACACCCGGCAGGCGCCGACGCTGCTCACCGACGACGAGCTGAGGACGCTGGACGCCCACTGGCGCGCCGCGAACTACTTGTCCGTCGGCCAGATCTTCTCCTGGTGGCGCATGAGCTCGATCTCGGCCAGGCGCAGCTCCTCGCGGGCGGCGAGGTAGTCCTCGGATTCCCCGGCCAGTCTGGTGCGCCGCAACATCGCGTCCTCCTGGGGTGGCCATTTCCCCCGCAGCGGTCATCCAAGTCTGGGGCGGCCGACCCGGCGCCGCGGGCGGACCGGGCGGCTTCCTGCCGCCGCCGGTCACCGGCTCGCCGTACGGGGCGTACGAGTCGTACGCGTCGGCTCGTACGTCATCGGCCTGGCGCTGCACGGGCGACGCAGCTCTGCCCTGTCGCGCTGTATCCGCCGCACGCTTTCCTTGGATGAGGCGTGCCGCTCACTGGTGAACTGCCCTTTCCTCAGGGAGAGTTGGCGGTGACGCCAACCTGGAGTCCCCCCACAGAGGAGCTCGAATGTCACGACTCAGACGGATAGGCCTCGTATGGACGATGGCTGCTCTGCTGTCTGCCACGGTCGCGCCCGCCGCGACCGCGGAGCCGGACGGTTCCGGTCCCGGTGTGCCTCTGGACCAGTTGAAGGTAGTCACCACCCCAGTAGCGACCGGACTGGCGCAACCGGTCGCGATGGCCGCGGCCAACGACCGCAGCGGACGGATGCTCATCGCCGAGAGAGCCGGCACGGTACGGGCCTTCCACCCCAAGGACGGGCTCGCCGCCGACCCGGTGCTGGACATCAGCGACCGCGTGAACAGCACCGGCCTCGAACGCGGCCTCCTCGGCATCGTCCCGGCGCCCGACTTCCAGAAGACCTCGCAGGTGTACGTGGCCTACACCAGCCGGCCGGACGGAGCCCTGACGCTGTCCCGGGTCCCGCTCGGCGACCCGGCGCGGGAGCAGGTGCTGCTCACCCAGGAGCACTCCCAGTTCGCCAACCACAACGGCGGCCAGCTCGCCTTCGGCCCTGACGGCTACCTGTACTGGGGGCTCGGCGACGGCGGAGGCGGCGGCGACCCCTTGGCCACCGGGCAGAACCTAGGCACGCTGCTCGGCAAGATCCTGCGCCTGGACGTGAGCCGTTCCTGCGGCGAACTCCCTTACTGCGTCCCGGAGAACAACCCGTTCGTCACAACGCCCGGTGCCCGGCCGGAGATCTGGTCCTACGGCCTGCGCAACCCGTGGCGGTTCTCGTTCGACCGGCTCGACGGCTCGCTCTGGGTGGGCGACGTCGGCCAGAGTGCGTACGAAGAGATCAACCACGCCGAGGCAGCACGCGGCGGGCTCAACTTCGGCTGGTCCTGCAAGGAAGGCCCCGCGGTGTTCAACGCCGAACGCTGCGCACCGGACGCCACCTACACCGACCCGGTGTTCCACTACCGGACCGGCGCCGACGGCTGCTCGGTCATCGGCGGCCACGTCTACCGCGGCCAGCGGCACGCGAGCCTTGCCTTCGGTACGTACGTAGCGACCGACTGGTGCTCCGGGACCGCATGGGCCGTGCGCAAGAACGACGACGGCACCTACCAAAGCGCCACGATCGGCCAGTTCCCGACCCAGGTCAGCTCGTTCGCCGAAGACCGTTCCGGCGAGCTGTACGCGATCACCGACCGCACCGGCGAACTGCACCGCGTCGGCTTCGAGCGCGTCGCACCGCGAACGGACTGACCGCAGGACCGGGGCCGGGCGGGAGATGGAGCGGCCACCTCCCGCCCGGCCCCTCGTAGTGAAACTGTTCCGTCCTCGGAGCCCCCTCCGCCCCCTCCGCTGCGCTTCCGTTCCGCGATCCCTTCCCGCACGGCTATACGCTCGGCGACCTGTGGGGCGAGCAGAGCTCCACTCCCGAGACGTAATCGGAGAACGTGACTGATGGAGACCAGCGGACAGCAGTTCATCGCGGGCAAGCGCCGCTCCGGCACGTCCGGCGAGCGGTACGAGGTGACCAACCCGGCCACCGGTGAGGTCCTGGCCACCGACACCCTGGCAGGCCCTGAGGACGTCGACGAGGCGGTCGCCGCCGCCCGCGCCGTGTTCGCCGAGTGGTCGCGCACCACTCCCGCCGAACGTTCCGAGGCGATGCTGCGCTGGGCGGACCAACTCGAGGCCCGCGCCGAGGAGTTCGCCCGCGCCGAGAGCCGTATCGGCGGCAAACCGATCAGGCTGGCGAGCGGTTTCGACATCCCCGGCAGCATCGACAACGTACGGTTCTTCGCCGGCGCCGCCCGCCACCTGGAAGGCCGCGCCTCGGCGGAGTACTCCGGCGAACACACCTCCACCATCCGCCGCGAACCCATCGGCGTCATCGGCTCCATCGCCCCCTGGAACTACCCGTTGCAGATGGCCGCCTGGAAGGTGCTGCCCGCCGTCGCCGCCGGCAACACCGTGGTCCTCAAGCCGTCCGAGCTCACTCCGCTCACGTCGGTGATGTTCGCCGAGGCGGCGCAGGAGGCCGGGATCCCCGACGGCGTCGTCAACATCGTCACCGGCAGCGGTCCCGTCGCCGGACAGGCACTGGTCACCCACCCCGACATCGCCATGGTCTCCTTCACCGGCTCCACCGCGGTCGGGCGTCAAGTCGCCGCGCAGGCAGCCGGGTTGGCGAAGCGGGTCCATCTTGAACTCGGCGGGAAGGCCCCCTTCGTCGTCTTCGACGACGCCGACCTGGAGGCCACCGCCCGCGGTGCCGTGGCCGGTGCTCTCATCAACGCCGGCCAGGACTGCACGGCCGCCACCCGCGCATACGTCCAACGCCCCGTGTACGAGGCGTTCGTGGCCCGCGTCGCCGAGCTGATGGACGGCGTGCGGCTGGGCCCGGTCGACGACCCCGCCACCGACATGGGGTCGCTGATCTCCCTACGACAGCGCGACAAGGTCGCCGCCATGGTGGAGAACGCCCGCGAGGCCGGAGCCACCATCGTGCGCGGCGGGCGGATCCCCGACGGACCGCTCGGCCGGGGCGCCTACTACGAGCCCACGCTCATCACCGACGCGGCGCAGGACTCCGCCATCGTGCAGCAGGAGATCTTCGGCCCGGTCCTCGTCTGTCTGCCCTTCGACAGCGACGACGACGCCCTCCGCCTGGCCAACGACACCCCGTACGGCCTGGCCGCCTCCGCCTGGACCAGCAACGTCTTCCGCGCCGGACGCGCGAGCCGCGAGATCCAGGCGGGCTGCGTCTGGATCAACGACCACATCCCGATCATCAGCGAGATGCCGCACGGCGGCTACAAGGCCTCCGGCTTCGGCAAGGACATGTCGGTGTACTCCTTCGACGAGTACACCAATGTCAAGCACGTGATGTCGGAGAACACCGGCGTTCCGCACAAGTCGTGGCATGACACGGTCTTCACCAGCCGCTGACCGCTCCGTCGCGGAGGGTTCACTCCGACAGGGCGCCCAAGCGCGCACGTACGGCCCATACTGGCCCATCGTGGTTTCACCGCCGATGTCGAGGAGTCGGATGATGTTCGCCAAAGTTCTCGTGGCCAATCGCGGCGAGATCGCGATCCGGGCCTTCCGGGCCGCGTTCGAGCTGGGAATCTCCACGGTGGCGGTGTTCCCGCACGAGGACCGCAACTCGCTGCACCGGGCGAAGGCCGACGAGTCGTACCTGATCGGCGAGCGCGGGCACCCGGTGCGGGCGTACCTCTCGGTCGACGAGGTGATCAAGGCCGCGCGCAAGGCCGGGGCGGACGCGGTCTACCCCGGCTACGGCTTCCTGTCGGAGAACCCCGGCCTGGCCGCCGCCTGCGCGGAGGCGGGCATCACGTTCATCGGTCCGCCCGCGCAGGTGCTGCACCTGACGGGCAACAAGTCCCGGGCGATCGCGGCGGCCCGCGAGGCCGGTGTGCCGGTCCTGGCGTCGTCGGCGCCGACAACGGACGTAGAGGCTCTGCTGGCCGCGGCCGACGACGTCGGGTTCCCGCTGTTCGTCAAGGCCGTCGCCGGCGGCGGCGGTCGTGGCATGCGGCGGGTCGCCGAGCCCGGCGAGTTGCGTGACGCCATCGAGGCGGCCATGCGGGAGGCGAAGTCCGCCTTCGGGGACGACACCGTGTTCCTGGAGCAGGCGGTGGTGAACCCACGCCATATCGAGGTGCAGATCCTCGCCGACGGCGTCGGCAACGTCGTCCACCTCTACGAGCGGGACTGCTCGGTGCAGCGCCGGCACCAGAAAGTCGTCGAGATCGCCCCGGCTCCGAACCTGGATCCACGGCTGCGGGAGCGGATCTGCGCCGACGCCGTCGCCTTCGCCCGCCACATCGGCTACGTGAACGCGGGCACGGTCGAGTTCCTGGTCGACGAGCGCGGCAACCACGTGTTCATCGAGATGAACCCCCGGATCCAGGTGGAGCACACGGTGACCGAGCAGGTCACCGACCGGGACCTGGTGATGGCCCAGCTGCGGATCGCAGCCGGCGCCACCCTGCCCGAACTCCGCCTCACCCAGGGCGACATCGTCCTGTCCGGCGCCGCCCTGCAGTGCCGCATCACCACCGAGGACCCCGGCAACGGATTCCGGCCCGACACCGGCACCATCTCCGCCTACCGGTCCCCGGGAGGCCCCGGCGTACGGCTCGACGGCGGCACCGTCCACACAGGCGCCCAGGTCAGCGCCCACTTCGACTCCATGCTGGTCAAACTGACCTGCTACGGCCACGACTTCTCCAACGCCGCCCGCCGGGCCCGCCGCGCCATCGCCGAGTTCCGTATCCGCGGGGTCTCCACGAACCTGCCCTTCCTGGCCGCCGTCCTCGACGACCCCGACTTCCAGGCCGGGCACGTCACCACCAGCTTCATCGACGAAAGGCCCCAGCTCCTGCGGGCCCGGCCCCCGGCCGACCGCGGCAGCCGCATCCTGCACCACCTCGCCGAGACCACCGTCAACAAACCGCACGGTCCGCGGCCCACCGTCGTCGAACCCGCCGAAAAGCTCCCCGCCACCGACCTCTCCGCTCCACCGCCTGAGGGCTCCCGGCAGCGCCTCGCCGCGCTCGGCCCCGAAGCGTTCGCCGCCGACCTGCGCCGGCAGCGCGCGGTCGCGGTCACCGACACCACGTTCCGCGACGCCCACCAGTCGCTCCTTGCGACCCGGGTACGGACCCGGGACTTGCTCGCTGTGGCCCCGCATGTCGCGCGCATGGCACCGCAGTTGCTCAGTCTGGAGTGCTGGGGCGGTGCGACGTACGACGTCGCCCTGCGGTTCCTGGCCGAGGACCCGTGGGAACGGCTCGCGCTGCTGCGCGAGGCGGTGCCGAACATCTGCACGCAGATGCTGCTGCGCGGCCGTAACACCGTCGGCTACACGCCCTACCCGACCGAGGTCACCGACGCGTTCGTCGCCGAGGCCGCCGCGACCGGCATGGACGTCTTCCGCATCTTCGACGCGCTCAACGACGTCGCGCAGATGCGCCCGGCCATCCAGGCCGTACGGGCGACCGGGACCGCGCTGGCCGAGGTGGCCCTGTGCTACACCGGCGACCTGTCCGATCCGGCCGAGCCGCTCTACACGCTCGACTACTACCTGCGGCTGGCCGATCAGATCGTCGAGGCCGGCGCACACGTCCTGGCGATCAAGGACATGGCCGGGCTGCTGCGCCCACCCGCGGCCAGGAAGCTGGTCACCGCGTTGCGGGAACGCTTCGACCTGCCGGTGCACCTGCACACCCACGACACGGCGGGCGGACAGCTGGCCACCCTGATCGCGGCGATCGACGCCGGAGTCGACGCCGTCGACGCGGCCGTCGCGTCGATGGCGGGCACCACGAGCCAGCCCTCGCTGTCCGCCCTGGTCGCGGCCACCGACCACACCGACCGGGCCACCGGCCTGTCGCTGCAGGCCGTAGGCGACCTCGAGCCCTACTGGGAGGCCGTACGCAAGGTCTACCGGCCGTTCGAGGCCGGGCCGGCCTCGCCCACGGGACGCGTCTACCACCACGAGATCCCCGGCGGGCAACTGTCCAACCTGCGCCAGCAGGCCATCGCACTCGGACTCGGGGACCGCTTCGAGCTGATCGAGGACTGCTACGCCGCCGCCGACCGGATGCTGGGCCGGCTGGTGAAGGTCACCCCTTCCTCCAAGGTCGTGGGCGATCTCGCGCTCCACCTGGTCGGCGCCGGAGTCGAGGCGAGCGCCTTCGAGTCCGACCCCGCCAAGTTCGACCTGCCGGACTCGGTGATCGGATTTCTGCGCGGCGAACTGGGCGATCCGCCCGGAGGCTGGCCGGAACCCTTCCGAACCCGCGCCCTCGAAGGCCGGCCCGCGCAGGCGCAGCCGCCGCAGCTTTCCGACGACGACCGGCGCGGGCTGGGCGACGCGCGACGGACCACGCTGAACCGGCTGCTGTTCCCCGGCCCGACCAAGGCGTACGACACACACCGCGAGGCCTACGGCGACACCTCGGTGCTCTCGACCAAGGACTTCTTCTACGGCCTCGAACCCGACACCGAGCACACCGTCACCCTGGAACAGGGCGTGACCCTGCTGATCGAACTGGAGGCGATCTCCGAAGCCGACGAGCGCGGCTACCGCAGCGTGCTGGCCAGCCTGAACGGTCAGCTTCGGCCGGTGTCGGTGCGCGACACCTCGATCGTCACCGACGTCAAGGTCGCCGAGAAGGCCGATCGCGGCGACGACCGCCAGGTCGCCGCGCCCTTCGCCGGTGTCGTCACTCTGCAGGTCGAGGAAGGGGCGTCCGTCGATGCCGGGCAGACCGTCGCCACCATCGAGGCCATGAAGATGGAGGCCGCCATCACCGCCCAACGCGGCGGCACCGTCGCCCGCCTGGCGATCGGCTCCATCCAGCAGGTCGAGGGCGGCGACCTCCTGCTCGAGATCCGCTGAGTCGTCGCGTCAGACGCCGGGCCTGTCCGGTCGGCGGCCGAAGAGCTGTCGGCCGACGAGCAGGCGGGCCCGGCGGCTCGTAGTGTCAGTGTCTTACGAGTCCCTTACGCGGCCGTATCCGGCGACGTGACGCGCCTACGTTCGCAGGCATGGCAATCATCCGAACCATCGTCTTCGTCACCGCCGCCCCTCTCCTACTTGCCGCCGCGGGCCTCACGCATCCGCACGGGCTGTCCAGGTCGACCGCCGCGGACTGGACCGACCTGCACATCGCACTGCTCCCGGTCTTTCCCCTGCTCACGATCGGCCTCCTGGTCCCGCTGTGGCGTCGGCCCCGACTCGATCTCACGGGCGTCGCCACGGTGGTGGCCTGGGTGTGTGCCTTCGTCTACGCGGCCTTCTACACCGGCCTCGACGCCGTCGCCGGCATCGGGGCCGGAACCGCGGTCGAGCACGTAGCCGAGACCGCGGCGCTCGGGCCGGTCAAACGCCCGCTCTACGACACGGGCGAGGCGCTCGGGCAGGCCGGTGTCTACGCCCTCATCGCCGCCATCGTCGCCACGGCGGTCGCACTGCTCCCGAGGCACGGGGTCCGAATCCTTCCCGGCACGCTGGTGCTCCTGGTGGCCGGCTGGTTCTTCATCGACAGCCACATCTTCTGGCCGCGCGGCGTATGGACGATGCTCGGCTTCGCCCTGGGCTTCGCGCTGCTCGCCTGGGGGACGGCCGGGAGGAGCGCCCCCAGCAGGTCCTCCTAGAGATGCCCGCAACAAGTCCTCGTAGAGGTACCCCGTCTCAGCGCTCGAACTTCCAGGTGACGGAGCGGTCCGAGGCCCTGACCACGGTCACGCGGATGTCGACGGCCTGGCCGTCCTCGCCCTTGCCGGTGCAGGTGAGGGTGGTCCCGGCGACCGCCTTCAGGCCGGTCGGGCAGGTCACGCCAGTGACCTTCTCCCCGACCCAGGGCAGCGGGTTGTACTTGTTCTCCGTGCGGCCCTCGATGATGTCCGCCGAGATGGCCTTCCGACCGTCCACCCGCACCGTGCTGTAGCCGTTCAGCATGGTGTTCGACTCGGTCCCGGAGAGCAGATACGTGCCGACGCCGCCCACAGCGACCACGGCGATGGCACCGCCGACGGTGCCGACGAAGAACCCACTGCCCTGCTTCACGTACGTACTCCTGAATTCCTGCTGCCCGAGGGGAGGTAACGGCTCCACTCTCGCCCGCGGGCCCGGGCGCCCGCATCGGCCGAACGGCCACGATGCCACAGCTCACGGCCGGGCCCCCTCGGCCGTTCGGCCGATCCCCGGGGTCGGCGGGCTCGCTTACGGTGACCGCATGAAATCCGTTTCTGCCCAGGGCTGCGCCCGCGGCTTCGGCTTCGGCGCCCTGCTCGGGGTGAGTCTCCTCGACTTCGCCGCGGTGAGTGCAGAGGGGCACGACCTCCGGCCGAGCGCGGCCGTGCTCGCCGTCGGCCTCGCCGCCCTGCTGTGGCCGGCGGGCCTGCGGCCCGCGTGGCTCACGCCGCAGGTCCGCGCCGCGGTGCCCGCCGTCGTTTCGCTGGCCCTGACGGTCGGGATCGTACTGACCGACGGACAACGTGCTTTCGGCCCCGGCGAGATCACGATCATGCTGTGCCTGCTGTTCATCGCCGTACGGCACTGTCCGCCCCGCTGGGCCGTGGTGTGCGGCACGCTCGCCGGGGTCGCAGGGCTCGCCCTGCCCGTGGGCAATGCCCGGTCACTGACCGACGACCAACCACTGGGATTCCTGGTGGTCGGCCTGCTCCTGATCGGCCTGGTCGGCATGCTCGCAGGCTATCTGCGTTCGCTGGACTTCAAGCGGACGGTCGCGGTGGCCGAGACCCGACGCGACGAGCGCGTGGCCATCGCCGCCGACCTGCACGACTTCGTCGCCCACCACGTCACCGGGATCCTCGTGCAGACGCAGGTCGCGCGCATGATGGCCGATGCCCGGACCTCCGGGACCTCGGGGACCTCGGGGACCTCCGGGATTTCTGGGAGCGACGACCTCGACCCGGTCCTGGCCGGCATCGAACGCGCCGCCACCGAGGCTCTGGCGTCCATGCGCCGCACGGTCGGTGTGCTGCGCGACACCGGGCAACCGGACGCCGCCGACCACCGGCCCGTCGGTGATCTCGCGGGCATCTCCGGCCTGATCGAGGGTTTCGCCAGCCCGGGCCAGAAGGTCACCCTCCACCGGGACCCCGCCCTCCCCGACGACCTCCCGCACGAGGTGCAGGCCGCCGCCTTCCGGGTCGTCCAGGAGGCCCTGACGAACGTACGACGCCACGCGGCCGACGCCACGGAGATCAGCGTCGGCCTGTGGTGCGAGGACCGCCGCCTGATGGTCGCGGTGGCGGACGACGGCCGCGGCGGCACCCAGCTCCCGGCCGCCGCACGCGGCGGCGGCTTCGGCCTCGTCGGCCTGTCGGAACGCGTCACCGCGCTGGGCGGCACCCTGTGGGCCGGGCCCCGGGTCGGCTACGGCTGGGAGGTCCGGGCGGCCTTCCCGGTGCGGAAGTCCCTCTGAGCGAGGCTCTTCAGGATGACCCGGGGCTCAGGTTCTCGAACAGGACCATCCCGGCCGCCGTGTTCGACGCGGGCACGTGGTACGTCTCGTGCACGCGTCGGATACGGGGCCCGAGTGCGCCGCGCATGATCAGCCACATGATGAGTTCGATGCCCTCGGAGCCGGCCTCGCGGATGTACTCCTCGCGGGTCAGCGCGGCCAGCTTCTCGGGGGCGTGCTCGATCGCGTCGAGGTACATCCGGTCGAAGTCCTGGTTGATCAACCCCGCGCGGGCGCCCGCGAGTTGATGGGACATGCCGCCGGTGCCGAAGACGGCGACCTTGAGGTCCTCGGGGAAGGAGCGGATCGCCTCGCCGAGCGCGTAGCCGAGGGCCAGGCAGCGCGCGGCGGTCGGCTGGGGGTACTGGATGACGTTCACCAGGAGGGGGACCACCGCGCAGGGCCAGCGGTCGCCGGGGTCGGGGCAGTACACCGACAGCGGCACGGTCAGGCCGTGGTCGACGTCGAGCTCCTGGTAAACGGTGAGGTCGAACGAGGAGTCGATCAGGCTCTCGACGAGGTGGTCGGAGAACTCCGGGACGCCGACCACCTCCGGTACGGGACGGCTGCCCCACCCCTCGTCGGCCACTTGGTACGAGGCGGCCGTGCCGATCGCGAACGTCGGAGTGACGCTCATGTCCACGGCGTTGGCGTGGTCGTTGTAGACGACGACCGCGACATCGGGGGTGTGCTCGGCCATCCACTCCCGCGCAGGTCCGTACCCGTCGAACAGCGGCCTCCAGTACGGGTCTGCCGTCTTCCCGTGGTCCATGGCCGCACCGATCGACGGCACATGCGAGGTGGCCAGACCCCAGATCACCTCAGCCAAAGTTCCGCCCTCCCGCTTTCAGCGACTCCGCGAACTCCTCGGTGGTCATGCCGGTGAAGACCCCGCCGAGGTACTGCATGGACTTCCCGTCGACCATGGCGAGCTTGAAGACGTAGAAGATGGAGCCGCCCAGCTCCATCATCCGGTTCCAGTCCCGCCGCAGGACGGCGTCCCGTTGCTCGGCCGTGAGCCCGTACGCCTCGCAGTACGCGGCCTCGTCGGCCTTGAACCTCTCCCGGCTTCCGGCGTCCTTGAGGGACCCGCAGAGCCGGTTCAGCGCTCGGCCGCGGCGGCTCTCGGCGGCGTCGAAGACGTACGTGCCGGGCACCTGGGGTGTGCTGCTGGACATGCCGTTCCTCTCCTCTCCTGGGGGCTCGTGCGGGGGCGCGCCGTCAGTGCAGGAGCCCGCCGCCGTCGCAGACGAACGTCTGGCCGGTGACCAACTCCGCGTCCGGGGAAGCGAGATACGAGACGAGCCCCGCGAAGTGCTCCGGCGTGACGAACTCCTTGATCGCCTGCTGACGCATGGTCGCGGCGAACACCTCGTCGCCGGAGTGCTCGCGGGTGCCGGGCGTGGCCACCTGCGCGGGCGCGACCGCGTTGACCGCGATCCGGTGCTCGCCCAGTTCGCGCGCCATCACCCGGGTCATGCCGATGAGGGCGCCCTTGCTGGCGACGTAGGCGATCTGGCCGGGCGACCCCGTGAAGAAGGTGCGCGAGGCGACGTTGATCACGCGCCCGCGGTGTGGGCTTTTCCCCAGCCAGGGCGCGCATGCCTGCACCATCAGGAGCGGGCCGACGGCGTTGACGTCGAAGTAGCGGTGCAGTTCCTGTGGGGTGGTCTCGAGCAGGGGTGCGCGGCCGGAGAGCAGGCCGGCGTTGTTGACGAGGACGTCCACCCCGCCGTATGCCTCGGCGATCTCGCCGACGGCCTGGCGGGTCGCGGCCGGGTCGCTGATGTCGCAGTGCCACGGCCGTACGCCGGAGGCCTCGCTGCTGCCGTCCGGGTCCGGGTCTGGGGCCGGTTCAGCGATGTCGAGGGCGGCGACCGCGAATCCGTCCGCGGCCAGTCGGCGGGCGATGGCCTGCCCTAGGCCGCCCGCGGCGCCGGTCACCACGGCGACTCGTCGGCTGTCCCGGTCATCCCGGTCATCCCGGCCGTTCCCGCCGGTCAAGGCGCCTTCTCCTGTGGGTGGGTGGCGAGTGCCTCGACGGTGATGTCCATCCACTTCCACATCGGCAGGGAGGCGAGCGCGTCATGCAGTTCCGCGGGGTCGGCCGCCTCGTACAGGCCGATCGTGGCGTTGCGGCCCGGAACCCGCCACAACCGCTTGAGGATGCCCGCTTCCCGCAGTTGCATGGCGCGTTCGCGCTCGCCCTTGCGCAGGGACTCGCGTACGTCGTCGGGGGTGTCCGGGGGCAGAAGGTTCTCGGTGCGTACGAGGAATTCCATGGAGCGTCACTTCATCCCTTCACGGGTCAGGCTGCCGCGATCTCCAGCAGCAGTTCGGCGAGTTGGTCGGGGGCGGTGACCATGGCCTCGTGCCCGGTCGCGATCTCGTGGACCGGCCAGCCGCGGGCCGCGGCCCGCTCGGCCTGCGGGGTGAACACCCGCATCCAGTCGGTGCACTCGATGAAGACGCCGGGGACCTGGTCGGCCTTGCCGGTCAGCCGGAGCGGCTCGGTGTAGGTCAGCCAGGGGTGCGGGGTCAGCCGGGGGCCCAGCCAGTCCAGGTCCGACTGTTCCTCGACGCCGAGCACGCCCAGTGAGCGCACCGGGATGAGCCAGCCGAAGCCGGGTCCGGCCACGGACTCCCGGTAGTGCCCGGCGATGCGCTCGGGCAGCAGGTCGATCGCCGCGTCTCCGTCGTCGCCGACGAAGGCGTCGAGGTGGACGCGCTTGGCCAGCCGGTCCGGGATGCGGTCCGCGACTCCGGTGACGACCTGGCCCGCGTAACTGTGCCCGACGAGCACGACATCCCTGGCGTCGTACGCCTCGATCAGCGCCACCACGTCCTGGATGTGCGTGCCGAGCCCGACCTGCGGACTGAGCAGGTGGGCGCGGTCGCTCACCCCGGTCAGCGTGGGGGAGTGCACCTCGTGCCCGGCCTCACGCAGCAGCGGCGTGACGTGCCGCCACACCCAGCCGCCGTGCCAGGCTCCGTGGAGCAGGACGAAGACGCGGCGGCCGTTCATACGGACGCCGTCCGGCTGCGCGGGATGCGGGCGCCCTGCTGCTTGCTCTGTTCGCCCTGTTCGTGCTGCTCACGCTGCTCGCGGGCGAGCATCTTCGCCACCGCGCGGCGTCCGCGGAGGGCGGCCAGGTCGGACTTGATGCTGGACTCGGCCTTGCCGCCCGGGTCGGTGGCGTACATGATCTCCTGCGCTTCCAGGGCGTCGACGTCCTCCTGCATCACGGCGAGCTGCTGCTCGTGCTGGAACTTCGTGAGCTCCTGGTCGTCGATGAGGTAGTCGCGGCCCAGGGCGTAGAAGTCGTGCGTCTCGTTGCCGCGCCCCGGCGTCAGCCCGTACAGCACCTTCATGTGGAAGCCCTCCGGCTCCTCGGTTCCGGTGGCGGCGACGCGGATGTTGAGGATGAAGATGCCGGGCGGGTAGAAGTCGCCGTCCTGCCAGCGGTCCACCGGAGAGGTCAGCCCACAGGACTTCTCGTAGAACGGCGGGGCCTCGATGCCGATCATGTGGCGGCTGAAGCTGACCCGGTCGCCGTCCACGGTCACATCGATCGGCGTCGCGGCGACGGCGGCGTTGCCGATGGTCGTCGGGTGCAGGAACGTCTCGTGGGTGAGGTCGAGCAGGTTTTCCAGGAGCAGCATGTGCCGCGCCTTCAGCGGGACCACGCCGTGTACGTGCGTCCAGCCCGCGTCGGTGAGCCATGAGGTGTCGGGCAGCAGGCTCTCGTCGGCCAGTTCGGGGTCACCGGGCCAGATCCATATGGCGCCGTCGCGCTCGACCAGCGGGAACCGGCGCAGCGCCGCCTTGGGCCGGTCGGCCTGCTCGGCGACCCCGACGCACACGCCCTGACCGTCGAAGCGGTAGCCGTGGTAGTCGCACTGGAGCGTGCCCTCGTCGTCCAAGTGGCCCAGGGACAAGGGGTACTTGCGGTGGGGGCAGCGGTCCTCGACGGCGGTGACGGTCTGATCGGGCAGCCGGTAGAAGCAGACCGGGATGTCCGTGATCCAGCGCTGCGTGAGCGTCCGGCCGATCTCGTCGGACCAGGCTCCCAGGTACCAGCCGTTGCGCACATGCTGTGTCAGTGTCATGGCGGTCCTTCCGTATGCGAGTTGACGGCGTGTCAGAGATCCAGTACGAGGCGGCCGCCCCGGGCGCGCGAGACGCAGATCAGCATCGTGTCGTTGGCGGCCCGCTCGTCCTCGGTGAGCAGTGAATCGCGGTGATCGACCTCGCCGTCCAGGACGGGGGTCTCGCACGAGCCGCAGATGCCCTCCTCGCAGGAGGACAGGACCGGGACTCCCGCTTCCTCCACGGCCTTGAGGACCGACAGCTCCGGCGGCACGGTCACCGTCATCCCGGACGCCCGCAACTCCACCTCGATCGGCTGCTCGGCCGCCGCACCCTCGGCGGGCCCCGGTACGGCCGCCGCGGCGAACCGCTCGACGTTCAGGGACCCGGACGGCCAGGTGGCGCAGTACGCCTCGACCGCGTCGATGAGCCCGGCCGGGCCGCAGCAGTACACCAGGGCGGACGGGTCGGGGTCGCCGAGGAAGCCGGCGAGGTCGAGCAGCCCGTACTGGTCCTGCGGCCGTACGGACACCCGCTCGCCGTAGCCCGCCAGTTCGGGCAGAAACGCCATGGAACCGTGGGTCCGGCCGCCGTAGAGCAGTGACCACTCGGCACCCGCGGCCTCCGCCTCGGCGATCATCGGGAGCAGGGGCGTGATGCCGATGCCTCCGCCGACGAACAGGTACCGGGCCGCGGGACGCAGCGGGAAGTTGTTGCGCGGGCCGCGCACCCGGAGTTCGTCGCCCTCCTGGACGTGGTCGTGGATCCACTGGGAGCCGCCGCGTCCGTCGGGCTCGCGTAGTACGGCGATGCGCCAGCGGGCGGAGTGTCCCGCCGCGTCGAGCGGGCCGCACAGCGAGTACTGCCGGGCGACGCCTGTGGGCAGGACGACGTCGATGTGCGCTCCGGGCTGCCAGGGCGGCAGGGGTTCGGCTTCGGCTTCACCATCGCCGGAGCTTGGTGCGAGTTCCAGCGATACGACTCCGTCCGACACCGTCTGCCGCGACCGTACGGTGACGGTGCCTTCGAACTCGGCGCCGCGACGGGGCGGGACAGGGGCTTCGGCAGTACCGAGGGGGCGCGTGTCCGGGGCGGCGGCTGACGGGCTCGTCACGTTCGTCAACTCCTCGACTGCGGTCGGCGGCGGCACGATCGACGCTAGCGACCGGCGAACGCCCAGGTCATCGCGCGAATGACCGGACCGGGGCGGCGCAAGGTCGTGGTTCGGACTACGTCATCCGTCGTGCGTGCGCGGCGTCCCGTTGTCGCGGTCGGGTCGCGGTGACTGGTCGAGGTGGATGCGGACCTGGCGGTCGTCCTCGTTCGAGAGTGCTTCCACCACGGCGTGCAGCCGCTGGGAGTCGATGCGCCACATCGGTGCGCCGTAGCGGTCGTCGCGCGTGATGCCGTCCTGGGGGACGGCATCGGCCAGCAGTCCCCGGCGATCGGATGTACGGGTCGTATCGCCGGCCTCGTCCGCGAACTCCACGTAGAGGGACGTGCCGCGGAAGGGCACCCAGATGTGCGTGGCCGCACGGGCGTCCGGCTCGCTGCGCGTCGTCATGCCAGTACGCCCGTCGTCTGCGGGTAGAGCCGTACGTACGCCTCGCCCATGGTCGTGTGAGGGAGGCCGAGGTTCGGGCCGGCGTTGCGCTTCAGCTGGACGCCGCGGCGCTTGGCGAGGTCCGTGTAGTAGTCCCACATGTGCTGCTGCGCGGCCAGGCACTCCATGGCCTTGCGCTTCTTGTCGAAGACCGGGGTGATGTCCAGCAGGACGTTCGGCTTGAAGTCGCACTGTTCCGGCTGGTGCGGCTCGAAGAAGAACACCGGGGGAGCGCCGAGGGGTTCACCGGGGGCGTCGTAGCCGATCGCCTGGGCGAGCACGCGGGCCTGGAGTGCCATGCGGGCGGCGGCCGGGTGGTCGCCGTTGTAGGGGTCGGCGAGGGTGTGGGTGAGGACGACGGCGGGGTTCACCTCCCGGTACACGCGGACGATGCGGTCCACCAACTCCGGGGTCTCCAGCAGCGGGTAGTCCCCGGCGTCCAGGAACTCGATCTCCGCTCCCAGCGCGGACGCGGCGTTCGAGGCCTCCGTGCGGCGCAGCTCCTTGATCTCGTCGAGCCGCAGGCCGTCGCGCCAGGCGCGAGCGGACTCGCCGCGCTCGCCGAAGCTCAGGCACAGCACCTTGGCGCGCTGACCGCGCTCGGCGGCCAGGGCTATGGCACCGCCGGCCCGCCAGACGAAGTCGCCCGCGTGGGCGCTGATCACCAGCAGCGCTCCTTCGGACGGGGTGGAGGTGGTGTCGAGTGGCATCGGGGCTCCTTGGAATCGAGCGGCGGGCTCAAGCGGTGGGATCAAGCGGAGGGAAGGAGATTGACTCGTCAGCTGCGAGCTTATCGCTGACGTTTTTGTTGACAATAGCGTTGACTTCAAGAATTCTCGTGACATCAGACCTGAGCACCGCGGAGGAGACATGCCCCAACGCCATGTCGTCGTCAGGAACACCGACCGGCCCGCCGCCGAAGTCGTCGCCCGGCTCGCCGAGGCGGGGGTCTCCACGGTCCACGAGGCCATCGGCCGCCGTGGCTTCGCCGGAACCGGTCTGCGTCCGAACCAGCGGGACGTGCGCATCGCGGGCCCGGCGGTGACGGTCAGCTCCCACCCGGGGGACAACCTGATGATCCACGCCGCCGTCGAGGTCTGCCGGCCCGGCGACGTCCTCGTGGTGACCACCACCTCGCCGTCCACGGACGGCATGTTCGGCGAACTGCTCGCGACCTCCCTCGCCGCCCGGGGCGTCATCGGCCTGGTCACGGGGGCCGGTGTGCGCGACACCGCCGAGCTGCGGGAGATGGGTTTCCATGTCTGGTCGTGGGCCGTGTCCGCCCAGGGCACGGTGAAGGCGTCCCCGGGTTCGGTCAACGTGCCCGTGACGCTCGGCGGAGTGTCCGTGTCCCCCGGTGACGTCGTAGTCGCCGACGACGACGGCGTGGTCGTAGTGCCCCTCGCGGAGGCGGAGGACGCGGCGGACCTCGCGGAGAAACGGCTCGCCAAGGAAGCCACCACCCGCGAGGTCCTGCGCTCCGGCACCCTGGGCGTCGACTACTACGGACTGCGCGCCAAACTCGCCGAGTTGGGCGTCACCTATCAGGACTGACAGCGTCACGATCCGTCGTCCGCGCCGGAGCCCTCGGCTGTCTTCCTGGCCCAGGCGATCTCGAGCTTGCCGGTCGGGGTCCGCGGCAGGGTCTCCGTCAGGACGACGGAACGTGGCACCTTGTAGCCGGCGAGGCTCCGCCGTACCCAGTCGCGGAGTTCATCGACGGTGACCGTCGCGCCCGGCGGGACCGCCACGACGGCCGCCACCCGTTCTCCCCAGGTCTCGTCGGGGATGCCCACGACGACGCAGTCGGTTACCGCGGGGTGCGTCAGCAGGGCGTTCTCCACTTCCTGAGGGTGCACCTTCTCGCCGCCGGTGTTGATCACTCCCGAGCCGCGGCCGAGGAAACGGATCGCGCCGTCGGCCTCGATCCGGGCGAGATCGCCGGGGATCGCGTACCGGACCCCGTCGATCGTGCGGAACGTCGTCGCGCTCTTCTCCGTGTCCTTGTAGTAGCCGAGCGGCATCGGGCCGCAGTAGGCGAGATGCCCGGCCTCGTCACTGCCGGGTTCGACGAAGCGGTCGTCGGGGCCGATCACCCGCGTCGCCGGTACGGGGAAGAAGCGCGCGGGCAGGTCTCGTACGGACGAGGTGATCGCGAACGCGAACGGGCCCCCTTCGCTCGACGCGATGGCGTCGATGACCGTGACCTCGGCGCGTTCGTGCAGCGCCTGCTTGAGCGGGTCGCTGAGAGCGGTGCCGGAGCTGATGAGCCTTCGTACGGAGCGCAGCTCGTGCGGCGTTCCCGCCTGTTCCGCGCGGACGAGTTCGTCGACGAGCGGCCGGCATACGGCGTTGCCCGCGATGATGACCGTGTCGGCCTGCTGCTCGGCGATCGTGCGCCAGACGTGCTCCGGATCGAGCCCGCCCTGCCGTGCCGTGACGGCCCGGCCGCCGACCATCAGGGCACCCATCGTGTTGAACAGCCCGGTGGCGTGCATGAGGGGCACCACGGGCATGGTCGTCGGGGCGCTGCCTTCGCCGTGTGCCTTGACGGCGATGGCCACGGCCTCGTCGACGGTCGCCGGGAGCTCGGTGACACCGAGCGGGTGGAAGATCGGGACGACGAGGGAGTGCAGCAGATCGCTCTGCCGCCACACCACGCCCTTCGGCTTGCCCGTGGTCCCGCCGGTGTACATGAAGAGCCGGTCCGATCCGGGACGCGGCTGCGGTTCGCGTGGTGCGTGGGCCGCCAGCAGGTCTTCCAGTTCGGGCGCAGAGGGACCGGCCGGGCCGTCGGCGGGTGGATCGCCCGCCCTCACCAGCAGCTTCAGCGTGCGTACGTGTCCGGCGGCGTGCGTGACCCGGTCGGCCAGGGCGCCGCTGAAGACGAGCGCGGCGGCGTCGGCGTCGGTGAGGAGTTCGGAGAGTTCCTCGCCGGTGTAGCGGTAGTTGGCGTTCACCGGCACGGCGCCGAGCTTGAAGGCGGCGAAGACCGTCTCCAGGTAGGCGGCGCCGTTGTAGAGGTAGCAGGCCACGGTGTCGCCCTCGCGTACCCCGGCCACCTCCAGTGCGGCGGCCAGCCGTGCCGCGCGCTCGTCGAAATCCCGGTACGTGGTCTCACGACCGGGTTCCGCGATGGCGACGGCGTCGGGCAGGGCACGGGAGACCGCCTCCCAGATCGTGCCGATGGACACGTCCATCCTCAGACCTCCTCGTCCTCGGGGGGCTCGGGCGGACCTCGGGGCGCCCTCCTCAACGTATGCGGGTGTCGTCCGTGCGGGAACGCGAGCAATGACGCGACCGGCTCGGCGCTTCGACCCGGCGGTGAACAGGTCGAATGACGTAGGCCCGGCCCGAATCCGCCGGGCTACCCTCGGAGCGGGATTCGTCGCTCGTCGACGATGACGATGGTGAGGAGATCGCTCATGCCCGGTACGCCGCTCGTGGGCTGGGACGACATCGCGGCCGTCGCGCCGGACGGCCTCGCCGTACTGGACTGCGTGGGCCGGTTCGTCCGGCTGAACCCGGCGGCGGTCGCGTTGTGCGGCGCGGGGGAGGAGGCCGAACTGCTCGGTGCGCCGGCCCCGTTCGCGCTCGGCGACGAAAACAGCGCCTGCTGGGTGGGGCTGCTGGACGAGCAGCCAGAGGGCCAGGCTCAGCCGGACGAGCAGCCGCAGGACCACTCGGCCGAGCCGTCGGAAGACCGGTCGGACGAGCAGGTCGCCCACTGGGAGTCCCCCTCCGGAGCCCGGCGCGAGTTCGCCTACCGCGCCCGTACGCTGGCGTCCGACCCGAAGTTCACCGTCGTGTCGTTCCGCGATGTGACCGACGAATCGCACCGGCAGCGCAGGCTCGTGGCGATCGCCCGGACGTCGATCGCGCTGGCCTCGGAGGGCTCGCTCGGCTCGACCCTGGACGCCGTGGCCCACCAGATCGTGCAGGCCGACGGACTGGCCGGCGCGCAGATCCTCACCCTGGACAGCACCGGCCGCGAACTGCGGCTGATGGGCTCCGCGGGGCTTCGGCACTGGGACGTGTTCCTCGACCGTCTGCTGGAGTGCCGCGACCGGGGCGCCCGGCTCTGCATGCTCGACACCCTCAAGGAACGTAAACCCATCGTCGTCCCCCACCGCTGGGCCCAGATCCGCGAGGACCCGGCCTGGGAACCCCTGCACGCCTACCTCGGCGAGCTGAACTGGGACTCTTTCGTCAGCGTTCCGCTGATGGCGCGCGGCCGTCCCGAAGGAGTACTGAACGCGTACTTCGCGCCAGGCCAGGAGATCGGCGGCCGCACGCTGGAGTTCCTTTCCGCCATGGCGGAACAGGCCGCCCTCGCCGTCGACTACGCCACGCTGCTGCAGAGCGAACGCGAAGGGGCCCGCCGTAACGAGCGCCAGCGTCTCGCCCGCGATCTGCACGACTCGATCGTCCAGCAGGTGTTCTCCATCGGTATGCAGGCCAACGCGGTCGGCGTGCTCGGCACCCGCGGCGGTCCGGTCCCGGCCGAGTCCGTCCAGAAGTTCGCGGACGAGGTCGGAGCCCTCTCCCGGACCGTGCTCGCCGATCTGCGTGCGATGGTGCACGAACTGCGCCCGCCCTCCTCCGCCCGGCTCGGCCTTGAGGACGCGGTGAGCGCGCTCGTCAAGAGCACCGAGCACCGTACGGGCCTCGCCATCCGGCTCATCTGCGACCAGGAACTGGACGTGATCGAACCGGAGTTGGCCGAGGACATGTACCGGATCGTCGCCGAGGCCATCCACAACGCGGTCAAGCACGCGGAGGCCACCGCCGTCACCATCCGCCTCGGCGTCCGCGACCACACACTGACCGCGAGCGTTCGCGACGACGGGCACGGAATCGCGGAATCCGCCGGGCGAGGAGACGCCGCCCCGGAGGGGAAGGCCGGCCGGACGGCCCGCCATCACGGCTACGGACTGACGACCATGCGGGAAAGGGCGGAACGATGGGGCGGCACCATGAGGATCAGGTCCGGCGCGAAGAGCGGTACGACCGTGCGTGTCGTCATTCCGCTGCCCGTACGGGTGCCGGAGTCGCCCCCCACGGATCGGGAGAACTCCCGGAGCGCTCAGCAGTCGGTTCCGCTCCGGGAGACGGCGAAGCCCGCCCGATCCGGGTCCTGATCGTCGACGACCATGCCGTCGTACGGCGCGGAATCCGCGCGTATCTCGAGGTCCTGGACGACATGGAGGTGGCCGCGGAGGCCGCCGACGGGCAGGAGGCGCTCACCCGCCTTGACGCGATGGCCGCGCACCGGGAACTGCCGGACGTGGTGCTGATCGACCTGCTCATGCCGAGGATGGACGGGGCGACGACGATCGGTGTGATCAAGAACCGTCATCCCGAGGTACGGGTCGTGGTGCTCACCAGCTTCGGCGAGATGGAACGCGTCCACGCGGCGCTCGCGCAGGGCGCCGCGGGCTACCTGCTCAAGGACGCCGAAGCGGGCGAAGTGGTCGCCGCGATCCGCGCCGCCGCCCGGGGCGAGGTCTTCCTCGACCCCGAGGTGGCCAGGGGACTCACCCAGGAGATCGTCTCCCCGCCGACCGGGCTCGCCGCGCTCACCGTCCGGGAACGCGACGTCCTCGTCCTGGTCGCCGAGGGCCGCTCGAACCAGCAGATCGCCGACGAGCTGGTCATCAGCGAACGCACCGCCCGCACCCACGTCAGCAACGTCCTGCGCAAACTCCGGCTCACGTCACGGACGCAGGCCGCGCTGTTCGCTGTACGGCAGGGACTGGTGCCGCCGCGGGCCTGAGTGCCGTACGACGTTCACGCCCGGGCCTGTACGACGTTCACGCCCGGGCCTGTACGACGTTCACGCCCGGGCCTGTGCGGAGTTCACGCCTGGGCCTGTGCTGGTTCGGCCGGGTCGTCGACGTGCTCTCGGAGCCACTGCTCCGTGTTGCTGACGTGCAGGAGCGCGGCGGCTTGGCTGAGCGCTGCGTCGCGGCGGGACAGGGCCGTGAAGATCGCCTCGTGTTCCGCGAGGGTCCGCCCCGCGGCCCGGTCGTCGACCAGGCCGCGCCAGATGCGGGCCCGGAGGGTACGGCTCGAGACGGCCTCCAGGAGCGTGACCAGCGGTTCGTTGCCCGTGGCGGCGACGACGGCGCGGTGGAACGCCGCGTCGTGCGCGTTGAGCCGCTCGACGTCGTCGCGGGCCTCCCGCATGGCGTCCAGATGCCGCTTCACCTCGGCCAGGCCCTCCTCGGAGATCCGCGTCGCGGCCAGTGCTGCGGCGGTGGGTTCGAGCAGCCGCCTGACCTCCATCAGGTCCAGCAGGGCGCCCGAGTCGCTCTGGAGCAGGTCCACCGCACCGCCGAGGCTCTCCAGCAGCAGACTCGGCTGCAGGCTGGTCACGTACGTGCCGTCGCCCCGCCTGATCTCCAGCACCCGGGCGACGGCCAGCGCCTTGACCGCCTCCCGAGCCAGGTTGCGGGACAGCCCCAACTGGGCGGCCAAGTCCGGTTCCGGAGGCAGCTTGGAACCCGGGGGCAGCGCGCCCGAGCGGATCAGCTCACGGAGCTGATCGATGGCCTTGTCCGTCAGAGACATGTGATGTCTCCCCTTGATAAGTAGGGCTGTTAAGGAGTAAAACGGTCAACTCGCCTGCTCAGCAGGCGCATTCATCCCTTCACACCCGTTGACAGTAACCAGTGACATGCATGACGTTCGTTCGTATGTCGCAACCGATCAGCAGGCGCAGACTACTGGCCGGCACCACGGCCGTCGTGGCGGCCACCGTGGCCACCAACGTGTTAGCGGCCGGGGGTGCCGCGGCCGCTCCGAGGACCTACGAACCCACCTGGGACTCCGTGAACCGACACCCCGCCGCCCCCGAGTGGTTCCGGGACGCCAAGTTCGGCATCTACTTCCACTGGGGCGTCTTCAGCGTGCCCGCGTACGACAACGAGTGGTACCCGCGCAACATGTACCAGAGCGGCCAGAAGGCGAACCGGCACCACATCGCCACGTACGGCAGCCCGTCCGCGTGGCCGTACCACAACTTCGTCAACGGGGCGGACGACCTGGCGGGCAACCACAAGGAGTTCGCGCCCAAGCTCAAGTCGGAGGGCGGCGCCTTCGACCCCGACGAGTGGGCCCAGCTGTTCGTCGACGCCGGCGCGAAGTACGCCGGTCCTGTCGCCGAGCACCACGACGGCTACTCGATGTGGGACAGCCGGGTCAACGAGTGGAACTCCGTGGACAAGGGCCCGCGCCTTGACCTGCTGAAGCTGTTCACCGACGCCATCCGCGCCAGGAAGCTGAAGCTGCTGGTGGCGATGCACCACGCGTACAACTTCACCGGCTTCTACGAGCACGCGCCCGCCCAGTCGGACCCGAGCCTGAAGAAGTTCTACGGGCAGCTGAGTCCGGAGCAGGAGAACCAGCTCTGGTACGACAAGCTCAAGGAGGTCGTCGACCGGGCCAGACCGGACATCCTGTGGCAGGACTTCAACCTGACCGAGGTCGACGAGCGGCAGCGGCTGAACTTCCTGGCGTACTACTTCAACCAGGCCGACAAATGGGGCAAGGAAGTCGTCGCCACCTACAAGGACGGCTTCAACAACCACGGCCAGGTCTTCGACTTCGAGCGGGGCGGCCCGGCCGACCTCACCGCGCCCTACTGGCTGACCGACGACAGCATCTCCAGCTCCAGCTGGTGCTACACCGAGGGCATCGGCTACTACACGCTGGCGCAGATGCTGCACTCGTTCATCGACCGGGTCAGCAAGAACGGCAACATGCTGCTCAACATCGCCCCGACGGCCGACGGCACCATCCCGCAGGGCCAGCGCGACCTCCTGCTCGGCATCGGCGACTACCTCAAGCGCTTCGGCGAGTCCGTCTATGGCACCCGGGCCTGGACCGCGTACGGCGAGGGCCCGACGAAGATGGGCGGCGGCTCCTTCACCAAGCCCACGGCCGGCACCGCGCGGGACATCCGGTTCACCCGCGACAAGGCGGGCACCGTCCTGTACGCCACGATCCTTGGCTGGCCCGGCAGTTCGCTGATGGTCACGACGCTCAGCTCCGACCGGATCGACCTGGACTCGCTGTCCTCGGCGCACCTGCTCGACTCGACGGCGGGCTCGTACATCGACCTCCCCACCCCGGCCCAGGACGAGACCGGGCTGAAGGTGACCCTTCCGCCGACGGCACCGTTCGACGCCCCCGCATACGTCCTGAAGCTCCGCTTCTCCGGCCGGATCCCCGTACTGCGGCCCCTCACCGGCGCCCTGCTCTTCAAGGACGCCGGCTATCGCGGCGACAGCGCCGTACTCGCCCTCGGCAGCTACACCGCCGAAGAGCTGACCCTCGCCGGAATGCCGCCCCGCACCCTCTCCTCACTCAAGCTCGCTCCGGGCTACCGGATCATCGGCTACTCCCGCGACGACTTCACCGGCACCTCGTGGACCTTCACGGCGGACAGCACCGACATCCGCAAGAGGATCACCTCACTGAAGGTGATCCTCACCCCCTCGGCCTCGTTCCGGATCACCAACGTCACCAACAGCCTGGCCCTGGACAGCGGCGGCGACGTCCCCGGCGGCTCCGACCTCAAGCAGCGCACCTGGGACGGCGACGCCGACCTGCAATGGCACGCGATCGACCTCGGCAACGGCTACTACAAGCTGGGGAACCGCACCAACGGCATGGTCGCCGACGGCTGGGGCGCCACCACCAACGGCGCGACCGTCCGCCAACAGGCCTGGAACGGCCACACCAACCAGCAGTGGCAGCTCACCCACCACGGCGACGGCCGCTACTTCATCGCCAACCGCACCACAGGCCTCGTCCTGGACAGCGGCGGCAATGTGCCCTCCGGCTCCGTCGCCAAGCAGTGGAAGCGGGGTGACGGCGAGGGCACCAGCACCAACCTGCTCTGGACGCTCACCGCCGACTGACTTTGCCTGCTCTCCTTCACGGAACCGCACACCATCACCACGCAGGGGTAGCAGCGCAGGGCTGGAAGCACAGGCACAAACGCAGCAACTAGCCCTGCGGTCAGTCCATCAACCCAGCCGCGACCGTCGCGCCAAGCTCCCAGCAAGCCTCCATGTCGGCCTTGCCCGGCTCGCCGGTGACGGTCACCGGCTCGGCCGCGCGGCGCCAGCCGAGCCCCGTCGTGATCGACTCGATCCCGCGCAGGGCCCCGGTCACGTCACTTCCGCCGTGCACGTAGAAGCCGAAGGGGCGACCTCGTGTCGCGTCCAGACAGGGGTAATACACCTGGTCGAAGAAATGCTTGAGAGCGCCGGACATGTAGCCGAGGTTGGCCGGAGTGCCGAGCAGATAGCCGTCCGCGGCCAGTACGTCCGACGCCGTCGCGGACAGCGCGGCGAGCCGTACGACCCGTACGCCCTCGATCTCCGGGTCCGTCGCCCCGGACACGACGGCTTCGAACATCGCCTGGCAGTTGGGCGAGGGCGTGTGATGCACGATCAGCAAGGTGGTCACGCCCCGAACCGTAACGCCGGGGACGGCATTGTGGGCCGCGCCCGGGATGCGACGATGCCCGGCACTGCACATCGCGACGGGAGGGCGTGCCTTGGCCGACGGAGCGGGCGGCGACGGTCTTCGACGTGCTCGGGCCCGTGTACGAGCAGGCGTTCGCCCATGCCGAGGCGCACCTGGCGTCACTGGAGTGGCTGCTCGGGAGACTCGCGCTCGGCAGCCGGATGCTGGACGTCGGAAGCGGAACGGGGCGTTGTCCGACCGGTGCGGTGTCACCGCACCGGTCGGACAACGACGGCAGTGGTTTCTGCGGGGAGGACAGCGTCACTGACTGGCAGGCGCTGACGTGTGCAGCAGACTTTCGGTGATCTCCCGGTAATGCCTCAGCACGAGCCGTAGTTCCTCTGTCTGTGTTTCGGTCTCCGGGTCCTGCCGGCTTGCGCGGAGGACACGACGCCGTTCTGTGAGGGCGCCTGTCAGGTGGGTGGCGAGTTCGTCGAAGGTGCTGTCGGCCTCTTCCGCCGCTTGGCGCGGCTGCCGGCGAAGTTGCTGAGGGCCTGTTGGAGGCGCAGGGTGAGCTTGTCCCGTTTGCGTTGCGGGAGCAGCTTCGAGCCCAGCCGGCGATCGGCGCCGTCGGCGCTGGTGCCGGGCTCACGCGGTGCGTGAGCAGAGTCGGTGGAGTCGGTGGGAGGTGTCTGCGGGGCGCGCTGCATCGCGGGAACCGGGCTCCCGGTCCGGGGCTGCCGCGCGTGTTTGGCGTTGTGCGACATCAGGTGCTGCTTCCCTTCGCGTGGCGTCGGGTCGGTGGCCACGGCGCGTGTCCTTGGCCGTCGGGGGTCTGCGGGCGGCGCCGGTCCGGGGCAGCCGGTTGGTCGGAGACCAGTGCCTCGAAGAGGCTTCGGGCTTCGACCATGGCTTCCCGCATCTCCTCGGTGCCGCTCTGGTCGTGGGCGGCTGTGTGCATGCTGCGATAACCCTGGACGAAGTAGGCGTGGCGGACGGAGAGGGCAGCCAACTGCTCATCGAACTGCTCGCCGTCAGGGAAACCGCGGTCCTTTGCCAGGTGCGCCAGCAGCGCATCCGCCTCGGTGATGGCCCTCTGCGGTGATTCGACGAACTGGTCTTGAACGGCGGCCCATTCAGTCACGTAGTGCTCGCGGGCCTCGGGCGGCAGCGGCTGCTCCCTGAGGGAGCCGTGCTGCTGCACGCGCTTACTGAGTTCCCGCTCGGCCGCCCTGATGTCGCCGTCATTGTGGGCGACGGCACGGTCGTACTCGGGGCCGAAGCGCCTCTTCAGCCCGCGTCCGCCGCTGCCCGGGGCCCTTCCGCGTCCGAGGTAGAGGAGGGTGGCCATGCCAATGACGATCATGGCGATGATCACGACGGTGAACATGGCTGCCTTCTTTGGCTCTTGGTTCGCAGATAGGTCTGCATCATTGCCGTCAATTCCTGTCGGCTCATTGAGTGTTGAGGCGTGCCGGGTGGTGTCCATGTGACGTGGCCACCACCCGGGCGTTTGTGGTCAGCGCCTGAAGGCGTGCTTGGCCTTGGAGCCGGCCTGCTTCAGATTTCCGGAGACCCGGTCGGTCCTGCCTTGCCGCTGCAGTCGCGTGTTGCGGGTGGTCCGGCCGACGCGTTCGGCCATCCGGCCCTTGAATGCCTGGGTCTTGTGCTTGATCGTCTGTCCGACGCCCATGGTCGGCCTCCTACGTGTCTGCTGAGTGGGGCCACGCGCGTGATCGTCGTACCGGCCGCCATTCCCGCGGGCGGGATCGGGCCCCGGTGTGGATTACCGGCGGCCGTACCGACGCCTGCTACCGCCGCGCCCGCGCCTCGTGAAGCCGACGATCCAGACGACCAGCAGTACGGCAGCGACCCACCAAAGGGTCTGCATGGTGAAGCCGAACCCGAACACCACGAGGATCAGCAGGAGGAGAAGAATCCAGAGAAACATGGCCGAGCCTCCACGTGGTCACAGGGACAGTTCCTGCGTTCCGCGGGGTCAGGGCGAAGCGGAAGGTGGAAGGCGTCGCCCGGAGAATTCCGGAGCGGTGTAGCCCCACGCCTGCGGTCAGTCAACGCCTGGCAACCTCCCTTGTCAACGTAGCGTCGGCACTGAGGAGTTCTGGGAGCTGGGCAGGGGCCGCTGGGGCAAACGGAGCCTCGACGGGGGCTTCGGCCGGCTCGGTGGGCGGCGCCGGCAGGACGTGGTCCTCCCACCAGGACGGGCCCAGCACGGTGGCGAGCAGGACGAAGGGAGCCGAAACCGGAACGATCAGCGCGTACATGTGTACCGCCTGTCGTGGGATGCGTGCGACGCGACGGGCAGCAGATAGTTGCCCGCTTGAGGCACATCTGGGCCGCGCCGGGGATCACAAGACGATGGGCGCGTGCGGGAATGGCCTCGCTCGTGACGCGGCGGGTTCCGGCACCGATGCGCAGGGTGCGCCCCCTGGGGAGCGCGATGGCGGTGCGACGCTGCCGGGGGCCGGGGCGGCACGACGCACGCTAGCCCTCCCCGCACTTCCCGGATAGGTGTCAAGCAGCCATCCGTGCCGGACAGGACGCACTGATGTCGCGCCGTATCCGGAATCTTTGGGCAGGACTACGCTGTGGGGTGAGGCCCTAGTCCCCGGTATCGATGCTGTGTCCCGCTCCCGGGGAGGCCCGCCGTGTTCGTCCTGCTACTCATCTTCATCATGGCCTTGTTCGGTTTCGGCTTCCTCGATCCCATCTGGTGGGTGGCCGCGGCGGTGTTGGTCTTCGGGGCCACCCGCTACGGCCGCGATCGTGGCGGGGGCCGGGGCCGGGGCCGTAGTAGCAGGTCCGATCTCGGGGACTACCGGGACTATCAGGAGCGCCGGGATCGTCAGGACCGCTGGGACCGTCGCTACAGCCGTCGGCACCGAGCGCGCTGGAGGCGCGAGGACCGGCAGGATCGCGAACACCGCAGGTGACCCGTGAAGCGACCCAGCAGCCAGGGAGTCCGGAACGGCTTCAGCCATCCCGGACACGGAGAGAGCCCGGAGAGAGCCCGGAGAGGCACATGCCATGCAACGCAAGGGTGTGATCCAAGAAGAGTGGTGGGATCTGAAGGCCGAGGTCTCGTGGGGGAACGCGCCGGGCGGGCAGGATGTCGTCGCGCTGCTCGCCGAGAACGATCAGCTGCGGCGGGCACTGTCCGGCCGTGTGGTGATCGACCAGGCCTGCGGCATGGTGATGGCCCTGACCCCGTGCCGCCGTGGGGCGGCCAGGAACCTGCTGGTGGATGTCTCACGGCAGTGCGATCTCAAACTCCGGGAAGTGGCGGCGGCTTCATACGGCAGACCTGCGATGAGGTTCATGCCGACCAGGCAAGTCCTTCGGTAGGGAGAGGTCATGATTCACGCAGCTGATGTCCGGGAATGGCGCGATCTCGACGTCGTCGATACCGAGTCCCACAAGATCGGTGTCCTCGAAGCGGTCTATGTGGACACCACCACCGATGAGCCGGCCATGGCCACCGTACGAACTGGACTGCCCACCCGGCACCGGCTGGTATTCGTCCCCTTGGAGGACGCGATCGCCGGGCCGGGCTATCTCAAGGTCGCCTATGTCAAAACGCTGGTGAAGCAGGCCCCTTCGATCGGCACCGACGACGTGCTGCCCGCCGACCAGGAGGAGGCGATCTTCAAGCACTACGGCCTGCCCTATGAGCCCGGTGCAGCCGGTGAGAGGCAACTGGCGCGCCGCTGACCGTCCATGGGTACGACAACTGTGTTGTGAGGACTGTGTTGTGAGGACTGCTGAGGTACGCACCATGCGCCAGGTGACCCCGCCCCGTGAAGAACGGCCGCTGCTGATGGCTGTGGCTTCGGCAGGCGATGCGGCTTTGCTGGCCGAGGTCGTCGAACTGCGTGCCAAGAACGAGCAGTTGGGGCGGGCGCTTTCGACCCGTGCGGTGATCGACCAGGCGCGCGGCATGGTGATGGTCCTGGCGCCGTGTTCCAGCGCGAGGGCATGGGATCTGCTGGTGGGCGTGTCGCAGCACTGCAATATCAAGCTCCGGGATGTTGCTGCGGCTCTGGTCGCCACGACGAAGGACGAGACGCTCCCGGAAGAGATACAGCGGGAGCTTCGCCGGGCGCTGCGGCGCCTTCATGCGGCGGACCGGGGGTGACGGAGCGCTCTCCAGCGGGGACGGCACCGGGAGCTGTGAGCTCAACTCTCCGGTGCCTTCGTCCGGGCCGGCCGTCGGACACCCCTCCTGTGTAGCCCACCTCGGGGGGCTCAAACTCCGGACCGTCGGCTTACCGCCCGTTCGGTCTGGTCAAGTGCAGAAACGACTGCCGTCGGACGATGCCGACAGCATCGTCACCGTCGCGGCCGGAGCGTCGAACAGGCGGGCGGCCACTGCGGCGATTCGATCGAATGCCTCGTCGGGCTGGCGCGGACGGCTATTCGGGCCGTTGGGTCTGGTCGTTGTGGGCGAGGCCGTCCGGATGTTCCGCCGTGCGCTCGCCAAGAGGAAGAACGAGTACTCGTAAGTTCGTTGGGCCGGGCAGGCGGTGGATCTGTCCCGCCTCCTGCCAGCCCCAGTTCTTGAAGGTGGCACAGGCCGAACGGTCGGACTGATCCACCAACGTGACACCAAGCGAAGACTGGTGGTCGGCGAGCAGACGCTCCTGGAGTCGGCGGGCGAGCCCGTGGGCGTGCTGGTGAGGATGGACGAGGGTTTCGAGGATCGCGAAGACATGCCCGGACGCGGTCAGTTGCTCAAGGTTCTGCGGCATCGGTCCGTCGAACCCCTGCCACCAGGAGCCGTCGCGCGGCACGGGGAATCCGAAGACACACCCGGCCAGGGAGCGCGCCTCGGCGACCAGCATGTCGAATCCCGGTAGCTGTACGTCGTTTGCCAGGCGGTGCAGGAACTTCTGCCGGTCGTGGAACTCCTCACCGGGAGCGGCTGCGGAAGACTCCACGTACAGATCCGCCAGGTCCTCCCGCAGGCCCTCGGCCTGCCAGCGGTTCAGCCGGCGCAGACGCACCGTGTCCATCGCGGACGGCTCAGAGCCTTCGAGTTCGTGTGGTTGGGCGAAGGGACGCCTGCCGTCGGCAGCCGCAGTTGTGTCGCGGAGAGCTGTTTGAGAGCGGACTGTCCGGGAACTCGCCTGGTGTGCTTCAGACCGGAGGCACGCCCGTGGGAGCAGCTTTCGCTGCTCCCCTGTGCGCTGCTGTCTGCCGGCTCCCACGGTGAGTGACTCCACCCATCAGGGAGACACGTGCCCATGCCGGACCAACGCACGCAGAGCCCACGAAGCGCATACCCCTACGACGACGCTCCGGACACCGACGCCGCGTTCCGCCGAATCGCTGCCCTACCGGGCGGCCCGGAGAAGTCCGCGCTGCGGCAGGAGGTGGTGTGCGCCTGGATGCCGATGGCCGTACGGCTCGCCCGGCGCTTCCGCCATCGTGGTGAGACCTTCGAGGACCTCAAGCAGGTCGCCCAACTGGGCCTGGTCAAGGCGGTAGCCCGCTTCGACCCCAGTCGCGGAACCGCCTTCCCGAGTTTTGCCATACCGACGATCCTCGGCGAGGTGAAGCGGCACTTCCGTGACGAACTGTGGGTCGTTCATGTGCCGCGGCGCGTACAGGAGCTGCGCCGTCGGGTCCGCTCCGCCGACCATGAGCTGTGCGCTTCGCTGGGAGGCCGCATCCCCGCAGCTCACGAGATCGCCGCACACGCCGGCCTGACCGAGGCCGAGGTACGGCTGGGTCAGGGGGCGCTGGAGAGCTTCACCGCCCGGTCCTTGGACACCCAGCCCGGCCACTCCGAGGACAGCCACCGCCTGACCGACACCCTCGGTGGCATGGAGCCCGGCTTCGACCGGGTCGTCAACCGTGAGGCGCTCCGCCCCCTGCTGCAGGCACTGCCCGAACGCGAACGGCAGATCCTGTACATGAGGTTCTTCTGCGAGATGACGCAGGCCCGCATCGGCCTACAGCTCGGTGTCTCCCAGATGCACGTCTCCCGTCTGATCTCCCGCACCTGTGCCCGCCTGCATGACCAGGTGATGGCCGACCCCCGTGTTCCGAGGAGGACCGCGTGACGATGTCCCGGGTGCACGGGCGGCGCCCGCGAACGGCCCTGTTCCGCTTCGCCTGTATCTGCTCTAGGCTTCACGCGGGGAAGACGGGACTGCGACCGTGTCAGGTACCAGCAGGTCTTCCCATCCAGGCTCCCAGCCCCCGAGTCGGAAACCAGGCCCGGCCGGAGCCGCATCGCCGCTGTGAGCGGCTCCAGCCTCCGTCCTCCCGGCATTTCCAGACGGGGTGTTCTCACCAGTCCCGCCGCCGCGGAGGACAGCGCGCGAGGACACGGTGGAGGGGGGCCTCCCATCCTCGCGCCACGTACGGCCGCCGCCGCACTGCGGCGGCGGCCGTACGGACCGTGAATCCCGGCGCGGGGGCGTCGGTCGGTGGCACGGAGTGGGTCAGGACCCCAGTCCGGGGAGGCGTTCGGAGTCGTCGATGAAGGCGCGGGCCACGTCGGACAGGCGCCGGTTGTGGGCGCGGGCGTAGCCGCGCAGGGTGGTGAAGGCCTGTTCCATGTCGATGCCCTGGCGTTCGGCGAGTTTCCCCTTGGCCTGCTCGATCAGTACCCGGCTGTTCAATGCCGTCTGCAGCTGTTCGTTGAGCACCGTGCTGCGGTGGGTGGTGCGTTGTTGCAGGAGGCTGATGGTGGCGACGTCGGCCAGGGCCTGGGCGATGAGGGTGGCGGCCGGGTCGAAGGGGCCGGGGGCGGCACGGAAAAGGTTCAGGGCGCCCACGGTCTCGTCCCGCAGACGCATCGGCAGGGCCTGGACTGCCCCGAAACCGCTGTGGTGGGCCACCGTGACGAAGCGCGGCCAGCGATCGACCTCCCGGGTCAGGTCGGGGACGATCACCTGTGTGCCGGTGCGGAAGCACTCGAGGCAGGGGCCTTCGTCGTTCTGGAGCTGGAAGAGCTCCAGCAGGCGTACCTGTTCGTCGGAGGCGGCCATCACGCGGAGTTCGCCGTCGCGGTCCGCGAGCAGCACCCCGGCCGCACCTGCGCCGAGCATGCCCACGCAGCGGTCGGTGAGCAGGCGCAGGAAGTCGATCAGGTCGAAGTCGGCGACCAGGTTGTCCGCCAGCTCGACGAAAGTCTTGGCCAGGAGCTGCTGATTCATCGTGTCACCCTCGATTGAGACTAGTCCCGCCGGGAAGGGGCGGGAAGTGCAGCACGTTCATCGGATGGCACCGGTGCCTCAGGTTTCCTCGTCGGTCCGTCTCGGTTCCGTGTCCGGGGAGAAGCGAAGCCGGTGGGCTACGACGTCGGCGGCCACCTCGGCGAGTCGGCGTCCCTGCGTATAGGCGTAGGCGCGGAGCCGGACGAAGGCTTCGTCGATGCCGACGCCGAGTTGGACGGTGAGGATGCCGGTGGCCTGGTCGATCTCCGGCCGGTATCCGCCCAGGTCCTCGAAGCTGCGGTCCGGCAACGGTCCGCCGGCCGGCGAGCCTGTCTCGTCGATCCTTGTATCGAGCAGGAGCAGCGTCGCGAGATCGGCGAAGGCCAGCGCGTCGGCCAGCTCCTCCGCGTCCAGCACGGTCGGCACGTCGGCGTACAGGTCCAGGACTCCCGGGCTGATCGCCCCTATCTGCAGGGGAAACGCGAACACCGCGCGCGCTCCGGCTTCCAGGGCCGCATCGGCGAACACGGTCCAGCGGTCCTGCAGGTCACCGGTCAGCAGATCGGGTGTCAGGATGGCGGAACCCTGTGTGAAGGCGTCCACGCAGGGCCCCTCGCCCAGGGTGAGCTGGAGCTCCTCCAGTCGTTCACTGATGGCGTCGGTGCTGCACAGCGGATGGCTCGGCGCGGTCCGGGACATCGCCGACAGCCCGGCCCCGCCGACCGGGAGCGCGGCCACGGCAGCGGTGCACACGTCCACCACGCCGACCCGGGTGCCGCGTCGGGCCGCCTGCTCGGCGACCAGCGCCTGGATACGGGCCGACCGGCGGTGGGACCTCACCCGGGCCACCGTGTCCAGGCATCGTGTGCAAGCCCCTCCAGCCTCACGGCGGTTGGTTCCCCGACGGGAAGGACCAGCACCCGGAGCACCGTGGCGCTGATCGGCCTCCAGATCTCTCCCAGGTCAAGCCATCCCCAGGAGCGGAGCGCAGCGAGCGTTGTGAGATCGGCCCGGTCCACCAAGGTGGCACCGAGTGTCGCCTGCTGGTCGGTCAGCAGCCGCTCCTGCAACCGGCGGGCCACGTCCTGGTCCTGCGGGTGCGGGCGGACCAGGATGTCGGTGATCGCGAAGACGCTTCCTGACTCGTTGAGTTGCTCGATGCTGTGCGGCAATGCTCCGTCAAACCCTGGCCAATAGAAGCCGTCGCCGCGGATCGGGAATCCGACGGCGCATCCCACCAGGCCGTCCGTCTCTGCGATCACCATGGCGAACCCCGGCCGACGGATGTCGAAGGCGAGACGGTTCAGAAAGCGCCGACGGCTGGGACGGCGGTACGCCTCACGGGGTGACGTCTCGCGGGAGTCCACGTACAGATCCGCCAGTCGCCCGCCCAGGCCCTGTGCCAGCCGGCGGTTCACCCGACGCAACCGCACCGCGTCCATGGTGGGCGACTCGCCGCCACGGAGCTTCGCGCTCACCCGACGACTGCCCGGGACCAGGGGGAGATCAGCTGTGGGCATGTGACACGCCAGAGTCGGAGTCCGCCGGTGTCGGCCCGTTGTCCCGCTGTTCCCGGGCCGCTGCCGCACGCTTGCCGATCCGCTCTCCGCGAGAACCGGCCCGCTCTCCGCTCAGAGAGCCGACCGGCTTTCCACGCAGCGAGAAGGCGGGCGTGGTGGGCGGGATGGGGGTGGTCAGTTCGGGGAGTGCGGGGCGCGGCATGCTCCGGTGGGTGGACTCGCCGTCAGCCTCCCGGCTCTGGTGCTCGAAGAAGCGGAGCATCTCCACCGGGAACGGCATGACCAGGGTGCTGTTTTTCTCCGCCGAGACGTCCACCACGGTCTGCAGCAGGCGCAGTTGGAGAGCGCCCGGAGTGTCGGCCATGGTCGCCGCGGCGTCGCTCAGGCGCTGGGACGCCTGGAACTCGCCGTCGGCGGCGATGACCCGGGCACGGCGTTCACGCTCGGCCTCGGCCTGCTTGGACATGGAGCGCATCATCGACTCCGGAAGGGCGATGTCCTTGATCTCCACGCGTTCGATGCGCAGTCCCCAGGGCTCCTCGGTGGGGGCGTCCATCACTTTCTTGAGCTCCGCGTTGATGTGGTCGCGGTCGGAGAGGAGCGTGTCCAGGTCGGCCCTGCCGATGACGGCGCGGAGCGAGGTCTGGGCGATCTGGGAGACGGCGCTGGGGTAGTTGCGTACGTTCACCAGGGCTTTGACCGGGTCGATGACCCGGAAGTAGACGACCGCGTCCACGGTGAGCGTCACGTTGTCGGCGGTGATGGACCCCTGTGGCGGGATGCCGAGGACCTCGGTCTGTACGGACACCTTCCGCATCCGGTCGCCGATCGGCCGGATGAAGCGCAGGCCGGGCCCGCGGATGTCCGGCAGCAGCCGACCGAAGCGGAACACCACGCCCTTCTCGTACTGTTGGACGTTGCGCAGGCTCATGGCGAGCAGCACCAGCCCGGTCACGGCGAACACCACCAGCACGGTGATCAGCACACCCATGGTTCTCACATTCCTTACGTCGATGGTGTCCCGGAACCCGAGCGGTCCGGGAAGCACACGGCGCGGGAAGACCCCGGCCTGTCGTCTGCGGTGCGGCGGCCGGGGTCCTGGGCTGCGGGTTGTGTGATTGCTGAGCGGTGCGATCCTGCCGCCCCTGTCAGTCGGGAGAGCGGGACGGTACGACGGTCCGGTCGGCCGGGGTGACACCAGCGGCGGCGAGAACATGCTCGGCCGAGATCGCGTTGTTGTCCCGTACAGCCATGGCCATCGCGGCGTGGGCGGGGGAGGGAGCCGTCTGTGGAGGGATCACCAGGAACAGGAAACGGTCCTGGGCCCCCTTGGTGACGATCATCGTGCTGTCCCCGACGGCGGACCAGTCGATACGGACCGTATGCCCCGCGACGACCAGATCGCCCGGCATCTCGTCCCAGTCGCTCGCGTCGAGGCCGACGCGAGCGATGGTGCCCAGCCGGGCCGTCAGCGCGATGACCAGGCCGGACAGTTGGCTCCCGATGTCGCGCGACCGTGGCCACCACGCGCCGTCGAACGTTCCCGTGCGCTTGGATGTCGTCTCCAATCGCAGGACCGCGGTGCCGGGAAGCACCGGCTCACTGCTGGTGTCTGCCAGGAGCTGGGTGGGGAGCATGATGACTCACTTCCCTTGTGTCCGGGCCCGGCGCCGTGGCCGGAGCCGCCCACGTCCCCCGTCGCGATGGTCGCGGCGATCACCGGTACCGCTCGTTGCGGCGCGACCGCGAACCTGCTGCGGGGCCGATGGCGCCGGTCCCCGGGCAGCCGACCGGGAGCGGCCGTAGTGGAAATCGGCGATGCGCTCGTCGTGCTGGTTGTTGAGCCGGTGGATCAGGAACGCGCCCAGAGCGACCATCGCCAGGAGCGCCACTACGGTCACGAAGGTCTCCATGGCCCTCACACCCCTTTCGCCGGATGCTGTGTCGGAAGAGCGACTGCCGGGATCCGTGGACGTGAGGGTGGACCGCCTGCCTCATGGCCTCCTTCGGCGTCCCAGACCGCCTCCACGGCCCGGTCGGTCTCCATCACTGTGCGCAGGCGCGCCGCCTCCGCCATCAATTGGCTCGCGGTCGACGTGCGCAGTGGGTCGCTCGCGGCGGCCATCAGCCAGGCGGCCGAGACGGGAGCCGTCTGCGGAGGGATCACCAGCAGGTCCCAGCGGCCCACGCGGTAGGAGAGGAGCAACATCTGGTGCGGGTCCTGCTGGGCCATGAACGAGCCCACCTTCACGACATGCCCTTCGACGGGCACCTTGTGCGGGACGGTCGGCCAGTGTGCGGGATTCACCGTGACCCTGGTGATCCGCCCCCACAGCGGATCGAGCACGGCCGTCAGCGAAGGAAGTTCCGCCCAGAGATCGCGGGAGCGGGGCCACCAGGCGCCGTCCAGCAGAGCCGGTGCGGAACCACTGGGAGCCAGCGACATGCGGAGAGAGGGAGGGGAGGGCCGGTCTTCGAGTGTCGGCGCGTACGAAACGGTCGCAGTCATGATGCGAACCCTGCTCCGGACCGGTCGGAACCGGCACCGGCGTAGCCAATCGCCGAAAACGGCACGAGCATGGAGGCCGGTGCGCGAAATACTCTCGGTAACCCCAGCGTACTCCTCCGGCGAACCCTACGGACTGTGCCCAGGCGTCGCGGGACCCGGGATGCCGTGAGGCCGACATCGATGGTGCGCATGCTGTCGCTCCCGTATCCGCCATCGCCCGCCTTCCGTGACGTGGCGGCCGCGCTGCGTCAAACAGCAAGGCGTGAAGCCCAGCTGGCATACCGGTGATCGAATGTCCCGGACGTACTGAACAACTGCGAGGCGGGCAGGGCAAGGATTCCGCGTCGTCGCTCTTCCGCGACATCTGGACAGCCACCAGCTGGAGGCGCTGATCGTGTGATCCGGGCGCAATTCGGCCCGGCTGATGGGCAATCCGAGGCGACTCCACGTTCGGATCCGCCGACAAGAGGATGGAACGCATCGCCCAGCTCAGCGCCGACGTCCGCTTCCCCGGGAGGACCGGCCAGACCCCACGCCGGCCGAGTGCACTGCGAGGAAAGCAAGCCCGACAAGCATGAGGCTCGTCGGGCTGAAGATCACCTCTGTCGACGTCTCGGTGACGCGGATGACGAAGGCGATGACGAAGAGGGCGGCCGCCACGAATGCCAGCATCTGTCTACTCCTGCCGATGGACGGCGAACCACACATGATCCCGGTGGCTGCACCGCTGCCCGCTGGCTTCCCCGGATTGCGCCGATCAGTCGTGCGACTCCGGGCCGGAGGCGACAGCGACACCCTGGTCGCCTGACCTGCTGAAGCTGTGAACGAGGCAATCGGGACTGCTGGCACCGCGAATCCCGTCGGCCGCCCAGCCCGCAGGCCGACCGAAACTCGAGGAGTTGAGGATCATCCGGACCGGGTCCAGATCCTGTTCGCGTTTTTGCTGACACTGGCCTTCACCGCCCGTTTCCCCATGGCTCGATAGGGCGCAGCGCGCCATGTACATCACGACGCTGCTGCTCGCGGTGCTCGCGGGCGGCCCTGTTCACCGCGCCGGCCGCTTTGCACCGGACGCGGTTCAGCGCGGGGCCAAGCCCGAGATCGTCATGATCTCTTCACGGCTGGCGGGGACGGGTATGAGCGTCCTGATGCTGGCCCTCACCGGTTCCGTGCACTGGGCCTTCCGCGCTCTGCTCGCCGACGAGGCCGCCCACCGAGGCCCGGACCGGCTTGTCACTGCTCATCAGCGGTGGCGTTGGAACTGCTCACGGCGCCGCCGCTGGACGGCGCGGACGACATCGAAGAACTGGAACTGGAGCTCGGGCTGGGGCTGGGGCTGGAGCTGGGACGGGAACTGGTGTCCGGCGCCGCGCTCTCATCCGGCGAGGCAGAAATGCTCGTCTGCGGCGCCGCGCCACTGGACGCACCCGGGGTGGGTGTGCGGCTGTCCGTGGGGCCGGGGGTACCGGCCGTGCCTCCGCCCACCGAGGTTCCCCTGCCCGGCTCATTCTTGACCACGGCCGCTACCGGCTTGCCCATGATCAACTCCATCGCGGTCACCGTGACCATCGCCAGGGCGAACACCAGGCCCGTCGCCAGGGCGTACTTCTTCCAGCCGATGGACCTCCGGACGGAGCCACCCCGATAGGTGGTGACCGACTCGCCTTCGGAGGGCGTGGAGGCCGCCGTTGTCCCGCGGTGCTCATCATCCGGGCCACCGGGCCCGGAGGGCGGCATCGCGTCAACGGCCGTAGCGTCCGCCGGTAAACCGAACGCCGCCCGGGCGTCCGCGCGGTGTTCCGCCCGCTCCTGGTCCGGCGTCCTCGGCACGCCTACGGGCGGCACTCGGCTGCGGATCCCCTCGCCCGTTCGTCGGAAAGCATGCGAGAAGACCGCTGCGCCTGTCGTGGCGCTGGTACTGATCACGGCGGCGCCGATGATCGTCCCGGTTACCCCCAGCAGGGACGCCAGCACCGCGCCCACCACAGTTGCGAGTGCGCTCGCCACTACCTGCACAAGAGTCAGGTCGAGCACCTTCCGCTTGGGCGCCCGTTCCTGTTCTTCTCTGAGATTCTCCATCAATATCCCTTGATAGTTCTGGAGCCCGGCAGCTGCGTGATGGCCGGGCCTGTCCCGCTCATGGGGGCGTTGACGCGAGGGTTGATGGAGGTCGGCCGATACGCGCCGGCCCAGGCACCAGCTCTGCAGGAGCAGTTGAGCGTGCGTCGGCCCCGCCTCCAGAACGCAGCCGCCGCAGTCCGACCGGTGTGGTGTACGCACCGGTCACTGCGGCGGCAGTGGTTTCCGCGGGGAGGACAGTGTTACTGACTGGCAGGCGCCGACATGTGCAGCAGCCGTTCGGTGATCTCCCGGTATTGCCTGAGCGCGAGCCGTAGTTCCTCGGTCTGTGCATCGGTGTCCTGGTCCTGCCAGCTTGCCCGCAGGACGCGGCGCCGTTCGGTGAGGGTGTTGGTGAACTGGGTGGCGATGTCATCGAAGACGGCGTCGGCCTCCTCCACCGCCTTGTGTGGGCTGTCGACGAAGTTGTTCAGGGCCTGCTGGAGGCGCAGGGTGAGCTTGTCCCGTTCGCCCTGCGGGACCAGTTCCGGACCCGGCGGGGGATCGGGGCGGTCCGCGGTGGTGTCGCGCTCACGCGGTGCGTCAGCGGATTCGGTGCGGGGTGTTTGCGGAGCGCGCGGGGTCGAGGGATTCGGGCTTCCGGTCGGGCGGTGCATGGCGTGTTCGGCGTTGTGTGACATCAGGTGCTGCTTCCCTTCGCGTGGCGTCGGTTCAGTGCCCACGGTGCGTGGCCGCGGTCGTCGGGGGACTGGGGGGTCTGCGGACTGTCCTGATCCGGGTCGGCCGGTTGTTCGGTGACCAGTGCCTCGAAGAGGCTTCGGGCTTCGACCATGGCCTCCCGCATTTCCTCGGTACCGCTCTGGCCGCGGGCGGCCGTGTGCATGCTGCGGTAGCCGCGGACCTGGTCGGCGTGGTGGACGGAGAGGGCGGCGAACTGCTCCTCGAACTGTTCACCGGGAAAGCCCCGGTCCTTCGCCAGGTGTGCAAGGAGTGTGTCCGCCTCGGTGACCGCCTTTTGCGGCGAGTCGACGAACTGTTCCTGGATGCCGGCCCATTGAGCCGTGTACTGCGCGCGGGCCTCGAGTGACAGCGGTTGTTCCGTGAGGGAGCCGTGTTGCTTGACGCGCTCGCCGAGTTCCCGCTCGGCCGCCTTGGTGTCGCCGTTGTGGTCGGCGACGGCACGGTCGTACTCGGGTCCGAAGCGGTGCTTCAGCCCGCGCCCGCCGCCGTCCCGGATGCGGCCACGTCCGACGACGAGGACGGCGACCGCCACGATGACGATCACGGCGATGATCACGATGGTGAGCATGGCGGCCTTCCCTGGCTCTCGGCTCGTAGGGTGCTCTGCTCCATTACCGTCCCCATCAATTCCTGTTGGCTGTCTACGCGTTGGCCTGCCGGGTGGCGTCCACGCAACGCGGACACCACCCGGGGCGTTCGTGGTCAGCGCCTGAAAGCGTTCTTGGCCTTGTCACCGGACTGCTTCAGATTTCCGGAGACCCGGTCGGTCCTGCCTTCGCGCTGCAGTCGCCTGTTGCGGGTGGTCCGGCCGATACGTTCGGTGACCCGGCCCTTGAATGCCTGGGTCTTGTGCTTGATCGTCTGACCGACACTCATGGTGGTCCTCTGCTCGTTCGCTGGATGGGCTCCCGCGCGTGATCGCCGTAGAGGCCGCCGTTCCCGCGGGCGGGAGAGCGCCTCGTGTGGGCTATCCGCGACTGCGGCTGTACCGGCGGCCGCCACCGCCACTCCTGCCACCGCCGCGCCCGCGCATCGCGAAGCCGACGATCCAGACGACCAGGAGTACGGCGGCGACCCACCAAAGGGCCTGCATGGTGAAGCCGAACCCGAACACCACCAGGATCAGCAGAAGGAGAAGAATCCACAGGATCATTGCCGGGCCTCCAGATCGCGGGAAGTTCCTGAGTTCCGCGGGGTCCGGGCGAAGCGGGAAGGTGGAATGCGTCGACCGAGTGATCCGGAGTGGCATTGCCCTACGCCGTGCTGTCAGTCAACGCCCGACGACTTCCCTTGTCAACGGAGTGTCGACACGGGGGAGTTCTGCGAGCTGGGCAGGGGCCGCCGGGACAAACGGAGCCTCGGCGGGGGCTTCGAGCGGCTCGGCCGGCGGCGCCGGCAGGACGTGGTCCTCCCACCAGGACAGACCCATCACGGTGGCGAGCAGGACGAAGGGGGTCGAAGCGGGAACGATCAGCGCGTACATGTGTATCGCCTGTCGGTGGATACGTGCGACATGGCGGGCAGTCGATGGACGGTGCCCGCATGGGGCGCATCGAGGCTGCGCAGGGATCGCGCAGCGACGGCGAGTGCCGGAGCGGCCCGCTGGGGGCGGGACAGGGTCCGGCACTGATGCGCAAGGTGCGCTCTCGAAGGGGCGCGAGAGGTGTTCGACGCTGCCGGGGGCTCGGGCCGTACCGCACACGCTAGCCCTCGCCGCGCTCCCTGGACAGATGTCAAGTGGCCATCTGGTTCCGGCGGAAGACGCTGACGTGGTCGCTGTCCGCAACCTCGGGGGAGGGCTACGCTGTTCGTACTGGCCCCGGCCCCCGGCAGTGATGCTTTGTTCCGCTCCGAGGAGGCCCGCCGTGTTCGTTCTGCTTCTCATCCTGATCGTGGTCTTGTTCGGCCTCGGCTTCATCAACCCCATCTGGTGGGTGGCCGCAGCCGTGTTGGTCTTCGGCGCCACCCGGCACGGCCGCGATCGCGGAGGAGGCTGGATCCATGGCGACGGTTCCGATCTCGGGGACTACCGGGACTACGAGAATCGCCGGGATCGTCAGGACCGCTGGAACCGTCGTTACAGCCGTCGGCACCGGGCGCGCTGGAGGCGCGAGGATCGTCGGGACCATGAACGCCGTGAGTGACCCATGAAGTTGCCCGACATCCAGAGATTCCGTGGCGGCTTCAGCCACACCGGACGCGCGGAAATCGTGGAGAGGCAGATGCCATGCATCGCACAACCATGCTCCCGGAGAATTGGTGGGATCTGACGGCTGAGGCCTGGGCGGAGAATGCGGCCGGTCAGGATGTCGTCGCACTGCGCGCCGAGAATGATCAGCTGCGGCGGGCACTGGCCGGCCGTATGGTCATCGACCAGGCCTGCGGCATGGTGATGGTCCTGGCCCCCTGCCGCCGTGGCCCGGCCAGGAACCTGCTCGTGGATATCTCGCGGCAGTGCAACACCAAACTTCCGGAGGTGGCTGCGGCCGTGGTCGCCGCCTGGGAGGGTAAGCCGCTCTCGCGGCTGATGCAGCGTGCGCTGCGGCGTGCGCTGCGGCAGCTTTACGCGGAAGACCGGGGGTGCGACTCCTCACCGGCGGATCAGCCGTCCGGAAGGGGAAGGCCATGATGCACGCAGCCGACGTCCGGGAATGGCGCAACAAGCACTACGGACTGACCTACAAGCCCGGTGCGGCCGGCGAACGGCAACTGGCGCGCCGCTGACCGCCTGCGGACAGGATGTCTGCCCTGTGAGGTACGCACCATGCGCCAGCTGACCACGCCTCGCGAAGAACAGCGGCTGTTGACGGCCGTGGCTTCGGCGGAGGAAACGGCTCTACTGACAGAGGTCGTCGAACTACGCACCAGAAACGAGCAGTTGGGCCGCGCGCTGGCGAGCCGTGCGGTGATCGACCAGGCGCGCGGCATGGTGATGGCCCTGGCACCGTGTTCCAGCGAGAGGGCCTGGGACCTGCTGGTGGACGTGTCGCAGCACTGCAACGTCAAGCTCCGGGATGTGGCTGCGGCCCTGGTCGCCACGACGAAGGACGAGACGCTCCCGGAACCGATACAGCGGGAGCTGCGCCGAGCACTGCGGCGCCTCCATCTGGCAGACCGGCGGTGACGCATGCGTGCCCAGCGGACGGCACCGGGAGCTGTGGGTTCAACTCTCCGGTGCCTTCGTCCAGGACGGCCGTCGGACGCCTCCGTTGTGTAGCCCACCTCGTGGAAATGAAACACCGGCCTGCCCCTTCCCTGACCGCAAAGCCGTTGAGCAGGCAGAACGCTCGAAGAGCGCCGACCCCGCCGGCGGCGTCACCGCGGCGGTGGCAGGTAGACAGTGAGCGCACGCACCGACTTGTCGAGGAGGAGGGTGTCGGCGGCCGGGCTCACCTCGCCGTCACGGGTGTAGTCCCCCTCCTCTCCCACGCCGTCGATGCGCAGCCGGGTCACGGTGGTGGCCTGGTAGACGCGGGAGCGCGCGAGGGTGCCGGTGAGGAAGGCCGCGATGAGCCGGGTGCGGGCGAAGGGATGGCTGCCGTTGACGGCGCGGATGTCGAGAAGTCCGTCATTGAGGCTGCGGCGGTAGGAGGGGGCGAAGCCGGGTGGGTCGTAACGGCTGTTGCCGGCGAAGAGCAGCCACAGTCGGCGGTGCCGCCCGTCGATGGTGACCTTGCGGGGCGTGCCGTCGGCGAGGACGCGGAGCAGGCCGACGGCGAGGGCGGGCCACTTGCCCAGGCGTGCTTCGCGGGCCTCCCGGGCCCGGACGAGTTCGGGGTAGACGCCGATGCTGAAGGTGTTCAGGAAGTACGTGCTGGAGTCACCCTCGGCACTGCCCTCGGTCGTGACACGGCCGAGATCGACGGCTCCACCGCAGCCCGCCTCCACGGCGTCGGCAGTGGCCTTCAGGGTCGCCAGTCCCAGGTCGGCGGCGAAGTGGTTGAGGGTGCCGCCGGGGAACACGGCCAGCGGCAGTCCGGTTTCGGTGGCCCTGACCGCTGCCGCGTTGACCGTCCCGTCACCGCCCACGACCCCGAGCGCGCCCCCGTTGGCGAGTACGTCCTTGGCCGCTCGGTCGAGCACCAGGTGCAGGTCGACGCCGCTTTCGCAGAGCCGAATGTCCGTCATCGGCAAGAGGATCCGCAGTTCGGCTTCGGCCGGCGTGTCGCCGCCCGCGTCGCTGTTGACGACCGCGATCAGTCCCAGGCCTGCGGGAAGCGCGGGGACGGGGACGTTCGGCCGGGCCGCTTCGGCCGGTTCGTCCACGTGCAGCGGCCACCAACGGCAGGTCGCCGCAGCGATACCGATCCCGAGTGCGACGCCCGCGAGGACATCACCGGTGGAGGGCGCGCCGGTGCGGGCGCGGAAGACGGTGGCTGCTGTAGCGAGGGGTAGGAGAGCGGCCCCCAGCCGGGGCGACTCCAACGTGGCGGCGGTGGTGAAAGCGGCTACGGCGGCCGCGTGCCCGGACGGCAACACCCGGGTGGTGGGCCGAGGCAGAAGGCGGTGGCTGGAGGCCGACCTGGAGGCGATACTGACGGCGGCGGAGGCCAGGGCCAGGGAGCCGGTTGCGCGCAGTGCGGTACGGCGTGCGCCGCGATTGCCGGACAGACCCATAACGGCCGCGCCGGTCACCCACGGCAGTATGGGGTGGGCAGAGGCGACGCGTACGAAGAGCCGTGCATCGAGCGCGCGGAGGTGTCTCATGCCGACTGCGTACCCGCCGCGATGCCGAACACGCGGCCATCCGCACTCACGAATCGGCCAACGGCCCATGCCCCGTTGTTCGTTGACCATCAGATTCCGGACCAGACATCGGCCGGACCCTCTTGTCAGGCGAGTCGGCCGGGGTGTTCGGCGGGAACGGCACATGGTGCGGGGCTTTGACCGGAAGGGACGCCAGGTCCAAGGGCCTCCCTCCGACCGCGGCCTCATGAGCAACCGCTGCCGCCCTGGGCCGAGTTCGCTACCGCGCCCTCCACGTTCGGTCCCCGCGCGGTCCCCGACGGATTGCCGCGGATGGGCTGCAGAGACCCTGTTTGAAAGGGGGTTGTCGGGGAACTCGCCTGGTGTGCTTCAGACCGGAGGCACGCCCGTGGGAGCAGCTTTCGCTGCTCCCCTGTGCGCTGCTGTCTGCCGGCTCCCACGGTGAGTGATGCCACCCATCAGGGAGACACATGTCCGTGACGTACGAACGCCCGCAGAGTCGGCGAAGTGACCACCCCTACCACGACGCGCCGGATACCGCCGTCGCGTTCCTTCGTATCGCCGCCCTGCCGGACGGCCCGGAGAGGTCCGCGCTGCGGCAGGAGGTGGTGTGCGCCTGGATGCCGATGGCCGTACGGCTCGCCCGGCGCTTCCGCCATCGTGGTGAGACCTTCGAGGACCTCGAGCAGGTCGCCCAACTGGGCCTGGTCAAGGCGGTAGCCCGCTTCGACCCCAGTCGCGGCACCGCCTTCCCGAGTTTTGCCATACCGACGATCCTCGGCGAGGTGAAGCGGCACTTCCGTGACGAACTCTGGGGCGTCCATGTACCGCGGCGCGTACAGGAGTTGGGCGCCCGGGCCCGTTCCGCCGGCAGTGAGTGTGCTTCGCTCAACGGCCGCGAACCCTCGGTCCACGAGATCGCCGCGCACAGCGGCCTGACGGAGGCCGAGGTACGGCTGGGGCAGGGGGCGCTGGAGAGCTTCACCGCCCGGTCCTTGGACTCCGTGCCCGGCCACTCCGAGAACAGTCACCCGCTGGCTGACACCCTCGGTGGCATGGAGCCCGGCTTCGACCTGATCGTCAACCGCGAGGCGCTCCGCCCCCTGCTGCAGGCACTGCCCGAACGCGAACGGCAGATCCTGTACATGAGGTTCTTCTGCGAGATGACGCAGAACCGCATCGGCGAGGCGTTCGGTATCTCCCAGATGCATGTCTCCCGTCTGATCTCCCGCACCTGTGCACGCCTGCGCGACCAGGTGATGGCGGACCGCGATCTGAGGAGGCCGTCATGACGACGTCCTGGGTGCATGGGCTGCGCCGGACTGCCGGGCTCCGGACAAGGAACTCCGCGGAGAAGCAGACACTGACTGCAGCCGGGCGGGCAGGCTTTGTGGCGCGTGGGGTGGTGTACGTCCTGATCGGTGTACTGGCCGTCCGGATCGCTCTCGGCAGCGGCGGCGAGTCGGCGGACCGCCAGGGTGCGCTGGCCCAGGTCGCGGCGCAGCCCTTCGGGAGGACGATGCTGTGGGCGCTGGTCGTCGGCTTCGGCTGCATGGCGTTGTGGCGGGGCGCCCGCGCGCTTGGCAGGGGTCCCCGGCACAAGGCCGCCTCGCGAGTCCTTGACGGCGGGCGGGCGGTCTTCTACGCCGCCATCTGCTGGGCCACGGCGGCGTATGCCGCCGGGGGCGGGCAGGGCTCCAGTGGCAATGCGCAGTCGCAGGACTGGACGGCATCGGCGCTCAAACTGCCGTACGGCCGGGTGCTGGTGGGTGCCGCGGGCTGCCTCCTGATCGGTATCGGCGCGGTACTCGCCGTCCGGGCGGCCATGCGACGCTTCCTGCGGCAGCTGGACACCGGCTCCATGAGCCATCGTACGAAGCAGGTTGTCACCGCTCTGGGCGTGGGCGGAGGCGTGGCACGTGGTGTGGTGTTCGCCGTGGCTGGGATCTTCATCCTGGTGGCAGCCGTCCGCTTCGACCCGGACGAGGCCAAGGGCGTGGACGCGACGCTCCGTAGCTTCACGCAGACACCGGTGGGGCCATGGCTCCTGGTTGGCGTCGCGATCGGGCTGGTTCTCTTCGGCGTCTTCTCCTTCGCCTCGGCTCGCTGGCGACGCCTGTGAGCGCTTGACCCGAGCCGGATCTGCCGGCTCCTCGCGCAGGCTCGCCCTTGGGCCGGACCGTCACCACGCACTGGTCAACACAACAGCGGCGAACGGTCCCGCTCCCGCCACCGACCGCAGGTGGGCAGGTGGGCATGTGGAGTGGTGGTCCGCCATCTACCATCACGCGTCAGCGGGCCGGGCGCCGGCGCGAGCGCGATACCGAGCGCACGAGCAGGTACAGCACGGCGGTGATGAGGAGCAGCACGCCGATGGAGAGCAGATACAGCATGCCCTCGACGACAGCGCCGATGACGACCAGCGCGATGGAGCCGCTGAGAAGAACCAGGAAGAAGGCCATGGCGCTACGCCTCCTGGGGGTCGTGGCGGATGGGCGGCCAGAGGCCGTCCACCAGTGTCGGCGTCCCACGGTCTCGCCCTTACCTCATCCTCAGGGTAGACGCAACCCATGGCGGTGGCGTGCCCGGCACAACGGCTCTACCGTGGGGACAGGAAGCAGATCCCAGGAGTACGTCATGATCATCCTCGGACTTGTCATTCTCGTCGCCGCGGTAGTCATCGGCGTCGTCGGCGTTCTTTCCAACAGCGGCAGCGCCCACGAGTTCACCGGCGGATTCTCCGTCTTCGGAGTCGACGTCACCGGCTCCACCGGCACCCTCTTCCTCTACGGCCTCGTCGTCGGGGCGGCGGCTCTGCTCGGGCTGAGCCTGCTCCTGACCGGTACACGCCGCAGCGCTCGTCGCGGCCGCACCGCACGTCACGGGCTCAAGCAGTCTCGGCACGAGACAGCCGCAGCCGAACAGGAACGGGACGTTCTGATCAACGAACGCGACTCCGCCCGCGCGCAGACGGCGCAGGCGGAGAGGGATGAGGAAGACCCTGCCGGACCGGTCGATCGCCCCCGTCACAAGGACCACTGGTTCCGCCACCGCCACCGGGCCGCTCACTGACGATCCAGGTCAGCTGCCTGGCGACCTGCCGCGCGCCCCACAGACGGTCTTGCCGCACCGGATCGGAAAGCTGATGCGGACGCACGCTTGGCGGGCGTTCGAGCGGCTGGATGCCGTCCACTGGGCCAGGCTCGCCGCGGCCGTCAGCTTCACCAGTTTCGTCGTCCTCTTTCCGCTGATCACCGTGGGGATCCGGCATGCTCGACGAGACCGTCCAGGTCCAGGAGGTGGGAGAGGCCTGGCGCCTGGGTGGCGATCTCGTCCTGGAGTTTCCCCAGCTGGTCCTCGCTCGGCAGTTCGGCACCGATCACCGCGTGCGCGCCGCTGCTCGTGATCGGCATCAACTGGGTCGGCGCTCTGCGCGCGTGCCTGCGCGCGGTGTGGGAGAAGGAGCAGGACCGGGCAATCCGTTCCTGCTCAAGCTCAAGGACTCCGTGGTGCTGGTCGGCCATGGCGCGGTCGGCCCGGTCGGCGATCGGTAGTTCGCCGCTTGGACAGCGACAGCAGTGGGGACGGCGGTGCGGTCCGGCGAGACAGCCGAGGGCGAGAGCCCGGAGCGCGGGATCAGCCCCGCAGCCGACGCCGCACCACAGCGTGCGCCATTCGGCAGCCGCGCACCAGCAGCACCGCTCCTCCAGAAGCACGGCCCGTGATCCGAGCGCGAGAGCAAAGCTGCACGCTACTTGAGTAGGGGTTGGTCGACCCTAGAGCCAGTCCCGCCGCTTGAAAATCAGGTACAAACTGACGCAAACCACCGCCATCAAGCCGATTGCGAAGGGGTATCCGAAGCTCCAGCCCAGCTCGGGCATGTCCTCGAAGTTCATGCCGTAGATGGTCCCCACGAGCGTGGGAGCAAACAGAATCGCCGCCCAGCTCGAGATCTTCTTGAAGTTGTCTACTTGATGGCGCTGACCTGCGGGGATGCAGTATCGGATGCTTCTGACCTGCGCAGATGGATCTTTCGGTGTCGTTCAGGATCGTGCCGCGTTGCGTAGTCGATTCTCCCCACGCGCTCCCCAGCGGCGCTCATTCTCCCCAGATTCTCCCCAGCAGTGGCCCCGACAACAGAAGTGTGAGACGCGATCCCGATGCTCGTCCGGCGACTTGTGGCGATTACGACGAGTCACTGGCTGGACGGGGCGTTGCCCATCGGCTCTGTGATCTGCTCGTCGTCCGCGAAGCGAGCACTGGTGTCGGCGAGGCGCTCACGGCACAGCGCGCCCGCGCGTGGTCGGGCGTCAGGATGCAGATCATCGGAAGGCGGTACGGGCGGCTGTTGTGGTGAGATGTCCCGGAAGGGCCATTGAGAGCCGTGAGCTGCCAGTCTAGGTGAGATCACTCCGCTGACCTGCGTAGATGGCCTTTCGGCTGTTTCATGCCCATGCCGTTTGATGCAGCCCGGAAGTCCCAGAAAAGTCCCAGGGAACTCCCACTGCCGACGGCCACTCTTTCGGCTCTATGCAGCGTCAGGGGGCGCAGTGTGGGCTGGGGTTCGTGCATCGTTGGTCCGCCTTGAACGAACGGCAGCGCGCGCTCCTGGAGCGGCTCGCGGCCGGTGAGGAACCTGGAGCCTGGGCGGCGGGGGAATGGCGCTCGGCTTACGCGCTGCGCGACCGTGGCCTGCTGACGGTCAGCAAGAGCGGTGGGGAAGCCCACGTGGAGGTCACTGACGTCGGCCGGTTCTACCTTCGGCATCGTCGCCATCCCGACGATCCAGGGTTTACGGACGACGGTGTTCAGGCGATGTCCGTCGGAACGCCGACGAAAGGCGGAGCACGGCGCCAAGCAAAGAGTCGAAAGCGCAGTCCGACGCCCTACGGTGAACGACCCATCGCGCGTGCCCGACGGGCGAAGGCACAGGAGTTGGTCGATCGTCTGGTCTCTGAGGGGCGGGTCCGTCTTGCCGACCTCGATGACGACGAGGTCGCAGAATGGCGGCGGGTCGTCGATTACGCGAAGCGGCACAACCTGGAACCGCAAGGCACACGCATTGAGAAGGCCCGTTTCGGCGTAGGTGGGCTGGAGATCTTCCTCGCCGAGGGCCCGCATCCCAACTCACGGACACAGCGCCCGAAGCCCAACGCGTCGGTGCCTCCAGTCCCCACACGACTGAGTTCCCTCCATCCGGCGGTGGCCGCGCTCAGGGACGATGACGGGCAGTTGGTCATGCCCCCTGTACTCCGTCGCCGGTCACTCCTGATGCTGCAGGCGCTGGCCGCCGAGGCGGTACGGCCAGGGTACGAGGTCAGGCAGGCCCGGACGTACTACTCGCGGCGCGAGGGCGGCGTGGAAGTGGTTGTCGACGGCTTAGTGCACACCGTCACGGTCCGGCAGGAGTTCCCGCAGTCCGCGAATCCAGAGCGCTCCGCGCGTCTTGTCGTGGAACTCGACCACGGCCGGTCCGATCGGCCAGGCCGCTGGCGCGATCGGAAAGGGAGGGCGCTCGAGGACGCACTGGGTGTGATCCTCGGCGAGATCGAGGCGCGAGTGCTGGAGGACGCTCGGAGAAGAGAGGACGAGGAGAAGGCCAGGGCTGAGCGTGAGGTTCGTTGGCGGGCGGCCAGGGAGGAGGTGACGAAGCTCGCTGTTCGGGATCAACTCGCCGAGGTGCTTCGCGAAGAGGCCCGACGCTGGCAGGAGGCCGCCGTACTCGGTGCGTACTGCGATGCTCTCGAGCATCGTCTTACCGAACCGGGCAGCGCCGTGGACGACTCGGCTCTGGAATCGGCCAGGCACTGGCTGGAGTGGGCGCGTGAATTCGTGCAGGCGATCGATCCCCTGAACCGTCTGCCAGGGATGCCGACTCCGAGGGAGCCGACAGCACAGGAACTCAAGGCGTATCTGAAGGGGTGGAGCCCCGACGGGACAGAGTGTTGGGGCGCACGGTGAAGTGCAACGCGATCGGTTCGCTGAAGGGCCCACCTGTTCCCGATGACGCATCATGTGGAGTGTGTCGCGATCCTTGAGCCTGCCGATAAGGGCCGTTGACCTGCGGCTTTACTCGGTGTGCGGGATGTGCGCTATGCGCGTTACGGGCGAAATCTTGACGCTCAAATGACGCTCTCCGAGGTGTCTTGACGCTCATTTGACGCTCGTTCTGATGGTGCGTCAGGTGCATTTCGGGATGCTGTGACCTGGGCTGCAGCGTGGGCTGAGGAACGTGCGTGGGCGGCCACGGTCCTGCCCGAGGGGTAGCGCGCCTCGGATCGTCGGGTGGGTTCGCTTGTCGGCGCGTACGGTGTGTGCCACGTCTGACCGTGTACCTGCGCCGTTCGAGGAAGGTGGCGATGCCGCCGTGCCGAGCGATTCACCGTCGCCTTAAGCCGCCCGCCGTCGTCCCCCTCGTCTGCACGCTCATTCGCAGGCGTCGCCTCAAGACGGCGCGCTCTTGATCCTTTACGAGCTCCAAAGGGCGCAGCTCGCTGGCCTTCCGGGCGGCATTCGCTGTACCGCGACATAGCACGCACGCTGCCAGCCCGTCAGGGAAGCCGCAGGTCCCGCAGCTGTCGCCGGGAGGTGATGCTCAGCTTGCGGAAGATGCTGCGGAGGTGGGCCTCAATGGTGCGCGGGCTCAAGAACAGCTGTGCGCCGACCTCCCGGGAGGTCGCCCCGGTAGCTACCAGCCGGGCGATCGTCAGCTCCTGTGCTGTGAGCGCGTCCGAGGGCTGGGCGGACCGGCTGCGTGGGTGCTCGCCGGTGGCGCGCAGCTCGCGGGCGGCGCGTGCGGCGAACGCTTCCGCACCCATGTCCGACAGCATCTGGTGGGCGGTGCGGAGCTGCTGGCGGGCGCCTTGGCGGCGGCCCTCGCGGCGTAGCCACTCGCCATAGACGAGATGAGCTCGGGCCAGCTGGGTGGCCACTCGGCAGTTTCGTAGCTGCTCGATCGCCTCGCGGTAGTACTCCTCGGCGGCCGGGCCGGTGCTGACCAATGCCCGTGAGCGCGCTGCCAGCCCGAGCCCCCACGGGGTGCCGCTGGCCAGCGCCCGTGAGCTGAGCTGGTCCAGCGCAGCGGTCGCACCCTCCGGCCGGCCGCTACGGCATGCCGCTTCAATGAGCTCGGAGTGGGCCAGGTTGCTGTGGGTCAGCTCGTCGGACTCGAAAGCCCGCGTCGCAGCGACCAGAGCCGCCGGGTAGTCGCCCAGACCGTTGTGCAGCACCGCCATGGCGTACTGCGCCAGGAAGTCCTCAGTTCGGCGCCCACGTCCAGCCGCTTCCCGGACCATGGTCGCGTGGATCTCGGTGGTCTCGTCCGAGCGGCCGCGCCAGGCAGCCAGGATGAGCTGGCCGTGGAGCACGGGCACAGTTCTGGTCGCGGCGGCGATCGCGGTCTGTTCGGCGGCCCGGGAGAAGTCACCAGAGAGCACCAGCATGACGGACTGGACGAGCAGTGCTGCCGGGAGCGTGGCCAGCGCGCCGGCTTCCCTGACCAGCCGGACATGACGAGCGGCCAGCGCGTGCACCATCTGGTCGTCGAAGAGCGACATCGCGGTCCGGCCGGCCAGCCACAGCCAGCGGCGGTCGTCGCTGTCGTTCACGGCATGATCGTCCCGCTCGTGACGATTGAAGGCGTCCAACGCCCGCCGCAGGCCGGGCACTCCTGCCGCGTAGCCCTGCGTGAACGTCGTCACCAGCCCGTCGAGCAACAGATCCACGGGCCTCGGCGTCTCCGGTGGTGCGGGCGCGGCCCGGGCTGCGTCGGCCACCGCACGCACGCCGCCGCCGGGTCCGCGGTCGCCAGTAACGATTGCCGCATCGAGCGCGTCCAGGTAGGTCTCCCGGGACAGCGGCGGGTCCAGCGGGGCGAGGCTCTTGGCGGCGTCCAGCAGCATCCGCGGCCCCTCGCCGCCCCTTGCCCCGTGGAACGCGATCCGAGCATGCAGCAGCTCTAGGCGGGCCTGTGCCACGGCGTCCAACGGCCCGGCCGCGGCGACTGTCAGCAGCTCCAGGGCTTCGGACGCACCGGCCTCGTGCTTGGCGTGCGCAGCTTCCAGGGCCCGTTCCGCCCGGACGGCCGGCCTGGGGGTCAGCTCGGCCGCACGCTTCAGGAACGCCGCCGCGGCGGCCAACCCGCCGCGGGCGCGGGCCCGTCCGGCCGAACGCTCCAGCTCCGCGGCGGCGTCCTCATCAGTGCCCACCACCGCCTGCGCGCGGTGCCAGGCACGCCGGTCCGGATCGACCTGCTGGTCGGTGACGGCGGCCAGCGCGCCGTGCGCCCGGCGCCGGTCGGTCGGTGTGGCCGCCCGGTAGACCGCCGAGCGCACCAGCGGGTGCCGGAACCGCACACGGAAGTCGAACTCCAGCAGCCCGGCGGCCTCCGCGGGCGCAGCCGCCTCGCGGGCGATCCCCAGCTCCGCGGCCGCGCGCCACAGCAACGCCGCGTCCCCGGTCGGCTCGGCCGCGGCAACCACCAGCAGCATCCGCGCGTCGGCAGGCAGGCTGTTCGCGCGGCGCCGAAAGCCGTCCTCGATCCGGCGCGGAACGCTCACCACGTCCGGCAGCTCGAACCCGCCCGCGAACTGCACCGCCGGAGCACCCCGGGGTAGCTCCAACAACGCCAGCGGATTGCCGCGCGCCTCGGCTACGATCCGGTCGCGCACCACATCGTCCAGTGGTGCGCGGACCGCGGTGGCCAGCAGCGTCTGGGCATCGGAGGCCCCCAGCCCCGCCAGGCGCAGTTCCGGCAACCCGCTGAACGCCTCGACGTCGGTCACACCGGGATCGCGCAGCGCAAACACCATCACCACCCGCTCGGCCCCCACTCGCCGGGCCACGAAAGCCAGAACCTGCGCAGACGCCTGATCGAGCCACTGCGCATCATCGACCACACACAGCAACGGCCCGTTCTCGGCCAACAGGCTCAGCACCGCCAACCCCACCAGGAACCGGTCCGGCGCAGCACCCTCGCGCAGCCCGAACGCCACCCCGAGCGCGGCCTGCTGCGGCTCGGGCAGCTCGACCGCCCGCGCCAGGAACGGGGCGCACAACTGGTGCAGGCCCGCGAACGCGAACTCTGCCTCGGCCTCCACCCCGGCCGCGTCGTGAACCCCGAATCCCGCCGCCACGGCGGTCTCCCGCATGTGCTGCAGGAGGGCGGACTTGCCGATGCCGGCTTCCCCGCGCACCACCAACACTCCGCTGTCGCCGCCCTGCGCCTGAGCCAGCAGCTGCTCGAGCGCCGCCTGCTCGGCGCGCCGTCCCACGAGCATCGCCTGGTCCTCCCCTGGCGCCGACACGGCGTCTATCCGGTAATTGTCACCGACGCGAAGCGCGCGGGCAGCACCGGGTCGTCAAGATGCCGGCCTCCCCCGCGCCAGGGTCGGTGACGGGATAAGGGATTTCCACCGACGCGGACCAGGCGCCTTCCCCGCGACTCTGAGAGCCGACAGCAGAGCGACCGGGAAGGGAGCGGCCACCGTGATCAGCACCGAGGTGTTCTTCCCCGCCGACGAGGAGTCCTCCCGTTACGGCAGCAGCGCGAGCGGGTCGCCGTCCACGCCCTGGCCCACCGGGAGCTGCACGGCGGTGGGGCGGGCTGTCGGAGGCCGATCGCCGGCGCCGGCTCACGCGCCCCTGACCACGCCGAAGACATTTGGGCCGACGACACGTCGGTCGACGACACCTGAAGGGAACAGCCGTGGCCTGGAGACCCCGCCAACTCGCCGAACTCGCCGGCACCACTGTGGGTGCGGTGCGGCACTACCCCGACGTCGGCCTGCTGGAGGAGCCGCCGCGGCGCGCCAACGCCACAACACGGCGACGAACCTGCCCCTCGACCTCCTCGGCGGACATACCGCCGTGACCGCGTTCGCCTCCGGCCTGGATGACGCGACCACCCGTTTCGACTGCAACGAGCCACAGCTCAACGTCTCCACCGGCCCAGACGACGAGCGCGACACCACCACACCGGCCGCCATCGTCGAGAGCATGCGGGCGGTGCCCCTCGGTGGCGGCCTGCAGCCGGCCGGCCGCGAGCGGCTCACCACCTCGCGCGTCGCGAACACCACCGGCGACGCCACCATCCGGGCCGGCGTGCCAGCCGGGTGGCTGATCGGGGACAGGATCGGGACCGGAGCACAGGGCGAGCGCAACGACGTCGGGATCGTGCTGCCCCCGGACCGCGCGCCGCTGGTCTCGCCGTCTACGCCGACCCGGCCGACCCGGAGTCTACGGCCGGCAACGCCACCATCGGCGAGGCGACAACGATCGCGGTACGGCGGCTCGTCGGTCAATAGCAGGCACACCACCCTCGGAAAGGAAAGATCGTGGGACACGTAACCATCGGGAACGAGAACAGCACGCCGGTCGAGCTCTACTACGAGGACCAAGGCGCGGGTCAGCCCGTCGTCCTCATCCACGGCTACCCGCTCAACGGCCACAGCTGGGAGCGCCAGACGCGCGAGCTGCTCTCCGCCGGCTACCGCGTCATCACCTACGACCGCCGCGGCTTCGGCCGCTCGTCGAAGGTCGGCACCGGCTACGACTACGACACCTTCGCCGCCGACCTGAATGCCCTGCTGGAGACCCTGGACCTGCGCGATGTCGTCCTCGTAGGGTTCTCGATGGGCACCGGCGAACTCGCCCGCTACATCGCTCGATACGGCCACCAGCGGGTCGCGAAGCTCGCCTTCCTGGCCTCCCTGGAGCCCTTCCTCGTCGCTCGGGACGACAACCCAGACGGTGTGCCCCAGGACGTCTTCGACGGCATCGAGGCCGCGGCCAAGGGCGACCGCTACGCCTGGTACGAGCAGTTCTTCTCCAACTTCTACAACCTCGACCAGAACCTGGGCAACCGCATCGGCCAGGAGGCGGTCACAGCCAGCTGGAACGTCGCCATCTCCAGCGCCCCCGTGGCCGCCCATGCCGTCGTCTCCTCGTGGATCGAGGACTTTCGCGCCGACGTCGAGGCCGTCCGGGCCAGCGGCACGCCGGCCCTGATCCTGCACGGCACCGCCGATCGGATCCTCCCCATCGAAGTCACGGCCCACCGCTTCCGCCGGGCCCTGCCCGACGCGCAGTACGTGGAGATCGACGGCGCCCCGCACGGGCTGCTGTGGACTCACGCCGACGAGGTCAACGCCGCCCTGCTCGCCTTCCTGGGAGACCCACTCCCTAAGGGCGTCCGCTCCGGTTCGGAGGAGTCGCCATGACCACGGCCACCGGCGCCTCGCCCCGCGGCGCCGACCTCGGCGTGCGCCTGCGGCGAGCGCCTCGTCCATACGCTGCCCGTGCCGTGGCAGCGGTTCGGCGTGCTCGATGCGCAAGCTCGTCGTCGGCGATCGACGAACGGGACCCGACCCTACCCGCGGCGGCGGGGCCATCGGTCAAGGTACTCGGGCCCGTGGTCTGCGGGCCCAGGAGCACCTGCGGCAGGCCGCTGAGCATGCGCACACCATTCACGGTCAGGTCGGCACCACCGAACGGGACCCGGCTCGGTGGTGTGGCACTGCCACAGCAGGGGCCCGAGGATGCGCTCATCAGGATCCGAGCGGGGCTCACCGGCATCGCGCTCGTGCACGGGGTCGGCGTCCTCGTCGGGGCGTCGGACGATCCCGCCGGCCTCGGACGGTATGGCACGGACTTCTGGGGCCGGAAGATGGTCACGGCTGAGGGGACGCGATGAGGGCAACCGGTGCTCCGGCTCCGCTCGTCGGACGACAGGCAGAGATCGCTGCCGTGACCGAGGTGCTCGACCGAGCCCGCCGTGGCACGGGTGGCGCCCTGGTGCTCTGGGGTGAGCCGGGCATCGGCAAGACCGCACTTCTCGACCACGTCACCGCGGCGTCTCCCGATTTCGCCCCGCTGGCGGTACAGCCCGCACGGTGCGAGTCCGGGACCCCCTTCGCCGGCCTGGACACGCTGCTCCGGCCGGTCGAGCACCTGATCGCGACTCTTCCGGTGTCCCAGGCGTCAGCGTTGCGAGGCGTGCTCGCGGGCGAGGTCACCGGAGCGGGCCGGTCGCTCACCGCCGTGGCGGTCCTGTCCCTGTTGTCGGCGCTGGCAGTCGACCGCCCGCTCCTGATCGTCGTGGACGACGCACACCGGCTCGACGCGGAGACCGAGTTCGTGCTCGGATTCGTCGCCCGGCGGGTGGGGACCGATCCGGTGGTGGTCCTGGTCGCCGGCCACGACGCGCCTGCCGGCGGATCGTGGGAGGGGGTCGATCCGCTCGCGGTGAGGCCTCTCGCTGACGACCACGCCGCCCAACTGGTCGGCGCCGCCCACCCCGGCCTCGACGGCCCCGAGGTCACCCGCGCGGTGAAAGCAGGCGGGGGCAACCCGCTGGCACTGCACGAGCTGCCTATACCAATCGACGATCTTGCCGCCGGCACGGTGCCCGTGGGGCCCCGGCTGCGTAAGGCCTTCGCCGAGCGCCTGCAGACCATGCCGACCCCGGCACGCGAGTTCGTCGTGCTCATGGCCGCGGCTCGTGCCGACGGTGATCAGCTCACGCTCGCACGGTCAGCACGTTCCCGCGACGCCGAGGAGCCGGTCTGGGAAGACACGATCCGGTCGGGTCTGCTCGCCGGGACGCCCGATCGGCCTGCGCTACGGCACCCGGTGGTCCGGGCCGCTGTCTACGCGAGCGCCTCCCCGTCTGAGCGCAGGAACGCCCACCGGACCCTGGCCGCCGCGCTTCCCCCGGGCAGTCGCGGGCATGTCTGGCACCGGGCCGCGACCGTTCACGACGTCGACGAGGAGATCGCCGGGCTGCTCGAGCAGACGGTGCCCTCGGGCGCCGGCGCGGTACCGATCCTGCGGCGGGCCGCCGAGCTGTCCGCCGACCCGGCAGCTGCGACCCGCAGGCTCGCCCGCGCAGCCGTGGCCGCCTGGCACGGCGGCGACGCCACGATGGCGCGTCGGCTGCTGGCCGATGCCCGGAGCCTGACCGACGAGGTCCTGGCCACCCGCGCCAGCCGCGGCCTGCGCGGGGTACTCGAACTCGCCGAGGGGTCTCTGGAACGAGCCCACCGATCGATCAGTCGCGACATCGCCGCGTTCGACGATCCGCGCATGAGAGTGGAGCTCGGCGCCGCTGCCCTGCACGCGGGATGGTCCGCGGCCCGCGACGACCTCGTCGGCGAGACCCTCACTCGTCTTGCGGGGCTGACGACCCCTGGGCTGCCCGACGTCCTCCCGATCGTCCGGACGTGGTGGGGGCCAGCAACGGACCCGGCACGGGCAGCGTCGTCGGCAGAACTCGGTGACGTCATGGCGCACATCTCCCGGGTGGAGTCGCAGCTGCTCCCGGCGTCGCCGCTCGGACTGGTGTGGGGCCTCGACGAGCCACTCGCCGATGCCGTGCACGCCCTTGTCCGCAGGCACCGCCGTCACGCCGATGGCACCTCGCTTGCTGCGGCGCTGGCTCGGATCGCGCGACTCGACATCGCCGCGGGCCGGTGGGGCGCTGCGGAGGACGCCGCGGCCGAGGGGCTCGCGTCGGCCGAGCGGATCGGTGCCGAGCACATCGCTGCGGAGTGCCGGAACTGCCTCGGATGGCTCGCCGCCGCCCGCGGTGACGGCCGCAGCGTCGACCATCTGACCGTTCGGACCCTGCAGCTGGCCGGGCCGCGCCGCGACCGTGCGGTCAGCGCCTCGGCCCACTGGAACCGTGGAATGGCCGCTCTGGCGGCAGGTCGCGCCGATGCTGCACTCGACCTGCTCGCCCGCTTGGACGAGCACGGGCACGAGGCAGCACATCCGATCGTCGCTCTGCTGGCAAGCCTGGACACGATCGAGGCCGCCGTGCACGCGCGGCGGCCGGAGATCGGCCAGCGCCGCGCCGAGGCGCTCGACGCCTGGGTACGGCGCACCGGCGCGAACTGGGCGAGATTCACAGCGCACCTGGCACGCGCACTGCTGGACGAACCCGCCGCCGAACGGTCCTACCGGGCGGCGCTGGACGTGCCCGGTGCGTCCCGGCGCCCGTTCGATCACGCACGGGCCCGTTTGCTCTACGGCGAGTGGTTGCGGCGACAGCGGCGGCGCCGAGACGCCCGCCAGCAGCTCGACGCCGCTGCCGAGACGTTCCACGCACTGGGAGCGCGCCCGATGCTCGAGCGGGCCCGGCGTGAGCAGCGTCTGATCATGGCGCCCGCACGCCGTGCCACTGCCGCCGGCACGGGCATGGCCACGCTGACGGCACAGGAACGCCGGGTGGCCCAGCTTGCCGCCGGCGATCTGACCAACCGGGAGATCGGGGCCCGTCTGCGGATCAGCGACCGCACCGTCGGGCATCACCTATCCAACGTGTTCGCCAAGCTGGGGCTCTGCTCACGGCGCGACTTGGCGGCCACCGGCATCTCCGGACGGAGCTGATTCCGGCTCGGTCACGACGCCTCACCGCCTACCGTGCACGAGCTCGTTAGAGGGATGCTCGACGACCTGGCCGCGGCCCACCCCACCGTGTCGAAGGTCTGGGCCGACGGCGGCTACGAGAGCAGCATCCTCAACCACGGCGCCGGCCTGGCGATCGTTGTCACGGCGGTCAAGGCGACGGTGAAGGGAGGTCTGGGCAAGCTCCGCGAGCGGCCCCGCGGCGAGGGCTGGAGACCGGGCGAGCCGTGGCGCGCGCTGTCCCGCCCGACGTGGCGGCCGGACTTCCGGGCGGCGGTCATCTCCCGCACCCGGATCAACCTGCACCGCAAGATCGTTAAGCCCGCCGCCATCAGATGCTCTCTTAGAGGCCCTAACAGAAGTTGTTGATCATGTGACTTTCTGTACGGGTTCTGGTCATGGAGTTGGTGCGGGGCGAAGGGCTCGACGCCAAGCTCGCGGGACATTTTGTTAGCCATCGCACAATGGATCAACGCCCGGGACCTCTGCGGGAGTCCGAGTCATGGCCCTTGTAGCCGTCCATCGCCGCAAGGAAGTCCGCCGGGGCGAGGTCGGCGTCGACGCCGAGGTCGGCCATCGTGGCGAGGTAGGCGTCACGGAGCCGGTTGTACCAGCCGTCCAGGTACCGGCCGTGCTCGTACCGGACCCACGCCTCAATCGGCCGCACCTCGTAGCCGAGCTCCGCCGCGTAAGCGACGGTGGGCGTCGCGTACCAGGCCGGGCCAGTCAGGCGCTCGCCCTTCGGCGTGAACGGAGAGGGCAGCAGCGAGCCGTCCAGCTCCACCCACTCCTTGCCGACCTTCACGCGGGACAGATCGACGTGGGACACGTCGACCAGCCAGGAGCCGGGCAGCTTCGCGTCGAACGCGGGGGCCTTGACGCACGCCGACGACAAGACGCTGGCCGCCCTGGCCGCCGCAGGCACGGTGACCGCCGCCGATGTGCCCGCCATCCTGCGGCACCGAAGGGCCTGGGCCGGGCTGGTCTCCGCCCTGGCACGGCACCCTGGGCAGGTCGAGGCCGCTATCGCTCTCCTGCCCCGCCTCTCCAGCTACGAGGTGGAGCAGGTCGTCCGATCCTGGGATCCCGACCGTTACACCCGCACCGAAGCGGACGCACCTGCCCCGCCCGTGCCGCCAGAACTGTTCGACGCTGTCCTGGAAGCCTGCCTGACTCCGCTCGCCGCGTACCTTCTCCACCCGGAGCCCGAAGAGGGCTGGGAGGCCGTGTCCGATTTCTCAAAGGACTGGTCCCTGGACCTGGCCGGCCACAGCGGCTGGGCGATGCTGGCCCGGTGTCCCGAGCGGTGGTCGGAGCTCGCCACTCACCCCACACTCGGTGCGGCCGTCCAGCACCTGCTGCTAGACCATGCCGAGACCCAGGCCCTCAAGGACTCCCGCCTCCGCGCCACCGACCCCGACGGCGCGGAACTCCCCGCCGATCCGGCGCCCGCTCTCAGCGAGAACCTGCTGCGCGCCTGCCTGCCGGCCCTGTGCCTGCCTGAGCTGGCCGGCCTGCCCAACCCGCAGGTGACCGCCCGCCGGACCCTGCACCACATCGCCAACCGCGTCCGCAGCAACCCGCGCCTGGCCGACCTCGCCGCCGACCAGCTGCACGCGGCCGCCGACGCTCTCGTCACCCGCGGCCAGCTGCTCACCTGGTCCGACAGGCAGGAAGACGATCACGAGTTCGACGGCCGCGTCCTGCGTCTCGCCGAGGACCCGGCCCTCCTCAGCGCCACCCCCGACCACCTCGCCGGGGCCTGCGCCCAGCTCGCCCGGCTGGATCAGCCGGCCGTCGTCTCCCCCAAGCCGAGCCGGACTCCGATCCGCGTCCTCGACAATACCGACCCCGACCACGACCGCCCGGCCCGGCTCCTGGAACGCCACTACGAGCACCGCCGCGTCCAGGCTCTGACCGTCCTCGCCGCCAACCCGCACACCCCGCACGCAGCTGTCGTGGGCGTCTTGGGCGGGCTGCACCCTGCCGGACTGGCCTGGACCGCCGAGAAGGCCGACGGCCCCGACTGGTTCCTGGCCGCGGCGGCCGCCATCCCGGTTCCGGAAGACGAGGACGACGGTGTGGTGCGGCTGGTGGACGACGACGAACTCGGCAAGCACCCCGACCCCGCGGCCGTCCTGCAGTCCTGGCTCGACTCCCCCGCCACCGGGGAGATCCTCTCCCGCTCCGAGGTCTACCGCGCCGTCGCGAAGTCCCGCTACCGCACCCTGGAGCACCTACGCCAGATCCCCGCCGACGAGGTCCTCCCCAACCACGAACCCGACGTCGCCCTGACGATCCTGCTGGACCGCTGCGGGCGCAGCACCGACCGGTGGGGCACTCGCCGCTGCCATGACCTTCGACTACGACGACGAGAAGATCACCTTCGGGGAACTCCTCGACTCCTTGGACCCGACGCCCGCAGAGGCGCAGACATCCTGACCGTCGGGAGAACTGTAGGTTCTCGCGATTCGTGTCATACGACGCTGCTGTGACCTCGGGCTCGGCGGGTGTCTCAAGCCATGTCTGAGGCGGTCAGTCTCATGGTCGTGTCGGAATCCTCTCCATCGCCGGACGCAGCCACGGCTCATCACCGTCTGTAGTGCAACGAAGCGCCGCGAGCTCACAAAACTGTTCCTGAACCCCACAAGATCAACGTGCAGTTCAGCGCGAACAGGTGAGAGCTGCCACTGCCCGCAGGAATACGACGGCAACGGAATAGGTGCTCTGCGCCGGTACGGCGTCCGTCGCGGTCGACGTAGTGGACCGGGACCGGTCGGCAATGGCGTACCGCATTGACGATGGTGAGCAGGACCTCGGAACCCGAATAGTCCGGTTCACGGGGCTCATCTCTGAGGGTGAGTTCGGAGATCCGTTCCACGTACGGTTTGCCGGAGCGCTGAGGTTCACTCTGCGCACGGCTCCAGGCCCGCGTCGCGGGCCAGGAGCGCCGCTTGGACCCGGTTGTCGCAGTCGAGCTTGGTGAGGACGCGGCTGACGTAGGTCTTCACCGTCGCCTCGCTCATATGCAGGCGGGCGCCGGCGGCCGCGTTGGACAGTCCTTCGCCGAGCAGGGCCAGCACCTCGCGTTCGCGAGCGGTCAGCCCGGCCAGGCGGCGGCGCGCCTCCTCGCCACGCACGGTGGCGGCGGGGGAGGCGAGGGTGTCCACCACGTGGCGGGTGGCGGCCGGGGACAGGTAAGCGTTGCCGGCCGCCGCCGCGCGGACTGCGTGGATCAGCTCCTGCGGAGCGGTGTCCTTCAGCAGGAAGCCCGCACTGCCGTGGCCGAGCGCCCGCAGGACGTTGTCGCGTTCCCCGAACGTCGTCAGGATCAGCACCCGTACCCCCGGCGCGGCACGGCCCAGTTCGGCCAGCGCGGTCAGCCCGTCCATCACGGGCATCTGGATGTCCAGCAGGGCCACGTCGACCGCGGTGCTCCGGGCGGTGTCCACCGCCTCCCGGCCGTCCCGTGCCTCGGCGACGACCTCGATGTCCCCGGCGGAGGTGAGGATCATTCTGATGCCTGCTCTGATGAGCGGCTCGTCGTCGGCGATGAGAACCCGGATCATACGGTCTCCTGCGCGGGATCGGTGTGACAGGCGGACAACAGGCCAGCTCATCATGCCCGATCCGGCCGGGAGCGCGGTCACAGAACTCCGGTCAGGGGCTCCATGCGTAGGACACCTTGGAGGCGAGCTTCCCGTCGCGGAAGCAGAACCGGTAGACGATGTCCTTCTCGTCGTCCACGAAGTGCTCGCAGGCCGCGTCATCGGGCAGCGCAGGCCCCTGCTTCTCCACGCCGTCGGTGAGCAACGAGCCGCCTTCCGGCAACTTCCCGCGCAGGTCCGCCTCGGCCTCGCCGACTCGAGCCGACTCGTACACGCTCGCCGGTATGGCCCCCTTCTCCAACTCGTCGATCCCTTTCGACACCCCCCACACGAGAAGGGCGCCGACGCCCACGACGAGGACCACGGCGGTGGCAGCGCATCCCAGGGCGGCGTTCTTCTTGCTGCTCATGATGGCGGTGAACTCCTTGTGCGGTACGGCGCGTTCGAGGACGCCACCACCATTTCCCGCCGAGGCCCCGCCGATCTGCCCTCGGAAGTCGTCGTCCGCAGCCACCGAAGTCGCGCCGCCCGGAGGGGACTGCCGCTCGCCACCGGCGTACGGCAGCACACCGGCGAGGCGGAAGCCCCCACCGGGGGTGAGACCGGTGTGCACCATGCCGCCGACCAGACGGGCCCGCTCCCGCAGGCCCGTCAGCCCCTGTTGACCGCTGATCGCGGGGAGTGCAGCCGGAACCCCGGCCGGTACTGGGCCGTTCGCCACCTCGACTACGAGGCTGTCCGGTTCGTAACGCAGCGCGACCGTGATCGGGGCGCCCGGCGCGTGCTTGAGTGCATTGGTCAATCCCTCCTGAACGATGCGGTACGCCGCCCGGTCGACAGCGGGGGTGAGGGTCCGCCGGGCGCCGGAGCGGTGCAGTTCCACTGTCGCGCCCGCCGCCCGCGACGACGCGACCAGCCCTTCGACAGAAACCGCGGCACGGTCCGAGGAGGGCCCGGCTCCTTGCGAACCGGGCCCGGACATCTCCGCGTCATTGCGCAGGATGCCCACGGCTTCGCGCAGCTCCATCATCGCCAATCTGGATGCCTCCCGCAGGACGCCCACACCTTCCCGCTGGCGGCCATTGAGCTCCGGGTCCACCTCCAGCGCCCCCGTGTGCACGGCGATCAGGGCAAGTTGGTGGCCAAGGCTGTCGTGCATGTCCTGGGCGATGCGCTGCCGCTCCAGCAGCCGGGCCTGGCGCGCCACCATCGCCCGTTCGCGCACCAGTTGGGCGTTGTGCCGCCGCAGGGCGTCCAGCAGGGCGTGACGCTGGGCACGGTACCGGGCGGCGAAACCGGGCACCACCGCCAGCACCAGGAACGGCCCCCCGGTAAGTGCGACGGTCACCAGCACCGACAGTCCGAGGTCTTCATCTGGTGCGCTGGCCACGCCGGCGACAAGGTGGAGCACGAAACCGGCCGTGAACGCGGCCAGTGCCCGCGCCGGGCGCTCGATGCGGCTGCCGGCGGACCATCCGGCGCAGACCAGCAGGACGAACGCACCGAGAAAGGTGCCCGCCAGGGCTGACGCGGCCAGCAGTACCGACGTCGGCAGGGCGCGACGCGCCAGGGACAGTACGGCGACGACCAGGGCCAGTGCCCCGCCCTGTACTAGGGAGCCGGTCTCCGCCGTGCGAAGGATGCCTGCGATCCCGGAGAACACTGGCGTGAGCACGGCCTCGCCGACGATCCGCCGCCGGGGCCAGGGGGAGGCGGCGGCGAGACGGAAGCGGAACGACGGTCCGGTACGGGGAGTTTCTGCAGCATCCACGTGCAGACGATAGACGGCTGCCCTCTGACGCCCGCATCCTTCCTTCGGTGCGGTCGCGCGCGACGAAGGGAGGTCAAAAGGCCTCGGTTCCTGGGATTCCTGCCCTCTTTGGTCGTTACGGGTGACGACTTATGGAGACTGCCGCAGGGCGGGCGGTCCGGTGACGATGGCTCCGCCGGACGCACTCAGCGGCGGCACAGGGAACGACGGCTTCGGGAGCGGAACAGTGGACAGTGCGGGACAGTGGACCGGCAGACGTTTCACCGTCCGGCAGGAGAACCGTCTCAAGGCCGGCCGTTACACCGTGAGCGAGCTGATGCCGGACGGCTCGGAGGGCGAGGTCCTGGCCTGCGCCGAGGTGAAGCGATTCTCGCTCAAGGAGAAGATCACCTTCCACACCGGCCTGTCCGGGACCCGCGTGCTGTTCACCATCGAGGAGCGCGGCCTTCGCGGCGCCGGTGATGGCTACGACGTGTGGGACGCGGAGGGCAACCTTGTCGGCGGTTTCGAGGAGAAGGACGTCGCCTCCCTGGTGCGTTCGACCTGGGTGCTGGACCAGCCCGGATTCCCGGCCGCCGTCGGCCGGGAGCGTAACCGGTTCGTGGCTGTGCTCCGCCGCGCCTGGGACTTTTTGCCGCTGGACCTGCCGTTCCTGTGGCCGTACCACTTCGACTTCGAGACGGGAGGCAAGCAGGTGCTGAAGGTGGACAGGAAGTGGGGTCTGCGGGACCGTTACGTGGTCGACATCCTCACCCCCGGACCGGACCCCCGCCTGGCCGTCGCCCAGGCCGTGGCCCTGGACACGTTCCAGGACCGTTGACCCGAAGAGACTGGCGCCGACGGCGGGCAGGTGGGCCATGTCGCCGGTGGGAAAGCTCCAGGCCCATGGCCGGATACCTCCGGACCGGCCTCGAACAGCCACGGGCCTCGGTATCCAGCCAGGATGCGCATGTTCTCCAGTTCTGCGGGCGGCAGCGCATCCCACACTTCGTAGGACGACCAGTACGCGCCGGAGTAACGCCACTGCCCTTGCGCCGGTGAAAGGTTCGCCACGGAGCAGCGGCGCTCAGCACGTCCGACTGACGCGGGGCGAGCGCTTATCTGGTGCCGTCACTCGAATGGGCATCGATGCTGAACAGTGGGGTCTCATGCTGACTGCACAAGTGCAGTCGGAGTGCAATTAGCCCTGAGACTATGCAGCGAAGTTTGAGATCCCACAGGAACAGGGCTAATCCTGTGCCATATCGACGAAGCGCCCATAATGGTCTTGGAAGGCCGTGATGATGGTCGCGGTGGGGCCGTACCTGTGCTTCGCGACGATCAGGTCGGCTTCGCCGGCACGGGGTGAGTCCCTCTCGTACATCTCTTCGCGGTAGATGAGGATGACGAAGTCGGCGTTGTCCTCCAGGAATCGCGCAGGTCGCTGAGGTAGGGCCTCTTGTCGGTACGCTGTTCGGGCCCGCGGTTGAGGGTGGAGACGGCGATGACGGGGATCTCGAGTTCCTTGGCCAGATTCTTCAGGCTTCGGGCGACCTCGGAGACCTCTTGGCAGCGGGATCCGAGGGGGCGGGTGCCGTAGTTGAGCAGCTGCAGGTCGTCGACGGCGATGAGCTTCAGGCCGTGCAGGCGTCGGCAGTGCGCGCGCATCTTGGTGAAGTTGGCGTAGGCGTCGTCCTGGAGGTAGAGCGGGGCTCCGGAGACCGAGGGCATCCCTTTGGCGAGGCGGGTCCAGTCGTCGTCGGTCATGGTGCCGGAGCGCATGTGGTGCAGGGCGACGCGGGCCTCGGCGGCCAAGAGCCGCATGGTGATGTCGGTGCGGCGGGACTCCAGTGCGAAGTAGGCAGCGGGCAGGTTGTGCTTGACGGCCGCGGAGCGCAGCAGGTTCAGGGCGAGGGTGGAGGTGCCCATGGTCGGGCGGTCGGCGATGACGATGAGCTGGCCGGGGTTGGCTTTGTTCACGGGTAGCGACAGCAGTTGTTCACGGGTTTGGGTTCTGGCTCATCGGCCGCGGACCGGATCGGCCGGCATCAACGGCTTGATCCGGTCCCACATCGCATCAGTGATCACCAGCCGGACGGACATATCCGATCCAACAAACGGATCAAGGAGACACGCTCTAGTAGTGCTTCGTTAGGTTCTGGGCTGTCTGCGTCGGCTGCGCGGGTTGGCTAGAGGTCGTCCGCAGGTGGTGCAGGTACCGGTCCAGCACCTCAACAGGTCTTGGAGGAGATCAAGAACCTGGTAGAGGGTCAGGCCGGTGTGTGGGCTTTTTGGGTCGAGCCGCCTGAGGGTGAGGAATGCCTGGGCTGCGGTGACGAGGGTGACGTGGTGGTGCCAGCCGCGCCAGGTGCAGCCCTCGAAGTGGTCCAGTCCCCGCCAAGGTTCGCGGGGTTGGCGGTCGCGACGGTTGGATGTGCAGTGACGTCCATTCGATCGCTGGAGGCGCGGTGGCTGAGCCTGTCGTGTACGCAGACTGATCGACCAGGAGGGGCAGAAGCTGCAGCAGATCGTGTGCCGGGGCAGCACGAGTTCGGTGCGCTATCGGCGCGCGATGATGCTGCTCGCGTCGCTGGGTATGACGGGTGTCAACGGAGAGTTCAAGAACCTGATCTTTGCCGCTACCGGTCCAAAGCCTGAGATCGTTCTACGCGACGCGGTCAACAACCGCCTCGACATCGTCCGTAACGCCCAGTACTGCCTGACATACACGCGGCCTCTCGGCACCGCCGGCCTGTCCTGGGCAGGGCTCGTGAGTTGGTGGCAGGAGACAAATCCCGCCGTCGGTGATCAGGCTGCCGCCTCCGCGGATCTGTGGATGCGGGCGGCCGTCAGATCGTGGGAGCGGCCCGTCAGTGCCGGCGACAGCCAGAGGACCTCCCCGGCCGGGTCGGTCGAACAGCGTGGGCCGCAGCTCGGGGGCGAGGTACCAGTCCCGCCGCGTCCGCCAGCCGCGCGCCCACGGCCAGATGCACCGTCGCCGGGTCGGTGCCGTGCAGCGCGACCAGTGATGCGGCGACCTCCTCCGGGCTCCCCGCCCGCGCGGCCCCCGCCAGCCGCTGGCGCAGGGCCAGCCGGTGCCGCCGCTCGGCCGTCCCGATGTGCCGTCGTCCGTCGTCACCCATGCAGGCCCTCCGCCCGTCGTCCGTCCGCAGCGTGTTCGGCAGGTGCGCTTGGTGCGTGTGCTCGGTACCTGTGCCCCGTCCGACATCGTGCCCGACACCACTGACAGCGGGCCTCCCCCGAGGGCCGGCTAGGGCGTGCCGTCCGCCGACAGGCGCTGGGTGATCCGGTCGAACAGGTCCGTCAGCGGCTCCCCGATGTCCCGGCCGAACCCGGTGAGCCCGTACGTGACCTGCGGCGGCGTCGTCGGTTCGACCTTCCGCCAGACCAGACCGTCCTCGACCAGCGTGCGCAGGGTCTGGGCCAGCATCTTCTCGCTGATGCCCTGGATGCTCTCGCGCAGCTCGTAGAACCGGAGGTCGTTGCGCCGCAGGGCGATCAGCACCCAGATGCCCCACCTGCTGGTCCCATGGTCGACCACGTCGCGCGCCAGGCAGTCGCTGTGAAACACGTCATACCGCTCGCCGGTCCCGACCCGTTTGCGCTGCACGCCTTCCGTTATGTCATGAGCTTACCTCCAGGTATGCCCTTACCAAAAGTTAGTCCTCGCTCCTAGCGTGCAGGTCCACAGAGGACATCCGAGAAGGAGCTGATCATGATCGTGGTGACCGGGGCGACCGGAAACATCGGCCGGCCGCTGACGCGGGCGCTGGCGGAGGCGGGTGAGCAGGTGACGGCGGTGTCCCGGCACCCGGCGGCGGTACCCGACGGAGTCCGCCACCAGGTGGCCGACCTCGCCGAGCCGGCCGGCCTGCGGCCCGCGCTGGCCGGGGCGAAGTCGCTGTTCCTGCTGCTCTCCGGCGATCTGCACGCCCTCGGCGCCAACCCCGCCGACATCGTCGCCGAGGCCGTGGACAGCGGGGTCCGCCGCATCGTCCTGCTCTCCACGCTCGGCGTGGTGACCAGGCCCTTCGGGGCGACGCGGATCGCGATGCGCGAGCTGGAGGACACGGTGCGGGAGTCCGGCCTTCAGTGGGCTCTGCTGCGATCGGGCGGCTTCGCCTCCAACGCCCTGTGGTGGGCCGAGTCCGTCCGCGAGCGACGGGTCGTCGCGGTGCCCTTCGGCGACGTCAGGGTGCCGGTGATCGACCCGGCCGACATCGCGGCGGTGGCGGCGGCCTGCCTGCTGGAGGACCGGTACACCGGCGAGGCGTACGAGCTGACCGGCCCGGAGGTGATCACTCCGCGCGGGCAGACGGAGGCCCTCGCGGCAGCGCGCGGCTCGCCCGTGACCTTCCACGAGCTGACCCGCGACGAGGCCAGGGCCGCCATGGCCCGGACCATGCCGGCGGAACTCGCCGACGACACCCTGGACACCGTCGGCAACCCGAGCCCGGCCGAGCAGCGCGTCAGCCCGGACGTCGAACGGGTCCTCGGCCGCGCCCCGCGCCCCTTCGCCGACTGGGCCGCCCGCAACGTCACCGCGTTCCGCTGAGACCGGCCGCACCGGGGCGCCGTACCGGGGCCAGGCGCTAGAACACGTCGCGCAGGGTCTCCAAGAGGCGGGCGATGTTCGCCTCGTCGCGGCGGTAGTAGGTCCACTTGCCGCGTCGGGTGGCGACCACCAGCCCTGCCTGCCGCAGCATGGTGAGGTACTGGGAGGTGGTGGACTGTCCCAGGCCCATGCGCCGCTGGATGTCGGTCACGCAGACGCCGATCTCGACGTCCTCGGCCTTCTGGCCGGGGAAGCTCATGGGGTCCTTGAGCCACATCAGCATCTGGCGGCGGACGGGGTTGGACAGGGCCCGGAATACGGACAGCAACTGCTCTTCCGAGAACACGGCGTGATCGTAACCCATTCTCATATTGACGATTCGCGATACGACGATTTATCTTCGCCGTATGTCCTCTTCGATGCGTGTGATGGAACTCGTCCGTTTCGGTGGTGCGGACACCGCGTTCGCGGCACGGGAACTGCCCATGCCCAGCCCTGGGCCCGGCCAGCTGCTGGTGAAGGTGATGGCCACCTCCGTGAATCCCCTGGACCTGCAGACCCGCCGCGGCGACTACCGCGACCAGGTGGCGCTGCCGGCGGTGATCGGCAACGACGTGTCCGGCGTGGTGGTCGAGACCGGCACGGGGGCGGGCCACTACCGTCCGGGCGACGAGGTCTGGTACTTGGCGCCGGTGTTCACCGGTCAGGGGACCTATGCCGAGTTCCATGTGGTCGACCAGGCCCTGGTCGCCCGCAAGCCCTCCCGCTTGTCGCATGTCGAGGCCGCCGGTCTCGCTCTCGTGGGGGTGACGGCGTGGGAGGCGCTGGTCGAACGGGCCGGAGTGCGGACCGGGGAGCGGGTCCTGGTGCACGGCGGCGCGGGCGGGGTCGGTTCGGTCGCCATCCAGGTCGCACGTGCGCTGGGGGCCGAGGTGGTCACCACCGCGCGGGCGAGGGATCACGACTTCGTCACCCGGCTGGGAGCGGACGTTACGATCGACTTCTCGGCCGGTGACTATGTGCCGCAGGTGCAGGCCCTGGGCGGGGTGGACGTCGTGTTGGACACGGTGGGCCGGGACACCCTCACCCGCAGTCCGCTGGCTCTGGCCGACCGAGGCCGCGTGGTGTCGATCGTGGACATTCCCGAGCCGCAGAACCTCCTCGCCGCTTGGGGCGTGAACGCGACCTACCATTTCCTCTTCGTCAGTCCCGGCCGGGCAAAACTCGAGGCCCTCGGCCGCCTGGTCGACCAGGGCGAACTCCGGCCGGTGATCGGCGCCGTGCTGCCGCTGGCCGACGTCGCCCACGCCCACAGCCTCTTGGAAGGCGGCTCCGCCGACGAAGGACGCCAACGCCCGCGCGGCAAGATCGCTCTCGCCGTGCATCCCGTGGACGAGACCCCGCACGCGGCGGCGGCCCGGACCTGAGGAATGGGGCGCCTCGCACACCCGTTGTCCTCTCGTATGAGCGAAACAACTGCGGTAGTGGCGGGCGCGTATGGGGGTCCCGAGGTCCTGTCGGTGATCGATGTCGCCGTCCCGGAGCCGAGGCCGAACGAGGTACGGATCACGGTCCGCGCGGCCGGCGTCAATCCCTTCGACTACAAGTCGTACAGCGGCGCCTTCGGTGTCGATCCGGAGAGACTGCCGGTGCGGCTCGGTGTCGAGGCGGCGGGCGTGGTGACAGCGGTCGGTGCCGACGCGATCGGCCCCGCGGGCCCCATCGCGGTGGGTGACGAAGTGATCACCTACACCGCGCCGGGTGCCTACGCCGCCGAAATCGTCGTGCCCGCCTCGTCCGTGGTGCCGAAGCCCGTCGCCCTGTCCTGGGAGCAGGCCGGCGGGCTGCTGGCCGCCGGGGTCACCGCCGTACACACGCTTGAGGCGGTCGGCCTGGGCAAGGGCGAGACGGTGCTGATCCACGGTGCCGCGGGAGGCGTCGGTCTCGTGGCCGTGCAGCTCGCGGTGGCACGCGGCGCGACGGTAGTGGCCACGGCGAGCCGGGCCAAGCACGACCTCCTGCGAGAGCTGGGAGCGATCCCGGTCATGTACGGGCCGGGGCTGGCGGACAGGGTGCGCGCGGTGGCGCCGGAGGGCGTGCACGCGGCCGCGGATCTCGTGGGCACCGAGGAGGCGGTGGACGTCTCCGTGGAGCTCGTGCCGGACCGCCTGCGTATCGCCACCATCGCGGGCCACGAGCGCGGGGCTCGCGCGGGAATCAAGCTCCTGGGTGGTGCGCCGGGCGCGGATCCCGGCACCGAGATCCGGGAAGCCGCCCGCCTGCAGCTCACGGAAGCCGCGACAGCAGGCCGCCTGCGCATTGTGATCGCGGACAGCTACCCCCTGGGCGAGGCCGCCACCGCCCACCGCGAGATCATGGCCGGCCACACCACGGGAAAGATCGTCCTGGTCCCGTAACCCGTTCCTGTCCCCGCACCGCTGAAGCCACACCGCGAGCGGCCGCCCGCGCGCTCACCGGTCCCGGTACGCGACGGATCGGGTGCGTGGGCGGCCTGCGACCAGCTCGTCAGGTGTCCATGTCCTCGTTCTTGGCGCTCCATTCGATCAGCGGATGCAGGACACGCATCAGGCTGGCGCCCTGTTCGGTGGGCCGGTACGTGATCTGGACCGGCGTCGTCGGTACCACGAGCCGCTCAATGAGGCGGTGACCCTCGAGCTCACGCAGACGCTGGGACAGAAGGTGGTTCGAGATTCCGGGGATCCGCGCTCGGTAGTCGACGAATCGGCGCGCGCCCCGCATCGCCGCCAGGAGCACCGCGGCGCTCCACTTCTTGCCCACGACCTCGACCGAGCGCTGAAAACTGCGGCACACGTCGTCGTCGATGTGTTCGTAGCCCGCTTCCGGGCGGCTCTGGCCCGCGGTGGTGGAGGAATCATCGGGCTGTCGAGGACCGGTCATACGGTCATGATACTGGAGCGTGTCACTTTTGATGACCTGGTCATGTCCCGCTTGTCGCCTGTGATCATCGCCGTGCAGCCTTGGCCCATGAACGCACACTCGGCCTGTCACCACGCGCTATGAACTACGGGCACCCGCTGAGATTTGGGCTGCACCTGCCCTCTGACGCCGACTGCGGACCCGGCCGGTTGGTCGAAGTGGCGGGCCTGGCCGAGCAGTGGGGACTGGACTTGCTGGTCGTCCAGGCCGGAACCGCCGGCGATGATCTCGAACCGTCGACTGTGGCGTCCTGGATCGCCGCGGCGACGGTCTCTCTCGGACTGGTGCTGGAGGCACGCCCCGCCACCCTCCATCCGGCGATGCTCGCACGAGCCGTCGCAAGCCTGGATCGGCTCACCGAAGGCAGGGTCGAACTGGCTTTCCGAGCGGGCCCGTCAGCCGCCGCGTCCGGGACAGCCGATTCGGTCGCGGCACTGGGTGAGGCGATCGCCGTCGTCCGCGAGCTCTGGAATGTCCTCGACCGTGGCCTCGGCCGGTTCACCGGCCGCTTCTACCGTCTCGCGGGAGCTGAGAAGGCCGCGCCCGCGCACGACGTGCCGATCTCCGTGGACGGCCAGGACCAAGACCTGCTCCGGCTGGTCGGACTGCGGGCTGACGAGTGGTCGACGGGGTGCGACGCCGCCACGCTGACGCAGGGCAACCGCGCAGTCGACGAGGCGGCGCGAGGGGCCGGCCGTGATCCCCGCGAGATCCGCAGACGGGTCACAATCCGCGGTGACTTCGGCGAGCGGACAGGCAGGTTCACCGGGACCGCCGCGGACTGGGTGAACGACCTGCTGCCACTCGTCGTCGAGCACGGGGTGGGCACCGTCGTGCTGGACACCGAGGAGCGAGACGTCGCGGCAGGCTTCGCGAGCGAGGTCGCCCCGGCCCTGCGGGCGGCCGTGGACGCGGTGCTTCCGCGCGGATGGTCGGGCGCGCGGGTCCGGCGGTCCGCCGTGCGCGCCAGGCGCCGGCCGGGGATCGACTACGAGGGCGCTCCGCCGGAGATGGCCGAGGTCGTCGAGCCCGGTGATCCGGCCTACGCCCGGCTGCGGTCCGGATACTTGCGCGGCGGTGCGCCCGGCATCATCCTGCGGGCGGCGACGAACGAGCAGGTGACACAGGCGCTCGCGTTCGCCCGCCGGCATCCCGGCGTGGCCCTGTCTCGGCGAAGCGCCGGACACGGGGTCTCCGGCCGCTCCACCAATGACGGCGGGATCGTCATCGACGTGTCACTGATGAATGCGATCGAGGTGCTCGACAGGAAGACACGCCGGGTGCGCATCGGCCCGGGTGCGCGCTGGGCCGAGGTGGCGGCCGCACTGGAGCCCTACGGCTGGGCGTTGAGTTCGGGCGACTACGGGGGCGTCGGGG
>NZ_JAAKZX010000140.1 GCF_011045025.1 Streptomyces ureilyticus
GTGCCTACCAGGGTGGGGGGGGGTGACTGTCGTGTCGCGACTGCGGGTGCGTCGCGGCCGAAAGCGAACCCTCACACCAGCCGGACCGGCTTTTCCGCGCGGATGCCGGCATGGCGCAGCCAGTCCCGTAGCGGCGTAGGGTCACCGCCCTCTATGAGGGCGAGGACTCGCGGCGTGAGGTCGGCGGAGCGTTCGCCGTGGATGAGGAGGGACGGGCCGTCGAGCCAGTCGAGGCCGGGCGTCGCGCCGGCCGTGTCCATCGCGGCGCAGCAGACCATCGCCGTGACGTGGTCGGTGAGAACCTCGCGCGCGGTCCGCGGCTGCTGCAGCGGAAAGAGCGGCAGCGTTCCGTCGTCCCAGAGCGCGGCGTCCGGGCCACCCTGGCCGACCGGACCGCCGACCGGCGGCGACGCGGAACGTATCGCCGGCGCCGCAGCCTCCTCGCGGGCGAGCTCCGCGCTGAGGCCCGCCGCCAGCGCGGCGGTCCGCGCATTGGCGACGCCGCCTCCTTCGTCGTCCTCGACCTCGGTGGCCTCCGCGGCCTCGGCCTCCGCAGCCGCGACCTCGTACGCATCGGCATCGCGCGGAGCGGCCGGTTCGGCGGCGGGAGCCCTCTCCCGAGGGACCCGCGCCGTATCACCGCCCGCTGAATCGTCATCACCCACGGAACCGCCGGAGGCCCCCGCTCCCGCCAGGCCCGTCAGGTGGTCCATCACCCGGGCCAGCGTCGGGCCGCCGGGGGCCAGCGCCGTCGGGTCGGAGGAGCGGCTGACGCCCTGCGCGTCCAGGACTCGGTGGAGCCGCGCCGCGTCCGTGCGCCACTTGCGGTCGACGACCTCGTCGGGGTACTCCGCCCAGTTCACGGGGGCCCAGTCGGGGCCGGCCTCGGCGGGGCCGCCGTGGAAGAGGCGGGCGGCGAGGAGGGAGGCGGCCTCGTCGATCAAGCCGGGCTCTTCGAGGAGGTCGCAGGCCGGGCGTTCGCCCAGGCGGGAGGCGAAACCCTCGGCGAGACGGTCGCGGCGGGACAGTTCGGTGAGGGCCGCGACGACGCCCGCGTCCAGGCGGGACGGCCAGCGGCCCATCCGCCAGGCAGGCAGCGCGACGCGGGTCAGCAGCCGGTCCCAGCCCGCATACGCGAGCCCCACCTGTTCCTGCGCGACGATCCGCAATCCGTAGTCCACAGCCTGTGCACGGTCGGCTGCCGCCGCCGCTACGCCCCGCTCCATCTCCGCCGCATGGCCGCGGCAGCTGCGCAGGAGCAGACGCGCGACCCAGCCGACACCGGCGAGGGCCAGATGGGGGACGGGTCCGCGCCTGGGGGCGGCCGTCACCGCCACCGCCGCGTCGAGGCCCCGTACGAAACGGCGGGCCGCGGCTATGTCGGGATGCGCCGACGGTCCCGTACCCGCGACGACCGGCGCGAGGACCGCGCGGAGCTCACCGACCCGCATCCACCACAGGAAAGGCGAGCCGATGACGAGGACGGGCGCGGCGGGCGTACGGGTCTGGAGGCCGCGTACACCTGCTATCTCGTCCGGGGACTGGGGCCGGGGTGGGCCGTGGGCCCGGTGGGTGCGGTCCTCCAGCCAGCTGTCGCAGTCCGGGGTGAGCGCTATCGCGGAGGGCGCGGGCACCTCGAGACGGTCGGCCAGGTCACGCACCATGCGGTACAGGTCGGGCGCGGACTCCTCCGGGATCGGGATGGTGGGGCTCACGGCCGGCCGGGAGCGGGCGACGACCAGGGCGATACCCACGGCGGCGAGGAGTGCCAGGAACGCGACGGCCACCAGGATCCAGGTCGCGAGCCGCCAGCCCGCTCCGGCCACATGGTCCATGGCTACGGCGACGAGCAGGACGACGGCGACGGCCGTGGGCAGCAGGGCGACGGCCAGCGCCCTGCTGCGGATACGCAGCACGGCGAGCGCCCGGGAGCGCGCGCTCTGCGCGCTCACCTCCACACCCGTACCGGACACGACCGGTGTCACCCCCTCTTGCCGCCCGGCGCGTGCATACCCAGCCACTGCCGACGGTCGTCCATGGCGTTGCTCACTCCCCCACTGTGGCACCCAGGACTGACATCGCAATGCCGGTGGGCCAAGTGCCGGACCGCTTGCGCCGCACCCTAGTTGGGGCTCCGGCCCACGTCAGCCGGATAGGGGATCAGTCACTCGATGGAATGGCTTTGGGGAGAGGTGGCTGACGGGAGGGGTGAGAACGAGAGTTGAGGAGAGGGGGAGTTGAGGAGGGGGCGTTACGATCCGGCCGCCGCCTTGGCCGCGATGTCCGTGCGGTGGTGGGAGCCGTCGAGGCGGATGCGGTGGACGGCTGCGTATGCGCGTTCGCGGGCCCGGGCCAGGTCCGTACCGCTCGCCGTGACGGAAAGCACACGGCCGCCCGCGCTGACGATCGCGTCGCCGTCACGCCGGGTGCCGGCATGCAGGACGTACGCATACGGGGCGTCCTGTGCGGCCACCTCGTCGAGGCCCTCGATGGGGTCGCCGGTGCGCGGGGTGGCCGGGTAGTTGTGGGAGGCGACGACCACGGTGACCGCCGCGTCGTCGCTCCAGCGCAGGTCCGGGAAGTCGGCGAGGGTGCCCTGCGCGGCGGCCAGGAGTACGCCCGCGAGCGGGGTCTTCAGTCGGGCCAGGACGACCTGGGTCTCGGGGTCGCCGAAACGGGCGTTGAACTCGATGACCCGTACGCCCCTGCTGGTGATCGCCAAACCCGCGTAGAGGAGGCCGGAGAAGGGGGTGCCCCGGCGGCGCAGCTCGTCGACGGTCGGCTGGAGGACGGTGTTCGTGACCTCCTCGACCAGGTCGGCCTCCGCCCACGGGAGGGGGGAGTACGCGCCCATGCCGCCGGTGTTGGGGCCCTCGTCGCCGTCCAGGGCCCGCTTGAAGTCCTGGGCGGGCTGCAGCGGGACGACGGTCTCGCCGTCCGTGATCGCGAAGAGCGAGACCTCGGGGCCGTCGAGGAACTCCTCGATCACCACGCGGTCGCAGGCGTTGGCGTGCGCCCTCGCCTCCTCGAGGTCGCTGGTCACGACGACGCCCTTACCGGCCGCGAGGCCGTCGTCCTTCACGACGTACGGGGCGCCGAAGGCGTCGAGCGCCTCCTCGACCTCGTCGGGAGTGGTGCAGACGTAGGAGCGGGCGGTCGGGACGCCCGCGGCCGCCATCACCTCCTTGGCGAAGGCCTTGGAACCCTCGAGCTGGGCGGCCTCCTTGGAGGGGCCGAACGCCGGGATGCCCGCCTCGCGCACGGCGTCGGCGACCCCCGCGACGAGCGGTGCCTCCGGGCCCACGACGACCAGATCGGCGTCGAGTTCCGTGGCCAGCGCGGCCACGGCCTTGCCGTCGAGGGCGTCGACCTGGTGCAGCTCGGCCACCTCGGCGATGCCCGCGTTGCCGGGGGCGCAGTGCAGGGCGGTGACGGCGGGATCGAGGGAGAGGGAGCGGCACAGGGCGTGTTCGCGGGCACCGCTGCCGATGACGAGGAGCTTCACGGGGTCAGCCTAACGGGCTGGCTCCGGGGGGTGGTCGGCACCGCTGCGCTGCTCCGTGGTGTGCATGTACGACTGTGCTGCTCAGTGGTGGGCATGCACGACGGCGTGGCCCTTGCCGCGGCCGATCATCCACTTGTTGACGGGGGTGGTGATCAGGAAGGCGACCCCGAACCCGCCCAGCAGAGCCGACCAGAACAGCCCGTCGGACAGGTGGGCGTCCATCGCGCCCGGTGTGAGCGCGATGATCGCGTTGTCGACGAACTCCATCACGGCGATCGAGACGGTGTCGGCGGCCAGCGCGACCTTGATCGCGGACCTGAGGTTCAGCCCGGCCCGGAGCACCGCGAACAGCGTGAACGAGTAGCCGAAGAGGAACGCCAGCGCGATCGCCAGGATCATGGTGGGCACGTTGCCCCACAGCAGTGCGGTGCCGATGACCATGCCGAGGATCTCGCCGATGGCGCATCCGGTCAGGCAGTGCAGGGTCGCCTTCACTGCCATGGACCAGGGCGCCGCCTCGTGAGTGCTGGGGCCCATGACCTTCGTTCGCCTCATTCCCGTCCCGCGTGGCCCGTTGCAGGGTGACCTGTTGCGGGGCTCTCACACCCCCGAACGTATACCCATATGGGGTATGTTCAGCAATGCCGGCGGCTCCGGCCTGCGAAGGCGCAGGCCGGAGCCCCAGCGGGTGTTCGTCAGTCCTTGCCGAGGAGCTTGTTCATCTCCTCGATCTCGGCGTTCTGAGCGGTGATGATGTCGTCGGCCATCTTCGCGGCCGGCCCGTACTGGCCCTTCTCCTTCTCGGTGGTGGCCATCTCCACGGCGCCCTCGTGATGCTCGACCATCAAGGTCAGGAACTTCGTGTCGAAGTCCTTGCCGGACGCCTTCATCAGCTCGTCCATGTCCTTCTGGTCCATCATCCCGGGCATGCCGCCGTGGGCGGAGTGGTCCATGCCGGGCATGGCGGAGGGCACGTCCTCGCCCCAGGACTTCAGCCAACCCGTCATTGTCTTGATCTCCGGGTCCTGAGCCTTCTCGATGCGGGACGCCAGGTCCTTGACCTCGGTGGAAGACGCCTGTTCGGCGGCCATCGCGGCCATCTCAATGGCCTGCTGGTGGTGAGGGATCATGCCCTGCGCGAAGGACACGTCCTGGTCGTTGTGGGCGCCGGCGGTGTTCTCAGCGCCTGCCGAGGCCGACGTCTGCGTGCCGGAGCCGGATCCGGTGTCGGAGCCGTCGTCGCCGCCGCATGCAGCGAGGACGAAGGCAGCGGCAACGGCTGTCGCGGCAAGCGCGGCACGACGGACGAGGGAACGGGTGTTGGTCATGCGTGAACTCCTGCGGTGTCGCGAGGAAGAGTGCGCCGGTGGCGCGGGACATGGCTGAGAGCCGTACGCCCGACGACCGCGACACATGCGGCAGCGGCGGGTACGGCCAGGCCTTGTCCTAGATCCGCAGAAGTTGCAGCTCGGCAAGTGAGGGAGGCGCACGACCGCCCTCTGGTTCGGCAGCCATTGACCGAAGGCTGGCGACTGACGGCCCAGCCTGACCGGCCGGGTCGGGCATCAGTACGGGAAGAGCCGGTCCCGCGCCGACGGCGCCCGAGGCGCACACCGGATCGGCATGCTGCGCATGACCGTTGCCGTGACCGTCGCCATGGCAGACGGATTCGGTGCTCAGGCTCGCCATCGCCATGTCCGCATGCCTGGTGGCTTGGGAGTGATGGCCCCCGACAGTCGCCCCACCCGGGGCGAGGCCGTGCATGCCGAACAGCCCGGCCAGCAGCCCGAGCACCAGCAGCGTCGGCCACCACGTCAGTGGCGATGGCGCGCGGTGGAGCTGTGCACGGGCTGTCACGGCGCTCATGCTACGAGAACGGTCCGGGGCACCGGGCGCCGGTCTGCAAACGTCACCAATCGAGGTCTTCGTACCCTTCCGGCGGAACGCCCACGTCCGCGAAGATGTCCAGCGCCTGCTGCCTCATGAGTTCAGCGGCAGCGCCGTCGGTCTCGTCAGTCTCGTCGGTCTTGTGGAGGGCGCTGGCGAGTGCCACGAGGGTGCGGGCTTCGCCGAGTCGGTGGCCGGTCTCACGGTGTACGGCCAGCGCCTCACGGCCGAGGGCGACGGCTGTGGCGTACGCCGACTCGGACTGCGCTGTGTTGCAGAGGACGGTCAGGGCCTGGCCCTCGACCACGCGGAAGACGTACTCGCGTGCCAGGCTCAGCGCCTGCTCGGCGTGGATGCGGGCATCCTCGTGGCGGCCGAACTGCTGGTGCGTGCGGGACAGCCCCATGATGCCGTCCGCCTCGGCTCGTCTGAATTTCGCCTTTCGGGCCAGGGTGAAGGCCTGTGTGCCAGCCTGAAGGGCTCGGTCGAAGTGGCCCAGATTCCGGTGGGCAGCCGCGACCGTGTTGAGGATGCTGGACTGGATCCAGGGTCGTCCCGTGTCCTTGACCATGGCAAAGGCACGCTCGGCCTGCTCCAGTCCCTCATCGTGGCGGCCGAGCTCGATGTCGATCCTCGCGACGGCGCCGACCATCATGGCGCGGGCGTTGCGGTATCCGCGCCTCCCGTCGGGGGTCACCCAGGGGCCGAGGACGTCAAGGCCGTCGACGAGACGGCCGAGTTCCCAGTACACCCAACCCAGACTGTGCAGAGCCGGGCTGTTGTCCCACCAACTGAGCTCCGCACTGCGGCTGATGGCCAGTTCGAGGTGAGCGGCAGCCTCGCGCAGTCGGCCCAGATCTCGGCAGATCAAACCGAGGCCGACCAACCCGAACGCTTCGACGTGACGATTCCCGACTCCACGGGCGATCCGCAGGCCGGCGGCGAAGCGCTCGTGCGCACTGTCGAGGCGCGCCATGCTCCATTCCACGAAGCCTCTGCCGCCGAGAGCCACTGCCTCGCCCACCGCCCAACCGAGCTCCCGACTGATGTCCAGTGCGCGTGCGTGATGATCCGTCGCCTGCCCGGCGTGCCCCCAGTCCCACCGGATCACTCCAAGGCTGTGATGCATGGCTGCCTGGCCGTACAGATCACCCTCGGCCGTGGCCGCGTCCAGTGCCGTCTGCACAGTGGCCAGCCAGGTCGCCCGAGGCAGATGGATCCAGAAGTGGCCGAAGAGTGCGGAGGTGAGGTGCCAGGTGACCGGGCGCGGACCGTGCCGGGCGGCGTGGTTGATGACGGCGAGGAGATTGGCCCGCTCGGCCTCCAGCCACTGGCTGGCCTCGGCAGCGGACGGCATGCCCTGCTGGTCGTAGGCTCGGAGCTCGGGCGGCAGCTCCGGAAAGAACCAGGTTCCCGAGGCGGCGCGAGCGGCGTGCACGTACCAGATCAGGACGCGCCGCAACGCGGCGTCACGATCCGCCGCCGTCTCCTCCACCTCCGCACACTCCCGCGCGTACTCCCGAAGAAGATCATGGAACCGGTAACGGCCCACCGTCACCGGCTCGATCAGGTGGGCGGCAGCCAACCCACCGAGCAGACGTCGGGCCTGCGACACTGGTTCGCCCAGGAGGGCCGCCGCGACCTCAGCGGTGAACTCCGGCCCGGGAAACAGGCCGAGCAGGCGGAACAGCCGGCGCGCGGCAGGGGCGAGAACGCGGTACGACGCGGAAAAGGCCGTACGCAAGGGGGAGTTGTCCTCACCGTCCGGCTCCAGCGCCCGAAGCCGGTTGCCCTCGGACATCTCGGTGACCAGGTCGGCCAGGCGCAGGCCCGGATCGCCCGCCAGCCTCGCGGCGGCCACGCGCAACGCCAGCGGAAGGCTGCCGCACAGTCGGATCAGAGCGTCGGCCGCCTGCGGTTCGGCGGACAGCCGGTCCGTGCCGAGGGCCTCGCTCAGCAGGGAGCGGGCCTCGGCCGGCTGGAGGAGGTCCAACGGCAGAGCGTGTGCGCCGTCGCGGGCCACCATATCGCCGAGCCGGTTTCGACTGGTGACGACGACGCAGCAGGACGGGCTGCCCGGGAGCAGCGGCCGGACCTGCTCCGCCGAGGCCGCGTTGTCGAGCAGGACGAGCAGGCGCCGTTCGGCCAGCATGGTCCGGTATACGCGTGCCTGCGCCTCGTCGTTCGCGGGGATCTCCGATGCCGCGAGTCCCAGGCTTCGCAGCAGTAGCTCAAGGGCTTCGTTCGGCTCGAGTGGCTGCCGGTCGTGGTCGAAGCCGTGCAGGTTCACGTACAGCTGGCCGTCCGGGAAGCGGTCGCGCACCTGGTGGGCCCAGTGCACGGCAAGCGCGGTCTTGCCGATGCCGGCGGCGCCGCCGATGGCGGAGATGACCACGGTGTTCGCCGGGCGCGGTCCGGGCTCGGGCGGGAGCAGCGCGTGCAGCCTGGCGAGTTCGTCGGTGCGGCCGGCGAATCCCGCGGTGTCGTGGGGCAGTTCGGCCGGCGCGGGCGGCGCGCTGGGTGCCGGGGGCGTGTGTGCGGGCGGCGTCTCCGGAGCGAGGAGGCTGGCGTCGTCCTGGCGCAGCACCGCCTCGTACACCCGGCGGAGCTCCTCACCGGGGTCGACTCCGAGTTCGTCACGCAGGCGTACGCGCAGGTCCTGGTAGGCGTTGAGCGCTTCGGCCTGACGTTCGCAGCCGTACAGAGCCCGCATACGCAAGGCCAGCAGCGACTCGTCATACGGATCGGACGCGGCCGGCGCGGCGAGGTCGTCCAGGGCCTCGGTGAACCGGCCGAGCAGGACCAGAGACCCGAGCCTCTCCAGCCGGAGCGTTCGCCGCCGCTCCAGCAGCCGCTCCCGCTCGGCCTGCGCGAAAGGGCCTGAGAGGTTGGCCAAGGGCTCGCCCCGGAAAAGTGCGAGCGCCACGGACAACTGGTCCGTCGCGGTGGCCAGGTCGCCGAATGCCTTGGTGCGCAGGGCCTCATCGCTCCGCTCGGTCAGGTCAGCCACATCGAGCCGGACGTCGTCGGCGACGAAGCGGTACCAGCCCTTGCCGCTGCGGATCACCGACTCCGTATGCCGGATGCCTTCGGCGTCGAGTGCCCTGCGCAGCGGGTTGACATGACTGGCCAGCACCTTGTGGCCGGACGCGGGCGGCTCCGACCCCCACACACCGTCGAGCAGTTGCTCATGGCTCACCACAGCTCCCTGCCGGAGCAGCAGCGCGGCCAGCACGGCCTGCCGCTTGAGGGGCCCCAGATATACGGGGGTTGCGCCGCGCCAGGCCCGTAACGGCCCGAGCACTTCGATCCGCAGCCGTTCCGGAGATCCCCCGTGCACCCCGCCCACCCCGTCCACCGCGAAGCCTCCGCTCCGTACATCACCGGAAATTCATCAGCATTGCAGCACCCCCGGCCAGGGTGACGGACACGACATCGCACAACCCGCACAACTGAAGGGGCTCCCAGTGACCGGAGTGGAGTTGGTGGCCACCGCGTTGGCCGCAGGGGCGGCGCCGGGACTCACGGGCTGCGGGCGCGGAACCGTCCACGACCTGTACGTCGCGCTGCGAGAGGCGGTCCGTCGGCGGTTGGCCGGGAGCGACTGCAGCAGCGTGGGCGACCGTAACAGCGTGTGCGGCGGCTACGGCGTACGGGTGCTGGACGCGTACGAGACGGACCCCGACGTGTGGCGAACCCGACTGCTCCAGGTCCTGACGGCCTCCGGGGTGGAGATGCACGAGGAATGCCTTGCGGCGGCCCGGGCCGTGCTCCGCGCGGAGCGCCGTACAGGGTGCATCACCGGGGAGTCCGGCGGCGGGCCTGGGACCGAGCGAGACGGCGGACCAGCAAGCAGGAAGCGTCGTGATCGCATCCAGGAGAAGACGATGGACGGGGGCGACACCGCGGCGTTCGACAGACCAAGGCTCTTCAGGGGCACAGCTCCCGCCGGCGGCTCCGGGTCGGCGACTGCCGCGTCGTCTACACCGTCGTCTACACCGTCGAGGACGGTCAGCTGATCGTCTGGGGCCTGGCCGCCCGCAACTGCCGCGATGTCTGCCGCCAGGTTCCGCGAGGCACGGTCGCCGCGTACGGCCAGGGGCAGGTCGCCGTTACTCCGTCGTCGCCATACAACAGATCACCCTCAGGCCGCCGTGACGGGTCGTGGGCTGCCGTGGAAAACCTGGCTCGTGTGCCAAAAACGGTGGGCCGCCGCTATGGGGCGGGCGCCCGGCTGAGGGCCGATGACCGGGCGGCCCGCGAGCGCGATGACGTGCTCGCGGGCGGCGGGGCTGCGGCCGACGAACTGCTGCGAGACCAGAATGTGGTGGCCGTCGCCTATGCCGAGGACGCCCTTGTCGAAGAGCTTGTGGTGCAGCGAACACAGGCAGAGTCCGTTGTCGACGTCGTCCGGGCCGTCGAACGCCCACCAGCGCACATGCGCGGTCTCCAGTCCGACCGGCACCGCGCCGATCCTGCCGTCATAGCCGCAGAAGGCGCACTGGTACTCGTACGCCGTCAGGACCAACTCCCGCATACGCGGATCCCGCTGTCTCCGCACAGTCGCGAGCTGTTCGGTCTCCGCAGGCTCCAGCTCCAGGCCGACGGACTCGCACAGTTCACTGTGGAGTGAGGGAGGGAAGTTCAGGTCGAGCAGGACCCGCGCCATCCGGCCGAGCAGCGACGGCTCCCGTCTCAGCGCCACCCGCAGTTCCGGCACCAGCCTCCCGGCGGCTTCCGTGGCTCGCAGCTTTCCCACCCCGGGGCCGGGACTGCCTGGTCCGCGATCGGTACGCACCTCCCACACCCCGTCGCTCACCAGGTGGTGGAACGGGTAGGCCGGCGTCGTCCTGTTGGGCGGACCGTACTCGGCCAGCAGTTGCCGCAGGTCCTTCTCCACCGCGCTGTACTGCAGCTCGCCGTCGCCGGACTGCTGGAACCGGCCGAGGGCGTACAGGAACAGCAACGGCTTGTGGGGAGCGCGTGCCCCGCTTCTGCTCCACTGCCTCAGCTTCGCGGTGCGCTCCAGCCAGTCCATGACGGGCGATCGTAGTGGCGCCTCGGCTATGCGGGCATGACACCGTGGATACGGGAGAGAGAGTGAAGAGCCGTTCGTCGTCCCGAGGCGACACCAGGCGCACAAGTAGGGCACGTCGAGCTCGAGTTCACTGAGGGTGCGTACGGTGCGGCTGCCCGAGGCAGCCACGTACTCGATGGTGACCAGCCGGCCCTCGTAGATGGCATGGGCCAGCACGGCATCGGCGAGTGGCGGGGCTGACGCGGCGGTCGGGCTCTCGTAAGACGGCGCCGTTTCGAGGTGGATGAGGACAGCGGCCTGTTCGGCCTGTGATGAAGTGCGTTGAGCCGGACCGTCACGCGGTTCCGGCTACTGGCCGACCGGGATCGACTCACTCATGATTCTCACCGCTATGAGGCCGTGGTCGAGGCCGACGACGAGATGATCTACGGCTTCGACCACCGAGTGGGCCCCTCGGCGTACCGGAATATCCGCCAACGGCTCCAGGGTGTCGCTCGCCCACAGACCCACGGAGCGGGAGTTCAGACCGGCGGTCGCGACCAGCCTGCGGCCGTGGATCTTCACTGGCCGAACTTCGTTCACCCACCCGCTGTGCAGGGCGCAGACAAGAACCTTGCGTCCTGTAAGAGGGTCCAGGCCCCACAGTGTGCCGCTGCCGAAATCGTCGTCGCCTTCGGTGCCGTCCTGCTGTTTGACGGCCAAGAGGGCACCCCCTTCGGTCTTGAGCTCGAACAGGTCCGAGATGGCCTCGTCGGGCACGTCCCAGGAGGTGATCAACGCGCCCTCATCCATGTCCCACACGGTGACCCGGCCGGCACCATTCCCCCCGCCGCGAAGCGTCGCGATGGCGTTGCGACCCGCGACGCGAATCGGGCAGAGGGTGTCGGCATTTACGTCCGTCTCCTGGGCGACGGTCCGGACCATCTCCCTCGACGCCGGATCCCAGACGGAGATGCGGTACGTCTCCCCGTCCCGGACGGCGACCGCCAGGCACGGTCGGCCGTCGACTTCGACCGGGCACATCCGCCTGACGTTCAGACCTGTCAGCGCCTGGGTCGTCACCGCTGTGAGGGGATCCCAGATCTGAACGGTGGGCGTCCCGCCGCCCCTGCCGGCGATGGCCAGACAGTCGTGGTCCTCGAACCGCACGGGGCAGAAATCCGAGACCGCTTCGTGGCCGCTGTCGACCCGGTCGACCAGCCTGCCCGTCGCCACGTCGTGGATGCGCAGGGATCCGCCGCGCAGCCCGTTGTCGGCGACGAGCATCCGGTCCCGGACCTTGAGTGAGCACAGGGACGTGGGCCAAACCCCCACGTCGTCGTGATCTTCCAGGCTCGGGCTTCTGTCGAGATCCCACAACCGCACGGTGTAGTCCCCGCCGGCGCTTGCCAGGAGCAGTTCGCCTTGCGATCGCGCGGCACACACCGCGCCGACCCATTCGCCATGACCATCCAGGCAGTGGACCTTCTCGCCCGTGGACGGATCGAGCAGCATGACGCCGCCCGCTCCGTCACCGCCGTAACCGACCGCCAGCAGAAGGCCGTTCCGGGTGCGCACGGTGGACAGCGCGCAGAGCCAATCGTCGGCTGTCATGATGCGTTCGGTCTTGCCGGATTGCGGATCCCACAGCCTGACGCAGTCATAACCGCTGAACGTGGCCAGAAGAGGGCCGTTCGGACCCGGCACGGGGACCAAGGGGCGCCTGATGACGTCGCTTCGAGCGGACTCGAAGTCGTCCACGTCGAAGGTGCGGAGAGTCGCGCCGGTCACGGGGTCCCAGATACGGATCAGGTCGGATCTCGACGTGAAGGCGGTGGCGATGGCCACGACGGGGCTGCCGTCCAGTTCCAGCGCGCCCACCCCGGTGATCCGACGGTTGTCGGCCGGGAAGGTGCTCAGCACGTCACCGTTCTCCGGGTCCCGGACCAGCACGCGCCCGTCGTGCCCGGCACTGACCAGGAAGGTGCGCTCCGAGATGGCGATGGCGCACAGATGGACGACCGGCGCGTCATGTCCGGTCAGGGTACGGACCAGCGCGCCGACGCTCGCATCCCACAACCGCACCGAGCCGTCGCCCTCGCCACTGGCGAGGAGCGTACGGCCGGAGACCGGGACCGCGCACAGCGCGCTGAGCCACCGTTCGGAGCGGCCCTCCAGCGTGTGGAGGGTGTCACCGGTCGCCACGTCCCACAGCCTGATGGAGGCACCGTCGGCACTGGCGAGGACCCCGCGTTCGCCGACGTCGACGAAACAGAGGGCGTCCACCTGCCGGTCGTGCCCTTCCAGTACTGCCACTTCCGGCGAGGGCGGCGCGGTGGACCACACAGCTTGGTAGGGGGCGGCCGCGGCATGGGAGCGATAGGTCGTGCCGAGGCGTTCCTGGACCTCGGTCACGCTGAAGAGGGCGGCTCGCTCCGGTGGAGGGGCGTCGATGGCCCGGGGCGTACGACGCAGCAATTCGGCACGTCGACGGGCGGCCGAAGTGCTGGCGTCCTGTGCCTGCGGGATCAGTCGGCGCAGATCGGCGTACAGCGGATAGTCGTCCTCGGACAGGACCTCGTCGATGACGCCTCCGCGTCTCGCGTGGCCGGCGAGCGAGCGCAGCAGATAGGGGTGCGCGCGGGCCCAGCCGTGCCGCACCCCGTCGGAGAGCAGGGCACGTGCGAGGGCACGTTCGTCACGGACGAGGTCCGCCATGTCGGCGCGCATGGCGCGCAGCGCCTCGTTCAAGGCCTGGTGGAAGAGCTGGAAGGCGATACCGTCCGGGCCGTGGCCCGTGGACTCGACGAGGAAATTGGCGGCGGAGGAGCGCGCGAAGGACAACAGCTCGTCCTCCGTGGGGGCTGTGCCGAACAGGGCCGTCAGAGCCGTGCGCCACAGCGGGAGCGGGAGGCCGGGGGACTCGGCGTGGGCGAGGGGGACGAGTAGCTTCTCGGCGGTGAGCGTCCCTAGGTTCGGCAGCAGGTGCAGATACTCGCGGAGTGAGGCGTCCACCGTCACTGGGAAGGTCACCTTCCGCGGGTCCGCAGCCTGTACGTCGTGCAGCCCGTGTGTCCGTGCCACAAGCCCGGCGACCAGGAAGTTGCCGTCAGCGAGGGCGGCGATCCGCTCCGCCAGGGGCAAGGCGGCCCTCAGGTCGGAGTACGGGCTGCCGGAGCGTTCGTCGCCCTGTAACTGGAGCGTCGCCACCGTGTATGCAGTGAGGTCCGAGAGGGCGGAGAACTCCGGTGAGTCCAGGTCCAGGACATGTGCCGCCTGCCCGAAGGCGCCCAGCAGGTCGCCGGCATCGTCACGCCGCCTGGTGCCGACCATCACACGCGCTCCCAGATCCGCGCAGGTCTCCGCGAGCGGAACCACGATGTGGCTGACGACGGCACGTGCGTCGGCGGGGGACGTGGCCTCGTCCAAGGCGTCGATGACGAGCGTGAAGGGATGGCGATGACGCTCGCGCAGGCATTCCCGCAACGAGGGCAGCAGATCGGCGACCCGCCGGGGCGGGGGAGCCGAAGCGGCACGTGCGATCTCCTGTGCGACCTCGAGCGCGGTCTTGCCCTTGGTGTGCACCGCGCAGGCGACGGATCCCAGTGGGGCGCGCACAGCCGTGTCCTCGGGTGGCAAGGATGCGGCCACGTCCCGGTCGGCAGTGGTGATGATCCGGCCCAGAACGGCTGACTTGCCCGAGCCCGGTGCGCCGGTGATCACGAGGGCCTGTCGGCTCGGCGGGGTGGCGGTGATCCATGCGGTGACGTCACGCAGTACGGCGGTCCGCCCCCGGAAGCGGAATCCTTGCTCGGCGTCCGTGCTCACGCCTCGGGCACGGGGCCGCCAATGCCTTCCGGCTTCCGGGTCGGTGTCCAGCGTCCAGCCCCACGACGTCAGAGGTGTCTCATCGAGGGCATTCAGCGACCATTCGGTGAGGCTGCACAGCTTCTCCTCGGGCAGAAGCCTGTCGATCTCCCGCACGGTGAGGGCCAGAGCGTCGCCCGTGGTGGTATGCGCCTGCCCTACCATGCCGACGACAGCCTGAAAATCGGGCGACCAGACGGCTGCCCCGCTGTAGCCGCCCTTGACCGGATAACGGGACTCATCCGTATCGAGGCGTACCCATCCATGGGCGAGTTCCTCTCCCACTGTGCCGCTCGCCGAGTTGCCAAGCGCTCCTTCCGGGAAGCCGAACGACCACCACTTCGTACCGACGAGATCCCCGGGGGCCGCTCGCCGCAGCCGGGCCGCCAAGCCGCTGGGCACGTCCTCGGTCAGGTGGAGGACAGCCACGTCGCGAATGCCTTGGTCATCGGCCGGCAGGGACACCGCGGAAACCCGGAGGCGGCCTTCGACGACTTCCTCGGCCTTGGGAAAGGCGACCCAAAGGTCACCCTTCTTGTCCCAGGTGGGGCGGACTACGTGGGCGCAGGTCAGCACGCGTCGGCTGTCGATCAGAAAACCGGAGCCCAGCGGGCGCACATCCTGTGGAGTGCTGTGGATGGCGGCCACCCAGGTGTCACGCCTGGGACGCACCCCACGCGAAGTCGCGTTCATCCCCCAGAGGCCTCCGAGTTCGCACCGGACCCCGTCGGCGACTGCGGATCCCATGTGAGGGTGATCTCGAAGTTGGCTTCAGTGGCCGCTTTGGCGATGATCCAGTTGGCGGTGCCGTTCACCTTGACGCCGAATTTGACCTGGACATTGTCAGGACGCAGCCCCGAGACCCGGTTCAAGACGCTGCGCGCGGCCTCGATCGCAGGTCCGACTGCATCCCCGACACGACCCACCACCTCGGCTGTACCCACGGGGTGCCAGTCCCCCGTCGGTTCGATCTCGAACTGAACCACCGTCTCGTCGTCCAGCGAGTACGACACGATCTGCGTTGCCACTCAGCCCCCAGCCTTGTTTGGGCCAAGAGCCTACTGTCCTGGAGACCCAGGAATTGGGGACAGCGGATGCCCGCCAGGGAATTCGCCGGCATGTATCAGCCCTGGCCAGAGAGGTCTGCTAGGTCGATCAGTTGCTTTCTGACCTGCGGCAGAGTGGGGCTGAGGGTAGGTGGCGGACGGCGCTGGACGGGGGTGAATGCAATCAGAACTGCAACCAGCGGGGCGGTCCCTGCTCACGCCCTCCGCCAAGCGCTGAGCAATTCCTCGGGGCCGTACACCGCTTGGAGCCCGGAACAGCTGATCCCGTTGCGGGAGACCGCCACGAGTGGAACGGGCTCGTCGGTGATTGCGGCGCGGTGCTTCTGCAGCGCGGCCAGATCGTGGCTGTCGAACGCGGAAGTCTCCAGCCACTTGACCGAGCCGAGGAAGAGCAACTGCTTGGCCACCGGCTGTCGGTCGGCGCCCACCAAGTCGATTTCGACGTCGTTGCCGCGGGTCCAGTACCCGCCGATCACCGGGGCGCCGGGCAGGAGCCCGTCCGGCAGGAGACGGGCGAGGGATTCCCGGACCAGCGGTTCGATCGCTCGGCCCCGCCAGCTCGTCCACTGCTCCTTGATCCGGGCCAGAGTGAGATCTCCTCGCATTCGCTCGATCTCCGCCATGTGCGGATCCAGAAACGCGAGCCAGAACCGCAGGTAGGGGTCGGCCACCCGGTAGCGACGTTCCTTCGACGGCCGCATCGAGAGCGGCAGCTCGGCTGCCACCACCCGTTTCTCGGTCAGGACATCCGTGGCTCGGGTGAGGGTGGTGTGTGAGATGCCGCCGGCGGCGCGCGCGATGTTGGTGAACGTTCGCTCCCCGCTTCCGATGGCCCGCAGCACTTCCCGGCTCATCGCCTGCGGTGGGAACTCAGCGGCCAGTGAGCGCTCGGCGGAGACCAGCAGCGCCGAGATCGGGTTGTCCAGCGAGTCGCGGAGGAACTCCCAGACATCCGCTCCGGCCCGCCATTCCGCGCAGATCAGCGGGAGACCGCCCGTGATGAGGGCGGCGTCGAAGGCGGCCGCCGGCGACAGGTCGAGCATCTCGCCGATGTCGGCCGGGTTCAGCGGCCCCACGACCATTTCCCGGCCGCGCTGATGGAAGGGGCGCTCGTAGCTGTTCAGCGCCTCCATCATCGACAGGTCGGATCCGACCAGGAGGAGGAGTACCGGCTTGCGGCTGAGCAGCCGGTCCCACGCCCGCTGGAGCATGCCCTCGAAGGCGTCGATGCGGTCCATGAGATACGGAACCTCGTCTATGACGACCACGCTCGGGCTGTCATCGGGCAGGATCTCCGCGAGCAGCCTGAATGCCGCATTCCACTGCTCCGGGGTCTCCTCCGCAAACAGTTCCCGCTCCGGCAGCGTGGATCTGGCGACGGCGTCGAGCAACTCCGTCAGTTCGTCCTGAGCCGTGCCGCCCGCAGCGGTGAAGAAAAGGTACGGCGTCTCGGTGCGCCGGAGAAACTCCTCGACGAGGCTGGACTTGCCGACCCGCCGCCTCCCCCGCACTGATCGATACCATCTTCCCTCTCACTCGGGCACGCTTCACTCGGGCACGCTCATGACGCTATGGACGCGGGAAAGGGTGAAAACCCGTTCAGCGTCCCTGAGGTGGCACCAGGCTTCGAGGTAGGGCGGGTCGAGCATGAGGCGGCTCAGGGTACGCACGGTCTGGTTGCCGGAGGTGGCGACGTACTCGATGGTGATGGCCTGACCGGTATCGATGGCGTGAGCGAGCTGGCGGACATCGCCGTACGGCAGGCGCTTCGCCCACCCTGCGACGATCTCCTCGGTGTCCGTGGCGAAGGGCGCTCCTCCGTCGAACGGCGCCGGATCGGGAATCGTGGGCGGGGCGGCCAGCAGCTGGGCCGCCAGAGTGTTGCAGTCGATGGCGGCGGATGCCTTCGCCGCGCGCGTGGCAGCGATCCGGCCGCTGTCCTTCGCGCCGGCGCCACGCGGAGGCGGAACGGGGGCGGTGCCCCGCCGAGGCCGGGCCTTTTCGACGCGTACCGTGCCCTCGGCCGTCTCGGCGACAGGGGCGTACCCCTCGGCCCGGAGCGCGGCGACAGTCGTGTCGAGTGGGCTGCGGCTGATCAGCACCGTCGGCGCCAGCTGCCGTAGCCCGAGCTTGGCAAGCTTTCGGTGGGCAGCGAGTTCCGCCAGGAGCGCGGGCTCGTCGCCGTGGAGGACACAGGCGGCGGGGGCGATGCGTACACGCCCGTGGCCGCGCGCGGTGTCGGCGATCAGGTACGACAGCGGCTGTGGCAGAGGCCCGGTGGCGACAGCGGTCAGGTCTGCTTCGATGTCCTCGGGGATACGGCCGGCGTCCAGGGCCCGGCGGATACTGCCGGCGCTGAACCGCCACACCGATGCCGTGCCGCTGGTCTCCCGGTCGGCGACGGAGTCCAGGAGTGCGGCCAGCCGCGCGGACGGTGTGCCGGTGACGACGGCGGTGAGGTCGGCGCCGATCCGTGCCGTCGCGGTGGCCGGGGGTAGCAGCCGCCGGCACTCGGCGCTCAGTCCCTCCGTGTCGTCGGTCCACAGGTGGATGCCAAGGGCGGAGAGGGCACCGCGAGCGAGTACGCCGAGGAGCTCGGCCTCACGGATCACAGTGGCGAACGGCGTTCCGTCCTGGGGCAGGGAATCGGCGAGCGGGCGGTGCCAGGCGATCAGGGGGCCCAGCTCCGAGGCGACTCCCACACCCTGCCCTGCCGGGAGCTGCACGGCTGCGGTCAACAGTCCGTGGCGGGCCTGCACGCAGCCGTTGCAGGGCGGTGCTCCCGCGAGAGCGGGAAGCGCCTTGTCGTCCTCGTCGCGCGCCTGGGTGGGGGTGAGCGGCAGGTTCCGCCATGCCTGCAGCAGTACGGCGAACTGCTCCGGGGGCTCCTGTTCCGCCCAGGCGTCGTACGCCTCGGTGGGCGCCATACGATCGCCGTCCCGACCCAGCAGCCCGGCAGCGTACGCGGTCTCCAGGGTGAGGCGTACGACGGCATCGTCGGCCTGGGCGGCCTTGCCGATCCGCGCCAGTTCACGCGCACCGATCCCGCCGGACTTCAGCCGGGCCGGTGCGGCCGCCGAGCAGACCGACAGGACCGAGGTGGCACGGGCAGCGAATGCCGCGGCCGCGGCCGACGCCTCGCGGTCCACCTCCGCCGGGGTGACAGACGCCAGTCCCGCGGAAGGCGGGACGGGTTGGAACGGGGCGTGCCGGCCGGGCCCACGCAGCGCGAGCGCCACCTCGGCAGGCATACGAGCCGGACCGTAGCGGTGACGGTCCTGGACCAGGAGTCCCCGTTCCAGCGCCCACCGGACGCCCGGTTCGAGGCCGGGGCCCGGATGCCCGAACATGATGAACTGCGCGGGCTCCCTCGGCGCAGCCTCCGCCCGGCGTTCGAGCAATTCCCGGGCCGCCGCAGGGGCCTTGGCGACCACTGAGGCAATCTGCCCCGGGTCGCTGTGGTGTGCCACCAGTGTGGCGAGCCGCTGCGCCTTGGTGCCCGGCGGCTTGACGCCCAGCGCCACCAGCATGCCGCGCAGCTCGTCGGAGGTCGTGCCCGCGAGCAGTTCCTCCAGCGGGGCATCCAGTCCCAGGGGCGCGTCCCATGCCTGCCGCAGCGGTCCGGCCATGCGGAGTTTCCCCGCGCCGTCCGGCCAGACCAGAGCATCATCGGCCAGCGCCTCCAGCGCCGCCTCCAGCTCGCGGGTGGTTTCGTCGTCCGCCGCTCCCAGCAGTCCCGACAGGGCATCGCGCGATGCGGGCGCACCCAGCGCCGCCAGCGCCTCGGCCACCTGGAGGTGTGGCAGCGCGAGCCGCGGCAGGACCAGGGCCACCGATCCCGGGCGCTGAAGACGGTCAGCCAGTTCCCCCACCGAGCGCGGTTCCGGAGGGGACACGGTGTCCTTCCGCGTCTCGAGTACGCGTGCCAGACGAGAGGCGTCGAGGCTGCCCAGCCAGGTCGCCAGCGTTGATCGGGACTTCATGCGGGGTGCACCTCGTCGGACCAGGGAGCGTCGCAGCGGCGCGGGAGCCCCGGCGCCGGGTTCAAGGATGGCGTATCCCCATGATCCGCGGGTGCCATATGAGGGCAGGTTCCCCCTTGCTCCCGGAAACGCCTCCTGTGGACAAGAACCAGGACAACGAGGGCCGATAAGCACGTCGAAGGGCCCCACCGCGAACGGTGGGGCCCTTCGACTTCGTGCCCGGTGAGGCACTGGCGGAGGATACGAGATTCGAACTCGTGAGGGGTTGCCCCCAACACGCTTTCCAACTGTGTTGGAGGGACGACGGGCTGTGTGCAGGGGCGTTCACCTGCGTTCATGGGCGGCCCGCTTGTGGGCTGTATCCGACTCGTGGTCTCGCCTGAACGGTCGTGAACGGGGCTGAATGAGACGGAAATTGAGACGGGCGGCCATCACAGGTTCCATGGTCACGGACCTGGGAGTGTCTTCACGCTCGCCGCGGTTCCACATGACGGCATCTTCCCCGCTGGGTGTAGCCGCCGGGCACGTCGACGCTGACGGAACTCCAGAAGGGCTGGGCCTCGCGGAAATGCCCGCCGCCCGTGTGCCACTGGACGCCTGGGTAGACCTGGCGCAGGGAGCGGAGAGCGGCTGAGGCGAGGCCGCAGCGCTTATAGCCCTCGTAGGAGTGAGGCGCCTCCACCCAGCCGATCTTGCACGGATTGCAGACCACGTACTCGACCTCGAAAGCGAGGTCGGATCTGACGTAGGCCGCACGGATACGCCAGCCTGTTCGCTCGTAGTAGCCGGCGGGCCGGTCAACCCAGGGTTGCGGTGGGGTGGCGGTCCGGTCGAAGTGGTACGACGCGGGGTCCATCCATCGGCGAAGCCGGTCCCACCAGGTCGGCTTGTCGGGCCACTCCCGTACCCAGTACACGTGGTCAGCACGGCGCGCCACAGCGCGGATTGCCGCCTTCCTGTCCGCCATGCGCTCTCCTCCCCGGGCTCTGGAGTTGCCCTCGGCCATGGTCGGGTGCGTGGAAGGCTGCATGTACAGCACACCCTGTGACTGCACTGCGTCACCTCAGCTTGGGAAGCTTGGGTTCTTCCGACCCAATCGCCACGCTGACCTGCGGCGTTGTCGTGTCGCCGTCCGGGTGCCCGATGTTTGAATCCCCGGCATTCCCCGTTGTTCCCCGTACAACCTGGCACGGTTCTGGCACACGCATAGCGATGCTGGTGGGACCTCCGCTTCACTACGGGACTGCCAGCGGCGCGGCATGCTGATCAGCCAACTCAGCGATATAGGCGTTGACTTCGACCTCCAGGGCGGCGGCCGGCATACGCCTCGCGCCCTCGCGGACGATGTCGTCGATCAGGGAGCCGGTCTCGGTCGCTTCATCGGCATTCACTACGCTCAGCAGTCGGGGCGTGCCTTCCCGACCGATGGTGCAACGTCGGCCTACTCGACGACCAGAAGTCGATCACTCCGGAAGGTGTACGCCCTTCGCGTCCCACACGAGGCCGATCCACAGGTCATGGGCATTTGCTCTCGGGCGACTTCAGGTAGATCACAAAACGCCAAGTACACGGGAACGCTGCTCCCTAACCTCGGTGGTCCACGATCACCGAGGATGCAGCATTGCGCCAAGAAGCTGGGTCTCGTCGAGTCCGAGTCGAACCGGCGGTGTCTTGTCCTGCTGGAGTACCGGGGGCAAGAGGGTATCGGAGACAGGTTCTGCGAAGAGCATCGTGTGCATCCGGTAAGGCGCTGGCGCCCGTAGGGGGTGCCCAGGCCGCGTGGGAGTGCAACCGGTCGAAGGGGTGGTCGCCACGACGCCTGATAGCGATCCGAACCCCCTCCGTCCGGATGTGTCGCACGTAGATCGGCAAGCTCTGGTCTTCCTCAAAATCCTTCACACTGCCTTCACTTGAGTCATAGGTTCAACGCGACCGCAGAGGCACAACGCCTCACACAAGTGAACATGTATGACGGGGAGTCTCACATGACCACTAGCGCCAAGCCGCGCAGTGTGTTCCATCGCACCAGCGCCATGATCGTTGCGGCGGTTACCGCCGGTGCGCTGTTCACCACCGCTACCGGCGTCCAGGCCGCGGAGTCGACGGCGCAGTCCCCGGCCGGCGTCAGCAGCACTCTGGCTGTGGAGGACCCGGGTTTCACGCCTGCGGAGCAGGAACAGGGGACGGTGCTCGCGCAGGGGGTAGCTGAACTCGGAGTGACCGAGGACCAGTTCGCCGCCGCTCTGGACATAGCCCTGACCAGGCCTGCCCCGGACGCCGACGCCATCCGGACTCGTCTGACCGCCCTGCCCGCCAAGCCGACCGCCGAACAACTGGTGCAGGCGGCGTACCCCGGCGACGCCGCTGCTCAGGCTGCCCTGTTGCCCGTCTTCGCCAACGAGGAGGTACGCGACGCCGCCCTGGTCCAGCTCCGCGGCGCCGGGAACCAGAGCCAGATGGTGACCCCCCTGGGTTTGTGGGACAAGACCAAGTTCGTCGTCAAGTGCAGTGCGGCTGTCGCCGCCGTCCTGATCTCCTTCTTGCCGGCTGGATCCAGCATCAAGGTCGCCCGTGCCGTGTTGCTGTTCAAGAGGTACGGCGCGAAGAAGACAGCGAACATCATCTGGCGGTTCGTGAACGGCAAGAGGGTTGGTTCCAAGGAGCGCGAGGCAGTGAAGGCGTTCATCGGCATTACCGCCATCTCCTCTGCGTGCAAGAAGTGAGGTGACGTCATGACGATCGAGCACGTTGCAGTGATCGCCCTGGTGGTGGAGGTGGCGATCATGGTCCTGGCGAGGGTCGGCACCGAGCGGCGCCATTGGAACCACTACAAGCGACGCAGTCCCGCCCCGCTGAAGAAGGACGACATCACGAGCGTCTCGGGAGCCCTCTACGGGCTCGCCGCTGTCGCAATGGCGGCCGGTGCGCTGACGGTAGGGGTGGACCTGACACTGTCCGCAGTCGGTACCTTCGCGCTGTTCGGGATTCTGCTTCCGGCGTTCGCCGCCAACTCCGTCATGGTGATGGCGACGCGTGGCCGTCCCGAAACGGTCAACCGATGGCAGCGCGGGATCGCCTGGGTGATCGCCGCGGGCGGCGGCCTGGTATCGGTCGGCCTCGTCGGCTGACAGGCATCCGCTAGATGTGCCCACCGGGGAATCGCCGGTGGGCACATCTACGTGACGGCAACCCTGACGGCAACGACGGCACACACAGGCTGTTGACTCAAGATGGCCGGTGACACCCAGAGGAAGCCACTGGTCAGGACCTCGTGGGCGTCGGGTTACCTCGGTCCTGTCCACAGATAGTCCATGGTCCGCCGACCACCGCTTTGTGATCGCCGCTGACAGGCATACGGGTCATGCTGCCCCTCTGGGGGTACTCACCGGCCTCCTGCTCCCGGCGAACATTTCGCGCTGTCACCAACCCTGCTCCGACGCAGACCATATGCAGGCTGGGGCCGTCCGGCGAGGCAGTTTGCGGCCCAACACGCTTTCAAGCTGGGGTGGTGGGAGGTGTGCGGGGCGTACACCTGGGTTCATGCGCAGTCGACTCGTCGTCCCGCACCGGCTCCGGGTCGCCCCTGAACGGCCGTGAACGGGGCTTTAAGGACGTGGCGTCAGACCGGCGGAGCGACGAAGACGCCGCTTCGCCTCGCCGACGGGCGGCCCACTGAGCCCCACCACCGACTATCACGTCTGGAAGCAGCTGCTTCAGGACGCGGGCGTACGAGACCGGCCGTCTCCATGACGCTCGCCACACCGCAGCGACCGTCCTTCTCCTTCTTGGCGTTCCGGACGTCGTGGTCGACTCGATCATGAGCTGGGAGCCTGGGGGAGCGGCAAGGATGCGCGCCCGGTACATGCACATCACCGGCCCGATGCTCCGGAAGGTCGCGCAGCAAGTCGGAGACGCGCTCTGGGAGCCGCCGACGGCTGACTGAGGACGACCGACTGAGACGGAAAGCCAACTGAGACGGAAAATGAGACGGAGACCGTCGAAGGGCCCCACCGCGAACGGTGGGGCCCTTCGACTTCGTGCCCGGTGAGGCACTGGCGGAGGATACGAGATTCGAACTCGTGAGGGGTTGCCCCCAACACGCTTTCCAAGCGTGCGCCCTAGGCCTCTAGGCGAATCCTCCGCCGGAAACATTACAGGACGCCGGGGAGTGGTCGCGAACTCGTTCGTGCCGGTCAGATCCTGTACCCTGTGCAGAGCCCCTCACGCGGCGCTATCTGACTGAACTCCCCCAGGGCCGGAAGGCAGCAAGGGTAGGTTGGCTCTGGCGGGTGCGTGGGGGGCGCTTGCGTTCCGGGGGCACATACCGAGGTACGTACGGGCCTGGCGACGGGGTTGTTCCGCGGGCGGTCCGGGTTGTCAGTGGGCGCCTATAACCTCGTATGCGTGTCGTCTCTCGCGCTGTACCGCCGTTATCGCCCGGAGTCGTTCGCCGAGGTCATCGGGCAGGAGCATGTCACTGACCCGTTGCAGCAGGCGCTGCGGAACAACCGGGTCAATCACGCGTACCTGTTCAGCGGGCCGCGCGGGTGCGGAAAGACGACCAGTGCGCGCATTCTGGCCCGCTGTCTGAACTGCGAGCAGGGGCCGACGCCCACGCCGTGCGGGGAGTGCCAGTCCTGCCGGGACCTGGCGAGGAACGGGCCGGGGTCCATCGACGTCATCGAGATCGACGCCGCCTCGCACGGTGGTGTGGACGACGCCCGTGACCTGCGGGAGAAGGCGTTCTTCGGGCCGGCCAGCAGTCGGTACAAGATCTACATCATCGACGAGGCGCACATGGTCACCTCGGCGGGGTTCAACGCCCTGCTGAAGGTGGTCGAGGAGCCGCCGGAGCACCTCAAGTTCATCTTCGCCACGACCGAGCCCGAGAAGGTCATCGGGACCATCCGGTCGCGGACGCACCACTACCCGTTCCGGCTCGTGCCGCCGGGGACCCTGAGGGAGTATCTGGCCGAGGTCTGCGGGCGTGAGGACGTTCCCGTCGAGGACGGGGTGCTTCCGCTGGTGGTGCGGGCCGGGGCCGGGTCCGTACGTGACTCCATGTCCGTCATGGATCAGCTGCTGGCCGCGGTCGGTGCGGACGGTGTGACGTATGCCATGGCGACCTCGCTGCTGGGGTATACGGACGGGTCGTTGCTGGACTCCGTCGTCGAGGCCTTCGCGTCGGGGGACGGGGCCGCCGCCTTCGAGGTCGTGGACCAGATCATCGAAGGGGGCAACGATCCGCGGCGGTTCGTCGCCGATCTGCTGGAGCGGCTCAGGGACCTGGTGATTCTGGCGGCGGTGCCCGATGCCGCCGAGAAGGGGCTCATCGATGCTCCCGCCGATGTCGTGGAGCGGATGCAGGCCCAGGCCGGGGTCTTCGGTGCGGCCGAGCTGAGCCGGACCGCCGACATCGTCAATGACGGGCTTACGGAGATGAGGGGGGCGACCTCGCCCCGGCTTCAGCTCGAGTTGATCTGTGCACGGGTGCTGCTGCCCGCCGCGTACGGCGATGAGCGGTCCGTCATGGCCCGGCTCGACCGGTTGGAGCGGGGGGTCAATTTCACGGGGGCGGCGGCCGGGCCCGCCATGGGGTACGTGCCCGGGCCCGAGGTGCATGGAAGTGCGGTTCACGGAGGGGCGCAGGGCGGCTCGGCGGCGGTGCCCACTGCTCCGCAGGGGGGCGGGCCGGAGGCGGCT
>NZ_JAAKZX010000141.1 GCF_011045025.1 Streptomyces ureilyticus
CCTCACTCCCCCACTCCCCCACGAAGCTACGGAGATCCCCTTGCGACCCAGAAGAAGAACGGCGGGAGCCGTTGCCACCGCGGCGGCGGTCCTCGCCTCCGCACTCGGCGTGTCCGCCGCCGGAGAGGCCGGCGCCGCGGAGCCCGAGAAACTGGTCATCGACCTCGCCACCGACACCGGCGCCTTCCACGGCGGCGCCAGCGGCAGCCTGTACGGGATCTACGGCGACGGAGCGCCCAGCCGCAACCTCATCGAGGGCATGAACCTGCGCACGGTGTCCACCAAGGCGCAGGACGGTCCGCAGCACCCGGGGGCGGACGCGCTGGAGATCCTGCCGCCGTTCGTGGACTCGGGCGGCAAGGACGTCTACATCTATATGACCGACATCTACCGCGGCTTCCCGTACGAGTGGCCGGGTGCCGACGGTCCCGCGCGGCTCGCCGACTTCAAGGAGAAGCTCAAGAAGCAGGTCCAACAGGTCCTGACCATGGGCGACTACAAGGACAACGTCGTCTACGTCCCCTTCAACGAGCCCGAAGGGAACATGTTCGGCACCGGCAAGTGGAGCTACAACGGCGTCTCCTGGCGCACGAACCCGGGGCCCTTCTTTGAGGCCTGGAAGGAGGCCTACCACCTCATCAAGGACCTGGACCCGAACGCGCGCATCGCGGGCCCGAACACCTCCACCCTCTACAACGAGGTCAAGGGCTTCCTGCAGTACGCCAAGGCCAATGACGTCGTCCCCGAAGTGATGACCTGGCACGAGCTGTCCAACCCCGCCGTGGTCCGTACGAACGTCGCGAAGTACCGGCAGTGGGAGAAGGAGGTCGGTATCAGCCCGCTGCCCATCAACGTCAACGAGTACGGGCACAACTACCACCTCTCCGTGCCCGGCCAGGTCGTCCAGTGGGTCTCGGCGATCGAGGAGTCGAAGATCGACGCCGACCTCGCGTACTGGAACATCGACGGCAACCTCAACGACTCGGCCGTGGAGGCCAACAAGGGCAACGGCCAGTGGTGGCTGTTCAACGCGTACGGCCAGATGTCGGGCCACACGGTGGAAGTGACCGCCCCGCACCCCAACCAGCAGTACACGCTCCAGGGCGTCGCCACGCTGGACAAGGACAAGAAGCAGTCCCGGGCGATCTTCGGCGGCAAGAGCGGCGACGCGGACGTCGTCTTCAAGAACACCGACCCGAAGCTGTTCGGCACGAAGGTGCGCGCCACGGTGCAGGAGATCCCGTGGACCGGCCAGGTCGGTGACTCGGCCCAGCCGCTGCGGCTCGCCGACCAGGAAGTCACGGTCGGCGAGGACGGCACGGTCACACTCCCGATGACCGGCATGAACGAGATGTCCGCCTACCAGGTCATCCTCTCCCCCGGCGGGAACGGCGGGGAGCCCGCCGGTCCCTCCGTCGGCTGGCGGAAGTCCTACGAGGCGGAGAACGCCACCTACACCGGCAGCGGCTACACCAAGAACGGGCCCGAGGGCACACCCTCCGACGTCGGCAAGTTCGCGACCAGCGGCAACTACAACGTCGGCGGCCTGCGCACCGGCTCCGACGGGTCACTCGCCTTCGACGTGGAGGTGCCGAAGGACGGCACGTACGACCTGAGTGTCTTCGCCAACTCCTTCAACCAGTTCGACCGGGTGAAGGAGCAGGGTCCGACCAACGTCTTCCTGCGCGTCGACGGCAAGGACCCGCAGGAGCTGCGTATGCCGCTCGGCTACAAGTGGGTGGTGTGGGGCCACACCGACACCACGGTGAAGCTGACCGCCGGCAAGCACCGGATCACGCTCGCCGCGAAGGACCCGGACCTGGGTGTCACCAAGGGCGACGCGATCATCGACAAGGTCGACCTGGCACTGCGCGACGAGAACGTGACCCGGCCAGCGATCTACGAGGCCGAGTACGCCACCCTCACCGGCACCAAGCCCGGCTACACCCACCCCGGCGCCTCGGGCCCGGGCGCGGTACCGCTGCCCAAGGGTGACTCCGCGACCTTCTGGGTCCACTCCCCCGCCGACGGCGAGGCGACGGTGTCCCTCGACCACCTCGGCGGCGGCAGGGCGGAGGTGGCCCTCAACGGCGAGAAGCTCGACCTCCCCGGCGCGGGAGCCGACACGAAGGGCACGGACGTCACGCGGATGTTCCTGTCCGGCGGCATCAACAAGATCACCGTCACCGGTACCTCAGGCGAGCTGGTCGTCGACCGGCTGCGGGTCTCGCCCTCGAGCGGCAACCTGGTGACGAAGGTGCACCAGGCCGAGGACGGCGAGTTGAGCGGCGCCGCCAAGGCCACAGAGGCGTACACCTTCGCCACGGGCGGCAAGGCGGTCACCGACATCGGCAACGGAAAGGAGAACGCCCTCACCGTCGACGTCGACGCCGAGCGGGCCGGGCGGCACGCGGTGACCATCCGCTACTCCAACGCCGAACAGGCGCCCGCCACCCACTACAACCCGGACCCGATCGCCCGCCACGCCGACCTCTCGGTGAACGGCGAGGCGGCGCGCAGGGTGCTGTTCCCGACCACCTTCCACTTCAACGATTTCCGGGAGCTGACGGTCCCGGTGACCCTGAAGAAGGGCACGAACCGGATCCGCTTCACAGCGGAGGAACTCCCCGACTTCGACGGCACGACCTACAACCAGTACGACCAGCGATCCCCGTACGCACCGGTGATCGACCGCATCACCGTCACCCCGCTGGCAGAGAAATAACCCTCAGGAGAAACAGCCCTCCGGGCACCTCGCAGTCCACCAGGCCGCCGGTCCGCTCCCCCGGGCCGGCGTCCTGGTGTGCCGGGCCGAGCCCGGTCGGGTCTGGTCTGCGAGGGCCGTAGGCCGGGGCTACGCCGGGAAGAGCTCGGGCAGCAGCCGGTGGGCGTCGGCGCGGGCCGGTTCGACCGCGTCGACGGGCGCCGACGAGGCCGGCCAGCGCAGCGTCACGCCGATGTCCGCCCAGCCGCCGACGGTGGCCAGGAACTTGTCCAACGCCGGGTTGGACAGCCCGCGGGCCTGCAACGGCGCGACGTGCCGGACGAAGAACTCACCGATGCGCCGCTCCACGTCCGCTGCCGCCGCCGGATCCGTCGTCATCAACCGGTACCACGCGACCGCGCCGCGGGGCGACATGGCTGCGACGTTGGAGTAGCTGCCGTGCGCGCCTCGGGCCAGCCCGGAGGCCAGCAGGTGGCCGGGTACGAAGACCGACAACTGGGGCACGGCGTCCGCCATGGCCGCGTACCAGGCGGCGTCGCCACCGGCCATCTTGACCCCGACGAGCTGGGGGACCTCGGCGGCCACCCGTCCGAGGAGCGGCGGCGGCACCTGGGTTTTGGCGTGCAGCGGGTTGTAGAGCACCAGCGGCACATCGTCGGCGGTCTCGGCGGCACCGACCAGGAATCGCACGACCTCGTCGTCACGCAGTGGGACCCAGTCCGGCAGGATCACCTGGACGGCGCCCGGTCGCAGCGCGGCCGCGCGCCGGATGCGATCGAGCATCACCGGCGTGGCCGGATGCGAGGCACCGATCTGGTACGGCACCCCTGCCGCCTCGCACCGCCCCGCCAGCACCGCGTTCACCCGGTCGAACTCGGCTTCGTCGAGGGTGTGGAACTCGCCCGCGGTGCCGTGGGCGTAGACGCCGTCGACGCCGCTGGTCAGCAGCACGTCGAGCTGGCCCGCCAGCCGGTCCCAGACGATGTCGCCCCGCCCTTCGACGGGGAGCAGGAGGGTGCCCCACACTCCGGTGACCTGGTCCGCGGCCAATGGCTTCATCGGGGCTCCCTCCGGAGGGGGCGAGTTCAGCGTCGGGCCCGACCCGGGGCTCATGTCGGGCCCGACCCGGGGCTTGTGAGGATGCCGCACCGAAACGCACGCCGACAGACGGCCCGAACTGATCCAGCTAGACTTGCATGAAAGAAAGTTTCATCAAAGAAACTTTCCTGGACGTGCGTGGGAAGCAGTTCTTCATGAATGGATTCATCGGCCGCCGTACAGAACTCGGCCTCTTGAACGACATGCTGCATCCGGTGAAGACCGGCGGGCGCAGCGGACGTCCCGGGCGGGCGGCACTGATCCGCGGGCGTCGCCGCGTCGGCAAGTCCCGGCTGGTGGAGGAGTTCCTGGAACGCGCCGAACTGCCGCACGTCTTCTTCACCGCCGTCGGCGGCTCAAGGGAGGAGGACCTGGCGGGCTTCGTCGCAGAAGTGGCCGCCTCCAGCCTCCCGGACGCGGCCCGATTCGTGGACTTCACCGCGCCGCAGACCTGGGACGCTGCCCTGAGTCTCCTCGCCTCCGCGCTACCGACCGATGCGCCCAGCGTCGTCGTCCTCGACGAGATGCCTTATCTCGTGCGCGAGGACCCGGCCTTCGAAGGAACCCTGCAGAAGGTCTTCGACCGGACTCTGTCCAAACTGCCTGTACTGCTCGTCCTCATCGGCTCCGACATCGCGATGATGGAACAGCTCAACACCTACGGACGCCCCTTCTACCAGCGCGGAACCGAGATGGTCGTGCCCCCGCTCAACCCGGCCGAGGTCGGGACCATGCTCGATCTGCCGCCCGCCGACGCCTTCGACGCCTATCTCGTGTCCGGCGGACTCCCGCTGATCCTGGAAGAGTGGCCGCACGGCGCCGGACTGTGGGACTACCTCGCCTCCGCGCTGCGCAAGCCCACCTCGGCCCTACTCGTCAGCGGTGAGCGCACCCTGGCTGCCGAGTTCCCCACCGAAGCACAGGCCCGTACTGTCCTCGGCGCCATCGGGCACGGTGAACGCACCTTCTCCCTCATCGGCCGGGGTGCCGGCGACCTCAACCCCGGCTCGGTGAAACGCTCCCTGGAACTCCTGACCACCCGCCGCATGGTCGCCACCGACCTGCCCCTGTCCACCAAACCCAGCCGCGAGACCCGCTATCGCGTCGACGACCCCTACCTGCGATTCTGGCTCTCCTTCATCGGCCCGGGCATTCCCGCCGTCGAGCGAGGCCGGGGCGACCGCGTCCTCGACTCCATCCGCACCAGCTGGACATCCTGGCGCGGCAGGGCCATCGAACCCGTCATCCGCGAAGCACTTTGGCGCCTGGCCGACGACCGGCTACCCGAAAACACCAACGCCGTCGGCGGATACTGGACCCGCACCAACGACCCGGAGATCGACCTCATCGGCGCGGACCGCTCCCCGATCGCCAAGAAGATCACTTTCGCCGGATCGGTCAAGTGGCTGGAGAACAAGCCCTTCGACCACCGTGACCTCTCCCGCCTCATCATCCACCGCTCCCAACTCCCCGGCGCCGACGACGACACCACCCTGCTCGCCGTCACCCGCAGCGGCTGCACCGCCGAAGGGGTCCTTCCCTTCACGCCCGAGGACCTCCTCGACGCCTGGACCTGACACGCGAGCCGTCGTCGCCGACTGCCTCTCGAGACCATCCTCAGGTTCCGATGAGCCAGGCGGAGGAGTCGGTCATGGCTGCACCGAAGCCTTGGACTATTTTTGGCACTTGACGCTGTCGTCGATCTTGATCGTCAGCCGAGCTCATGGAAGATGCTCCTTCGGACCTGTTTGTTCAGTGGCTGGGGGCAGAGCTGACGTCGGTGCTCGATTCTTTGATCACAAGCGGATGCAGCTCCCACGCGTCGACCGCGAAGCCCAGGCGCGTACCCGGCGCGCTGCGGGCCTGAAGTCGCCACGGGCCCTGCCCTGTTGGGTAGAAGCGCAAGGTGAGGACCTGGCCGGTGGTGGTCAGGAAGATCTCGGCGATGGAGTGGTCGACGACCACGCGCAGGTCGACGGGTCGATCGGCTGGGCAGGGCATCCGGTAGGAGCCGCCGTGGGCCCGGGTGTCCAGTGAGGCGTGGTCGCGGTCGACGGCCAGTTCACCCGCGTCGGCATCGAGGCGGATGTCGAGGTACTCGGAGCCGTCCGGCGTGGTGAGCAGCCGCAGACCGGCGTTTCCGGTCGGCTCCAGACGGGCCGTCAGGTCGAAGGCGCGGCCCACGCTGCCGAGGTCCACCGGCTGCGGGCCGTGCGTCGCGCCTTCGGCGTGGAGGGTGTGTCTGCCGCGCAGGGCCAGCAGTTCGGTCGTGGGCTGCTGGCGCAGCGAACCGTCATCGTCGACGTGGATTTCGCGAGGCAGGGTGAGGACGCCGGCCCATCCGTCCGCGACGGCCCAGTCCCCGTCGCGGGCTTCCCATGACCAGCCCCACAGCAGCCACCGGTTGCCCGGTGCGCGCAGCAGGGCGGGCGCGTAACAGTCGGGGCCGTAGTCGACGGGTACCGGTGAGCCGGCCTCGAAGCGGCCGTCGTGCTCTTCGCCGATCAGGGCTGCGACGCTCTGCGGGCCGGTGGGTTCGTTCCATGCGCTGAAGATGAGGGCGCAGCGTCCGTCGGCTGCCGTTGCCGGGAGGTACTGGGGGCATTCCCAGCCCTCGCCGGTGTGCAGGTCGGTGCCGCTGATGGGCTCCTTCTCGCGGGCCGCGAAGGGCCCCCGGTACGTCCAGGACTTCAGGTCGGGCGAGTCGTACAGGAGGGCCGCGGCGCGGCCGTCCGCGAGGGCGGCGCCGACCAGCATCCGCCAGCCGTCGCCGTGCTGCCAGACGTACGGGTCGCGGTACATGGTGCAGCCCTCGGGCAGCTCGGGGATGAGCAGTTCGCCTCGCGGGCGGAAGCTTCTGCCGCCGTCGTGGGAGACGGCGCAGGTGACCGGCTGGTGCTGGAACGAGCGGGCCTCACGGTGCGCGGAGTAGAAGGCGACGAGACGGTCGCCGTCGGAGACGGCGTTGCCGGAGAAGCAGCCGTCGGCGTCCAGGCCATCCGGGGTCGGGGACAGGGCGATCGGCAGCGGCTCCCAGGTCAGTAGGTCGGGGCTGCGGAAGTGGCCCCAGTGCACGTTCGCGTGGGTCGCTCCGTACGGGTTGTACTGGTAGCACACGTGGTAGTAACCGTCGTGGAAGACCAGCCCGTTGGGGTCGTTGATCCAGTTGCGGGGCGGGCGCAGGTGCGCGACGGGGTGATGCGGATCGCGGAGTGTGGGCGTGGTGGACACACGCGTGCCTTTCGGTGTTTCAGGGTGGGCCCGCCCCGCCGGCCCTCGTTTCGGCGGGGCGGCCGGCCGGCGAGGCGGGGGTCTTCAAGGCCGTACAGAGGCCGTACAGCCCGTACGCGGCCTTCAGTTCCGGATGCGGAAACCTGCGCTCAGCTGCTGCTCCCGCCGTGAGCTGGGGCCGACGCGGAGGGCGAACTCACCTGGTTCGACGACGCGACGGTTGTCGGCCGTGACGAGTGAGCACTGCGAGGCGGGGATGCTGAGGCTGACGTCCAGGCTTTCGCCGGGCGCGATCTCGGCCTGAGTGAAACCCTTCAACTCCTGCTCGGCCCAAGTGACGCTGGTGGTGAGGTCGCTGATGTATGCCTGCACCGTTTCCAGGGCCGGACGGCTGCCGCTGTTGGTGACTCGGACCGTGGCGTTGATGGTGCCGTCGGTGGCGACGTCCGTGTCGTGCACGACCAGGTCGGAGTAGGTGACCGTGGTGTAGCTGAGGCCCTCGCCGAACGCGAACAGCGGGTCCTGGGTGAGATCCGCGTAGCGGCTCCCGTGCTGGCCTCGTACCTGGTTGTAGAAGACCGGCTGCTGTCCGACGTGGCGTGCGAAGGAGACCGGGAGCCGGCCGCTGGGTTCGGTGAGGCCGAGGAGGAGTTCGGCGACGGCGCGTCCGCCGCGCATGCCCGGGTTGAACGCCTCGATGAGTGCTGCCGCGTTCAGTGCCGAGTCCGGGAGGGTGCTCGGCTTGGACTGGGCGAGTACGACGATCATGGGTGTGCCGGTGGCGGCGACCGCGTCCAGCAGCGCGATCTGGCCGCCCTGGAGGTCGAGCGTGGCCGTGGAGCGTCCCTCGCCGGTGAGGGCGTTGCTGTCTCCCACGACCACGACGGCGTAGTCAGCGGCTTCTGCGGCGGCGGTGGCCTCCCGAAGCTGTGCCTGGTCGACCGGGGCGGGGGTGAAAACCGGCGCCTGCGGCTGGCCGTCGGGCCCGATGGACCACTCGAGTTCGGAGGCGGGGCTTGCGATGTCGGCTCCGCGGGCGTGCGTGATGGTCCAGTCGGCGGGTGCGACGGTGCGAAGGCCGTCGAGCACCGTCTCCACGGACTCACGTGGATGTCCTTCGGGCATCCACGGCACCTGGCCGGTCGCACCCGCCCAGTCGCCGAGCATGGCTTCCGGGCTGTCGGCGTTGGGGCCGATGACCGCGATCGTCCGTGGTGTGCCTTGGCTTGCGGCGCGGCCCATGCCGTCCGCTGTCAGCCCGCCTTCGAGGGGCAGAACCCCGTCGTTGCGCAGCAACACCAGGGAACGACGGGCGGTTTCGAGGTTGAGGTCGACGTGTTCGCGGCAGCCGATCACCTGCGCCTGCCGCTCGGGGTCGGGAGTGCGGGGGTCCTCGAAGAGCCCGAGCTCGAACTTCAGCCGCAGAACCCGCCGTACCGCGTCATCGATCTGCTTCTCGTCGACCAGGCCGCGGGCGACCGCCTCCTGGGCGCCCTCGAAGAACTGCGGCGTGGCCATGATGAGGTCGTTCCCGGAGCTGACGGCGACCGCCGCCGCCTCGGCGTAGTCGGCGCAGGTCCGCTGGTCGTAGACCATCCGGCCGACGTTGTCCCAGTCGGTCACCAGCGTGCCGGTGAAGCCCCATTCGCCCTTGAGCACATCGTTGATCAGCCACTCGTTCGCGGTGATGGGCACCCCGTCTATCGACTGATACCCGAGCATGAAGCCGCGACAGCCCGCCCGAACCGCCTCCTCGAACGGGGGCAGGAACCACGAGCGCAGCTTGCGCGGGCTGAGCTCGGCCTCGCTCGCGTCGCGCCCGCCCAGGGTTTCGGAGTAACCCGCGAAATGCTTGGCGTACGCCAGCACGGCCGTCGGGTCGCCGAGGCCCTCACCCTGGTAGCCGCGCACCATCGCCGCTCCCAACTCGCCGATCAGGAACGGGTCCTCGCCGAACGTCTCGTTGATCCGGCCCCAGCGCAGGTCCCGGGTGATGCACAGCACCGGGGAGAACGTCCCGTGGATTCCGGTCGCCGCGATCTCGGTCGCGGCCACACGGGCCACCCGGTGGAGCAAGGACGGATCCCAGCTGCAGGCCATGGCCAGCTGGGTCGGGAAGATGGTGGCGCCCGGCCAGAACGAGTGGCCGTGGATGCCGTCGTCGGCGGTCAGCAGCGGAATGCCGAGCCGGGTCCGCCCGGACAGTTCCATGGCCTGAGGCATCAGGTCGGGAGACACATGCAGGACCGAACCGGACAGCTTGGCCGTCACGATGTCCGCCAGGTCACCGTGTTGTGCGTCGAGCATCAGCAGTTGCCCGACCTTCTCCGGCAGCGTCATCCGGGACAGCAGGTCCTCGGTCCTCGCTTCCACAGACACTTCCGGATCCAGGTACGCGGCAGGGCGGACCGGCTGTCCCACTGTGTTCTCCAAGTGATGAGTCGTACGGGGTCGGGGAGTTGACGAGCGACGGCGAACGCGTCGTCACTTCAGGCCGGTCGTGGCGATGCCGGCCACGAACTGCCGCTGGAAGATCAAGAAAACGATCATCACCGGCAGCAGGACGACCATGGCGCCGGCGAGCAGGATGCCGAAGCGGGTGAAGGACTGTCCGCTGCTGGCCAGGGCGAGGCCGACGGGGAGGGTGTACTGGCTCTCGTTCTGGGCCACGACCAGGGGCCACAGGAAGTTGTTCCAGGAGCCGAGGAAGGTGATGATCCCGAGGGTGGCGAGAGCGGGCTTGGTCAGCGGCAGGATGATCTTCGCGAAGATGGCCAGTTCGCGGCAGCCGTCGACGCGGGCGGCGTCGATGAGCTCGTCGGGCAGGGTGGAGATGAACTGCCGCATCAGGAACACCCCGAACGGGGTGGCCAGGAACGGCAGGATCAGCCCGAGCAGGGAGCCGGTCAGCTGCATGTTGGCCACCAGCACGTACAGCGGTACGAAGGTGACCAGGCCGGGGACCATGAGCGTCCCCAGGACCAGCAGGAAAACGGCGCGCTGCCCGCGGAACTCCAGCTTGGCCAGGGCGTAGCCGAGCATCGAGCAGAAGATCAGGTTGCCCGCTGTGACGGCGAGGGCCACGATCAGGGAGTTGCCGAACATGCTCGTGAAGTCGAGCGTGCTGAACAGCTCGCCGTAGTTGGCGGTCGTGGGCGACGTGGGTATCAGGACGGGCGGTACGCGGCGGATGTCGGCCTCGGGCTTGAACGAGCCGGACAGCATCCACAGGAACGGGGCGACCATCAGCAGCAGGGCGCCGGCGAGCGGGATGTACAGCCAGGGCTGGCCCCAGTTCCGCCGGATGCGGCGGCGCCTCAGGGAGCGGTCCGTGCCCGGTGGTGGCGTTTGGAGAGTCGAGAGGGTGCTCATGGGTCGTCAGTCCTTGTCTCGCAGCACGCGGAACTGCAGCACGGTCAGCGCCACGATGAGGACGAAGATGACGTAGCCGGCCGCCGACGCCATCTCGTAGTTGCCGTTGCCGAACTGTTTGTAGGCGTACAACGTGGCCGACAGGGTGGAGTCCAGCGGTCCGCCGTCGGTCATGACGAACGGCTCGTCGAAGAACTGCAGATAGCCGATGCCGGTGGTCACGGCGGTCAGCAGCAGGGCGGGGCGCAGGAGCGGGAAGGTGACCCGCCAGAACCGCTGCCAGGGCCCGGCGCCGTCGAGTTCGGCCGCTTCCATCAGGGACTGCGGTACGGACTGCAGTCCCGCCAGCATGATGATCATGACCGTGCCGAGGTTGCGCCACACGGCCATCACGATCATGACGGGCAGGGCGAAGCGGGTGTCCGCCAGCCAGGCCGGACCATCGATCCCGAACCAGCGCAGGACGAGGTTCACCAGCCCCGAGCGCGGCTCCAGGAGCGTCTTCCACACCACGGCGACGGCCACGATGCTGGTGATCACCGGCAGATAGAAGCCGACCCGGAAGACGGCCCGGAAGCGGCGGATGCCCCGGTCGAGGGCAACCGCCGCCGCGAGCCCGGCGGCCAGCGTCAGGGGCAGGGCCACCAGGACGAAGACGCCCGTGTTGCGCAGGGCGGTGAAGAACTGCGGGTCCTCAAAGAGCCGTACGTAGTTGTCGAGGCCGACGAACGTCACGTTCAGCGGCGTACGCAGGTCCGAGCTCTTGGTGTCGGTCAGGCCCATCAGCAGCGACCACACCACCGGCACCAGCATGAAGGACGCGAACAGCGCGAGGAACGGGGCGGCGAGGACCCAGGCGGCCCGGGCCTGCCTGCCGCGCGCCGTGCTGCGGAGGCCGAAGCGCCGGCGACCGGGGTTCTGTTCCGGCCGTGCGGTGCCCTGCTCGTGGGTGTCGCCCGGCCCGGGGAGGGTTTTCGTGGACATGGATGTCATCCGTCCGTACGAGGGATACTCACGCGGCGGCGCTCAGCGACCGGTGCCGATGCTGGTGGCCTTGGACTGCAGCGTCTTCTGCACCTGGGCGACGGTGGCCTTGCCGAGGGTCAGCTTCTCCAGTTCGGAGTCGATGGTGTCGGCGATCTGCTGCCATGTCGTGATGGCGGGCGGCGCCTTGCTGACCTCGAGCTGCTCGGCGAACGCCTTGAGGTTCTCGTCCTCGGTCAGCTTCCCCTCGGTCCACGCCTGGGGCGAAGGGGGCAGGCTGCCGGTGGCCTTGGAATAGGTCGCGAGGTTGGCGGGCTCGGTCAGGAACTGGGCGAACTTCCACGACGCGTCGGGGTTCTTGGCCTCCTTGAACACCGCCAGGTCGGTCCCCCCGGCGAACCCGGCGGGCTGCTTGGTGTGCGGCACCGGCATGGTCTTCCACTTGCCATCCAGCTGCGGGGAGTCCTTGTGGAAGGTGCCGCCGGCCCACGCGCCCTCCTGGTAGACGGCGGTCAGCCCGTCCTGGAAGGCCTGCACGTTGTCCGCCCTGTCGGTCGGCGCCAGGCCCTGCTTCGGGACGCTCGCGTAGTCCTCCAGCGCCTTGGCGACCTCGGGCGAGTCGAAGGTGAACTTCCCGGTCTCGGCGTCGTAGATGTCACCGCCCCCCTGCCAGACCATGGGCAGCCAGAAGATCCAGGAGTTGAAGCCCATCACCAGCCCGCTGGCATGGCGCAGCTTGGGGTTCTCCTTGCCGGCGGTGGCCTGAATGGCCTTGAGGTCCTTCAGGTATCCGGCCCGGTCGCCGGCCAGGGCGCCCTTGATGCCGGCCTTCGTGGTGAGGTCGGTCCGGTAGTAGATCGCTTGGGTGTCGGCGATGAACGGGACGCCGTAGGAGGTGTCCTTGTACTTGGTGGTGTCCCACTGGCCGGGGTAGAAGTCCGACGACTTGATCGACGTCGGGGTGGCCTGGAAGCCGTTCAGGGCGGCCATCTCGGCCATCCAGGTGCTGCCCACCATGGACATGTCCGGTGTGTTGCCGCCGGCTATCGCGGTGGTCAGCTTGTCGTGGGCGCCGTCCCACGGGACCGCGGTGATCTTGACGTCGGCGTCCGGATTCTCCTGCTCGAACTTCTTGGCCAGCGCCTTCAGGTCTTCGTCGGGGTCGCCCATGGACCACATGACCACCGTCCCCTTGGCCTTGCCCGCGCCGATCTCGGCGGGCGCGTCGTTACCGGGGCCGGAATCCTCGCTCCGGCCGCAGCCGGTGGCCACCAGGGCTGCCGTGACGGTGAGGCACAGGGTCTGGACGGTTCTGATGGTGTGACGGGTGGCGATACGCATAATGCGGCTCCTTGCCGTTGGGCGATACAGGCGCGGGGGGCGAAGGGTGAGAGCGGGGTGTGCGAGGCGCACCGTTCGGTGTCCCGGATCGGGACGCGCGGGGGGGGGTGCGTGCGGGCATGGCCGCGTGAGCGCAGGCGCAGCCGCGAGGAGTTGCGACCAGTTGTAAGGAGTTGCGAGGAGGCGAGTCCGAAGAGGTTCGCCGAGGTTTCAAGGAGAGAGGTTTCAAGGAGCCGGGGGCGGTGCGTCACCGGCAACGCACCGCCCGACCGCGAGGGGCGCCATCACTTGCGTAGCGCGATGACGTCCCGTCAGTTCGGGTTCGGCTTCGGCTCTAACGTCGAGCCACGGATCACCAGGCTGGTGGGAATGATGCGCGAGGGGGCGGCCTCCGGCGATCTCCGCACATGGTCGAGCAGCAGACGGGCCGCCGCCTCCCCCATCTCCCGCATCGGCTGGCGGATGGTGGTGAGTCCCGGATAGGTGTACGACGCCAGCTCGACGTCGTCGAACCCCACCACGGCGACATCCCGCGGAATCCGAAGGCCGGCCTCGTGCAGGGCGGCGAGCGCACCGGCCGCCGAGGGGTCGTTGTGCCCGAAGACCGCGTCGAACTCCACGCCGTCCGCGAGAGCTTGCGCGACCGCGTTCCGGCCGCCGTCGAAATAGAAGTCGCCGCGGATGATGCTGCGTTGGCCGAGTTCGATCCCGGCCTGCGCATAGACGTCGACGAAGCCGCCCAGCCGTTCCTGAGTACAGCCGTATTCATCGGGACCGGTCACCACCAGAGGGCGACGGCGGCCGAGGTCCAGCAGGTGGCGCGCCGCCTGCTCACCGCCCTCCCGGTTGGTGGTGGCCACGTACGGGAATCCCGGCCGCTGGAAGCGGTCGTCTATCAGCACCACCGGCAGCCCTGCTTCGTGCAGTTCCGTGATGGCCCCCAGGGCTCCCTCGGGCTCGATCACCAGCAGACCGTCGAACGACTTGGCCGCGACCTGCAGACCCAGCCTGCGCAGCGACTCCTCACCACGGTTCCAGGTCAGCATGCGCAGTCCGAAGCCCTCGGTCTCCAGCGTTTCGACGACCGCCTGCACTATGCCGGCCCAGGCCCAGGCCATATCAGGGACCAGCATGCCGATCATCTGTGTCGTGCCGCGTGCGAGCCCCACTGCCCCGGCGCTCGGCACATAGCCGAGCTCCGATATCGCCTTGCGGACCTTCAAGACGGTGTTCTCGTTGATCTCGCCCTTGCCGTTCAGCACTCGCGAGACCGTCGTCTTGCTGACGCCGGCCCGCGTGGCCACGTCGGCGATAGTGACTCCCATGTCACCTCCCCTCCCTTCCTGCAGAGGCGGAAGACGTCCTCCCGCACCGAAGGGCCGATCGTACAGAGACCCTTGCAACCGGTACCGGGAGCGGTCCCGGAACCGGTTTCGGTACCGGTTCCGGCAGTGAAGCACCGAGAGGCCCGACCGGTCAACACCCCGGAAACAACTCGTTAACCGGCCAACTTGGCTGCCTGTTGGCCCGTACCAAAGCAATCTCGCCCGCACCGTTGACGGCACTGGCCGGGTTGCGCTTCATTGTCGGGGCACTCGATGTCATCGCTGACACAAGTCAACGTTGACACCTCGGTCGGCGGCGTGGACGACAACGCCGACCGGAGACGTCACTTTTCGGTCCGTCCGCGCCAGAGCCGCAGTCAGCGCTGCCCGGACGACCGCGGGACAAGGAGACACCATGAGCTCTGTACGCGTATCCCGGCATGCCCGCATACGGATGCTGGCGGCGGTGGCGACGGTCTGCGCCCTGTCGGCAGCCCCGCTGGCCCCCCATGCCGTCGCGGCCGACACCCCGCCGTACTCCGAGACGTACAGACCCCAGTTCCACTTCACTCCGGAGAAGAACTGGATGAACGACCCCAACGGCCTCGTCTACTACAAGGGCGAGTACCACCTCTTCTACCAGTACAACCCGAACGGCAACTCCTGGGGCGACATGTCCTGGGGGCACGCGGTGAGCAAGGACCTCGTGCACTGGGAGGAGTTGCCGCTCGCCCTGTCGCACGACGACGAGGAGATGGTGTTCTCCGGCAGCGCGGTCGTCGACTGGAACAACACCACCGGGTTCGGCACGAAGAAGAACCCGCCCATGGTGGCGATCTACACCAGCGCCTACAAGAACGGCGGCAAGCAGGCCCAGTCGCTCGCCTACAGCACCGACCGCGGCCGTACCTGGACCAAGTACCAGGGCAATCCCGTCATCGACATCGGCTCCGACAACTTCCGCGACCCCAAGGTCCAGTGGCACGCGCCGACCAAGAGCTGGCTGATGACCGTGTCGCTGTCCGCCGAGCACAAGGTGCGGTTCTACTCGTCCAAGAACCTCAAGGACTGGGAGCTGCTCAGCGATTTCGGGCCGGCCGGTGCGACGGGCGGCGTGTGGGAGTGCCCCGACCTGTTCCCCCTCGCGGTCGACGGGGACCCGGACAACATCAAGTGGGTCCTGGTCGTCAACATCAACCCCGGTGGTATCGCGGGCGGTTCGGCCGCCCAGTACTTCATCGGCGACTTCGACGGCAAGAAGTTCACCGCCGAGGACAAGGGCTCGTACACCCCGCCCACCGGCGAGGTCGTGCAGGACTTCGAGGGCAGCGGCTTCGGTGAGTGGACGACGACCGGATCCGCGTTCGGCCAGGGACCGGCGGCCGGGTCGGTGGACGGGCAGGAGGGTGTCGAGGGCTTCGACGGCAAGGGCCTCGGCAACAGCTTCCACGGCGGTGACGGCGCCACCGGCACCCTCACCTCCCCCCAATTCACCGTCGACAGCCCCTACTTGAACTTCAAGATCGGTGGCGGGCGGCATCCGTACGAGGCCGGAACCGTCATGGACGGGGCTCCGCCCGAGGGCACGGTCCTCGCCGATTTCGAAGGCGGAACGTACGGTGACTGGACGGCGACCGGGGACGCCTTCGGCACCGCACCGGCCACCGGCACGCTCCCCGGCCAGCAGGGTGTTTCCGGCTTCCTGGGAGACGGGCTGGCCAACAGCTTCCTGAAGGGCGACGCCAGTACCGGCACCCTCACGTCGCCCGAGTTCACCATCGACAAGAAGTACGTCAACTTCCTTGTCGGCGGCGGCAACCACCCGGCCGGCTCCGCCAACCCCACCGCCGTCGAACTCCTCGTGGACGGCCAAGTCGTCCACAGCGCCACCGGAAAGGACGCCGAAGCGCTCAACTGGGCCTCCTGGGGCGTCGGCGACCTCGCCGGCAAGAAGGCGCAGCTCAGGATCGTCGACGACAACACCGGCGGCTGGGGCCACCTCAACGTCGACCACATCGTGCTGTCCGACACCCAGGCCCGGCGCGTCTCCCAGGAGACCTCCGTCAACCTGCTCGTCGACGGCAAGGTCGTCCGCAGCGCGACCGGCGCCGACAGCGAGACCCTGGACTGGGCGTCGTTCGACATGCGCCCGTACGCCGGCAAGAAGGCGCAGCTCCAGGTCGTCGACATGAACACCGGCGGCTGGGGCCACGTCCTGGCCGACCAGTTCACCGCCGCCGAGAAGCCCGCCAAGTCCGTCGTGCAGCGCGCCGACTGGGCCGATTACGGCAAGGACTACTACGCGGCGGTGTCCTGGGAGAACGCCCCCGGCGGCAAGCGCTACATGATCGGCTGGATGAACAACTGGGACTACGGCCAGTCCGTCCCCACCTCCCCGTGGCGCGGCGCGCAGAGCGTTCCGAGGGAGATGGCCCTGCGCACCGTCGACGGCCAAGTCCGGCTGACCAGCAAGCCGGTGGGCAGCCTTACGTCCCTCCGGCAGAAGCGCCCGGCCATCGCGTCCGGAATCACCGTCAAGAACACCTCCAAGCCCCTGACCAGCCGTGGTTCCAAGGGCAAGGCGCTCGACATCGAAGCGACTTTCTCCCTCAAGGACGCCGACCGCTTCGGCCTCAAGGTCCGCACCGGGGCAGCCGGGGAGGAGACCGTCATCGGCTACGACGCCACGACGCAGGAGCTGTACGTCGACCGCACCCGCTCCGGCGTCGGGGACTTCAACAGCACCTTCCCCGGCGTCCAGACGGCCCCCCTGAAGGCCAAGAACGGCAAGGTCAAGCTCCGTATCCTCGTCGACTGGTCATCCGTCGAGGTCTTCGGCGGCAACGGCGAAGCCGTGATCACCGACCAGATCTTCCCCGACCCCGCCAGTACCGGCGTCGAGGTCTTCGCCGAAGGCGGCACCGCCACCCTCGACCACCTGCGGGCGTGGCAGCTGAAGTCCATCTGGCGGTGACGAGTCCCGGGTCCGCGCGCCGGCCGGCCAGAAGCGGCCTCCAGCGCGCGGCTCTCGGCTCAGTGGATCCCTGTCGCAGTTCCGGTGCGGCAGGCAGGATGATCGTCGTGATCCATGCCTTGGAGGAAGGAGCGTTCCGCTGTGACGCATGCTCACGAGGAAGAAGTCCTGGCCCGCATCGCCAAGGGGCTCGTCTACACCGAGTCCGAAGCGGCCTTCCAGGCCCCTCGGCGCCGCACCGAGCAGATCTTCGAGTACAACCACACACCGCCGAGCGAAACGGAGAAGCGTCGATCGCTGCTCGTCGAGATCTTCGGCTCGGTCGGTGAACGCACGGTGCTGCTGCCGCCGTTCCACGCCGGGTTCGGCAGCCACGTCCACATCGGCGACGACTTCTTCGGGAACGTGAACCTCACGTTCGTCGACGACGTGGACATCCGCATAGGCGACGGTGTCATGATCGCGCCCAGCGTCACCCTGACCACGACGGGACACCCGGTGCATCCCTCACGACGCGTCGACTTCGGACGGTTCTCGGAACCGATCGTGATCGAGGACAAGGTGTGGATCGGCAGCAACGTGGTGGTCCTGCCCGGCGTCCGCATCGGTTACGGGTCGGTCATCGGCGCCGGAAGCGTCGTCAGCCGCAGCATTCCCCCGATGACCGTCGCGGTCGGAACCCCTTGCCGGGTGGTCCGCGCCATCACGGACGAGGACCTCACCACACGTGCCGCCGGGTATTAGCGCCGTTACGGACGTGCCGCCAGCGGATCGAGGAACGTCAGTACGGAGGCGTCCTCCTCGATCAGCGGGGTGAGGGCGGCGTTGAACGGGGCGCCGTACGGGGCGGCCAGGTGTGCCTTGAAGGCGTCCTCGTCGCGGTAGGCCTCGAAGATCCAGTAGGCGCGCGGGTCGGCCGCCTTGGTGTAGACGTCGAAGGCCAGGTTGCCTTCCTCTTCGCGCACCTTCAGGGCGTAGTCCCGGATCAGGCGGGCGACTTCGTCCTCCGCTCCCTGACGGGCGGTGAACTCGGCGAGCAGGGTTTTCGTCATGGCTTCGGGTCCCTGTCAGTAGGTGGAGTCGCTGTCAGTGGGTGGAGGTCGGTGGGTGGAGTCGCTGCTCTTCTCATGAACGCGGCGGCAGAAGCAGAACGGGCACGTTGCGGACAGTGACCGAACGGCATTCGGGCGGGCGACGGCCACGGGCGTTGCCGATTTGTGTCCAGTACTAGGCATTGACGTTGCCCGGAGACGGAGTCCATCATCCTGGCCAAGCAGTGTCAACGATGACATAAGTCAACGATGACACCTCGGGACGGCATGCCCCTATGCCGGCCGCTCGCCCGCAATCCCGCAGGAGTCGTTCATGTCACGCATCTCTCGTCTGCCCTCCTCCTTGATCAGAACCGCCGCGTGCACGGGCGTCGCGGCCCTCGCCCTGACCGCCTGTGGATCCGGATCGGAATCGGGCACCGCGAGCAGCGGTGCGGGCGACGTCAAGGTCGGTCTGATCACCAAGACCGACACCAACCCGTTCTTCGTGAAGATGAAGGAGGGCGCGGAGAAGTCCGCGAAGGCCGAAGGCGTCGAGCTCATGACCGCGGCCGGCAAGTTCGACGGCGACAACGCCGGTCAGGTCACCGCCATCGAGAACATGGTCGCCGCCGGCGTGAAGGGCATCCTGATCACCCCGAGCGACTCCAAGGCGATCGTGCCGGCCCTCGAGAAGGCCAAGGCCCAGGGCGTCCTGGTCATCGCCCTGGACACCCCGACCGAGCCGGAGAGCGCGGTCGACGCCTTGTTCGCCACCGACAACCTCAAGGCCGGCGAGCTGATCGGCGAGTACGCCAAGGCGGCCATGAAGGGCAAGGACGCGAAGATAGCCACCCTCGACCTGGCGCCGGGCGTCTCCGTCGGCGTCCAGCGGCACAACGGCTTCCTGAAGGGCTTCGGCATCAAGGAGGGCGACCCCTCCGTCGTCTGCTCCCAGGACACCGGAGGCGACCAGGCCAAGGGCCAGACCGCGATGGAGAACTGCCTCCAGAAGGAGCCGGGCATCAACGTCGTCTACACCATCAACGAGCCCGCCGCGCTCGGTGCGTACACGGCGCTCAAGGCCAAGGGCCGGGAGAAGGACGTCCTGATCGTCTCCGTCGACGGCGGCTGCACCGGGACCGAGGCCGTCAAGGGCGGCACGATCGCCGCCACGTCCCAGCAGTACCCGCTGAAGATGGCCGCCGATGGCGTCAAGGCCGTCGTGACGTACGCCAAGGACGGCAAGAAGGCGTCCGGTTACACCGACACCGGCGTCACTCTCATCACCGACAAGGCGCAGGACGGGGTCACGTCCAAGGACACCGCGTACGGGCTGGAGAACTGCTGGGGCTGAGCCGTCGGCCCTCTCAACTTCCGCCGTAGGTGCGGCCGTTGACGCCGTCACTCCCGCCGTAGCCGCCGCCGTTCGACATCCCTCAGCGGGGCGGCCGTCCCCTCCTCCCCGACCCAGGGACGGCCGCCCCCTCGTCCTCTTGCCGTCCGACAAGGACTGAGCTTCCCGTCCTCCTGCCGTCCGACAAGGACCGAGCTTCCCGTCCGACACGGACCGACAAAGACTTCTGTCTTCCGACAAGGACCTCGATGACTGCCACGTCCACGCCCCCGAGCAAAACCTCGCCGTACGCGGAGCTCAAAGCACCGACGACGGCCCGCAGACTGCTCACGCAACCGACCACCGGCCCGCTGGTCGCTCTCCTCCTTGCCTGTCTTTTCTTCTCCTTCTCGACCGACCAGTTCCTCACGGGCGGGAACTTCTCGCTGATCGTGCAGCAGGTCATGGTCGTCGGCACCCTCGCCATCGGGCAGACCCTGATCATCCTCACCGCGGGCATCGACCTGTCCTGCGGTGCCGTGATGGCGTTCGGCAGCATCGTGATCGCCAAGATGGCGGCCGAGGGCTCCCTGCCGCCGCTCGCCGCGATCGCGCTGGGCCTGGTCGTCTGCGGCGGCTTCGGCCTGCTCAACGGGGCGCTGGTGCAGAAGATCCCGCTGCCGCCGTTCATCGTCACCCTCGGCATGCTCAACGTGGCGTTCGCGCTGACCCACATCTACTCCGAGGAGCAGACGGTCACCAACCTGCCCGGCCCGCTGACGGCTCTCGGGCAGACCTTCCCGCTCGGCAAGACCGACATCACGTATGGCTCGCTGGTCACCATCGCCCTGTTCCTCCTCGTCGCGTACGCGCTGAGCAGCACCAGCTGGGGCCGGCATGTCCACGCGCTGGGCAACAGCCCGGAAGCGGCCCGGCTGAACGGCATCCGTACCTCCCGCCTGACCATCGGCGTCTACACCGCGGCCGGCGTCCTCTACGGCATCGCCGCCCTGCTGCTCATCTCCCGTACCGGAGTCGGCGACCCGCAGGCCGGGCAGACCGACAACCTCGACAGCATCACCGCGGTGGTGCTCGGCGGCACCAGCCTCTTCGGCGGCCGTGGATCGGTCCTGGGCACGTTCATCGGCGTCCTCATCGTCGGCGTCTTCCGCAACGGCCTCCAACTAATGGGTGTCGCGTCCATCTACCAGACCCTGATCACCGGTGTCCTGGTGATCCTCGCGGTGACCGTCGACCAGCTCTCCCGGAAGAAGGCCCGTTGACCATGACCGCCACCACTTCCCCCACCCCCGTCCTGCAGGCCCGCGGTCTGGTCAAGCACTACGGCCACGTCACCGCCATCGACGGCGCCGACTTCGACCTGCTGCCCGGCGAGGTCCTCGCCGTCATCGGCGACAACGGAGCCGGCAAGACGAGCCTCATCAAGGCCCTCACCGGCGCGGTGGTCCCCGACGCGGGCGAAATCCGCCTCAACGGGAAACCCATCACCTTCCCCGGCCCGCAAAGCGCCCGCGCCCACGGCATCGAGACGGTCTATCAGGACCTCGCGGTGGCCGCCTCCATGGACATCGCCTCCAACATGTTCCTCGGGCGCGAACTGCGCCGCCCCGGCATCCTCGGCAACGCCTTCCGCATGCTCGACAAGAAGCGCATGCGTCAGGAGGCCGCCGAGCACATGGCCGACCTGAAGATCGGTCTGCGCTCGCTGACGCAGTCGGTCGAAACGCTCTCCGGCGGACAGCGGCAGGCCGTCGCGGTGGCCCGTGCCGTCGCCTGGGCCCGTAGCGTCGTCGTCATGGACGAACCCACCGCCGCCCTCGGCGTCAAGGAGTCCGGTCAGGTCCTGGACCTCATCCGCCGCGTCCGGGACAGGGGCCTGCCGGTCGTCCTGATCAGCCACAACATGCCGCACGTCTTCGAGATCGCCGACCGGATCCACGTACACCGGCTGGGCCGGCGCGCGGCCGTGATCAAGCCGTCCGACTACTCGATGGCGGAGGTCGTCGCCATCATGACCGGTGCCCTGACCGTCGACGAGGCCGGAGATACTGTCGTGGCGGATTCCGCGGCGGCGAAGGCCGCGGGAGTCCAGGCCAACTGACGCACCACTCACCGGTTCTGGCCGCCGCGGCGGCCGGAACCGCCCAGTCCACAGGAAACGGTCCTACATGGCAGCGAAGCGCCGACCCACCCTGGCCGACGTCGCCCAAGAGGTAGGCGTCAGCGCCAAAACGGTCTCCCGTGTCCTCAACGAAGACGGACCCGTCTCGCAGCAGACCAGGGAACAGGTACTCGCCGCCGTGGCCAAACTCGGCTTCCAGCCGAACCTCATGGCCCGCAACATCCGCGTCGGCGGCCCGGACACCACCATCGGACTGGTCATCCCCGACCTCGCCAACCCCTTCTTCGGAGCCGTCGCCCGCGCCATCGAAGACACCGTCAGCGAGCGCGGGCTGACGCTGCTCATGGGCTCCTCGGCGGACGACCCCGACCGCGAACGCGCCCTGACGGCCAAGTTCCTCGCCCGGCGCGTCAGCATCCTGATCGTCGTGCCGTCCGTCGGCGCCGACCACTCCCACCTCAAGTCACACCGTACGGCGGGACTGCCCGTCGTCTTCCTCGACCGCCCGGGAGTCGGCCTGTCCACGGACAGCGTCGTCAGCACCAACCGCGCGGGCTCCCACGACGGCGTCGCCCACCTCATCGCCCACGGGCACCGCCGCATCGGCTTCGTCGGCGACCTGCCCGTCAAGCTGTACACCCGCCGCGAACGCTTCGCCGGCTACCGGGCTGCCCTGCAAGAAGCCGACATCCCCTACGACCGCTCGCTGCTGGCCAGCGCACACGACCAGCCGGGAGCCGAGGCCGCGACCGCCCAACTCCTCGAACTGGCCGATCCCCCCACGGCGTTGTTCGCCGGAAACAACATCATGGCGCTCGGAATAGTCGCCGAACTCGCCCGCAGCAAGCGCAAGGACGTAGCCGTCGTCGCCTTCGACGACCTATCTCTCGCCGAGGCACTGGAACCGGCCCTGACCGTCGTCGCCCAGGACCCCGAAGAAATCGGCCGCAGCGCCGCGGCCACCGCCCTGTCCCGCCTCGACGGCGACCGCTCCCGGGCGCGCACCATCACCGTGCCCACCCGGCTGGTCGTCCGGGGCTCGGGGGAGCAACCGGCGCCCAAGCCGTAAACGGCCTGCCCCTGACTGACGGCCGATGACCATCAGAGCGGCTTGAGGCGGGCCTTGAGCAGGCAGAACTCCGTTGACGCTTTCCGGGCGTACGGCTACGCGAGCCCGTCCGCTCCTCCCTCCAGCCACACCCGCAGGCGCGACGGGTGCCCCGCGTCCATGTGCACGGTGTTCGTGGCTACGGCGGTGCGGCGGGCCGCTGCCTCCGGGGTGCCGGTGTTGGTGTTGACGTCGAAGCGGGGGAAGTTGCTGGAGGAGATGTCGAGGCGGATGCGGTGGCCGGCGGTGAAGCGGTTCGCCGTGTCGGGGGCGGTGACCTCGATCTCGTACACCTGGCCCGGAGTGAGCAACTCGGGCTTTTCGGTGGAGCGGTGGAAGCGGCAGCGGGCGATGCCGTCGGTGAGGTTCATGGCGAAGCCGTGCGGATAGTCGGCGTTGGGCGGGTGGACGTCGATCAGCTTGATGGTGAAGTCGGTGTCCGGGGCCGTGGTCGAGATGTGGAGCCTCGCCGACACCGGTCCGGCCAGCACCACGTCCCGCTCGAGGGGCGGGGTGCTCAGGCTGATCACGTCCGGGCGGGAGTCCAGCGGCAGGTACGGCTCGCGCGCCCCGTACACCCGGGCGTCCGGGGTGTTCTGGTCGTAGGCCCCGCCGCTCATCACCGGCTCCCCCGAGGTGACTTGGCCCCCCATGGTGGGGACCGGGTGGCGCGGGTCGAAGTCGTACGTCACCGAGGCGGCGGCCACCGTGGGCGGGGTGACGTCGAGGGCGCCGTCGGCGGTGAGGTACAGGTCGACCGGTGCCGTCGCGGTCGGCGGCCACCAGGTGTCGGAACGCCATTCCCCGCCGTGCCGCATCCGCCCGGCCGCGTCCCGCCGCCCGTCACCGCCGCCCATCAGGAAGTACTGGACCGCGGGGAGGTCCGAGTCGCTCGCCCGGCCCAGCGCCCGGTCGAACCAGCGGCGGCGGAACTCCAGGTACGAAGGGGCGAGGTTGCCGTCCAGTGGTGCTCGCGGGCCGAAGTCCACGTCTCCGGCGTACGTCTCGCAGCGGCGCCCGTGCGTCCACGGGCCCATGACCAGGTAGGAGGGTGCCGACTTCAGCTCGCGCAGGGCGGTGAAGTTCTCGATGGTGGAGCGGACGTAGGGGTCGTACCAGCTCCCTATGTGCAGGCTCGGCGCGTCCGGGAAGCGGTCGTAGAAGCCTCGCCCGTAGATCGCCGGGTTGCGGTAGTAGTCGCCGAAGGCGTCCTGGCGCCACTGCTCCAGCAGGAAGTCCTCGTACGCCGACAGATGCCGCAGCGGTGTGCAGCCCGGCCGCCACGGCATGGCGCCGAACCAGCCCGCCACGTCCACCCGCGACAGTGCCTCGGACAGCACCGGATCTGCCGCGGCCTCCGGGCTGCTCACCGCCTGCCGCAGGGTCCAGGTCACCTGCTTCAGCTCGAAGGCGCCGCCCATCCGCATCCCCGCGTCGTACGCGGAGGAGAAACCGCCCGAGTCCTGCACCATGGCGGCGAGCCCCTCCACCCCCTCGGCGGCAGCGGCCGCCTGGACGTGGGCCGAGTAGGAAACCCCCGTCATCACGACCCTGCCGTCGCACCACGGCTGGCTCCTGAGCCAGTCGATCGTGTCCGCCCCGTCCGGGCCCTCGCCGAGGTACTTCACGAACGTTCCCTCGGAGTCGCCGCGGCCCCGGCAGTCCTGCCGTACGACGTGGTAGCGGGCCTCGGTGAAGTGCCGGGCGATGTCCTCGGGCTGCGGGACCGGTGCGTCACCGCGGTCCTGGTCCGAACCGCGCTGCGCACGCCGGCCGTACGGGGTGCGCTCCAGCAGTACGGGAAGTACGGGCAGCGCGGTCGCCTCCGGCGCGGATGAGGCGGAGTACAGGTCGGCGGCGAGACGGATGCCGTCCCGCATGGGGATGCGCAGGGTGCGGCGCCACAGGGCACCGCCCCGGAGGGGTTCGGGGCGGTGGGCTTGGGGGGTGTCGGTGTCGTACGAGGTCACTCCCGTGACGCTAGGCAACGGCCCGGAACATGGCGATCACTTGACGTCATCAGGTCAACTGTTCCGCCGGACGGTGACGGGACCGGACGCGGGTCCTACTGTCAGCGCAACCCGGGAACGCCCCGCGTTCCTTCCCGGCGGATCGTGCCCGGCTCGGTCGTGGTGACGGCGGTCAGAGCACCGGCACACATGCGGTCGATCGAGTAACCGGGCACGGACTGCGGCAGCCCGGCCAGGATGCCGGCCGTGCGACCGATGGTCAGGCC
>NZ_JAAKZX010000142.1 GCF_011045025.1 Streptomyces ureilyticus
CACCCGCCCTTCCCCTCGCACGCCCTGAACTGCCTTACCGAACCGCCCTATCGAACTGCCTTACCGGCCGATCGGCCGGCTGAAGCCCTCTCACTCACCCATCACCACCCTCCCTGGCACGCCCATGCCAAAAACCAGAGGAACAGCCCCATGAACAGCCCCATGAACAGATCCACCGGACGCCGCCTCGCCGCCGCGGCCATGACCGTCGTCGCTCTCACCGCCTCCACCGCCGCATGCTCCTCCGGCGGCGGCAACACGTCCGCGAAGTCGGCGGACGGCGGTACGTACACCATCTGGGACCCGTACCCGCAGTTCGACAAGAGCTCGGCGTGGGCGAAGCTGCTGGACAGCTGCGGTACCGAAGCCGGAGTGAAGATCAAGCGGACGGCGTACGACACCAGCGACCTGACCAACAAGGCGCTGCTGGCGGCGCAGCAGGACAACTCCGCCGACGTGCTCATCGTCGACAACCCCGTGGTGTCGACCCTCGCCGAGGGCGGGGTGCTGACCACGACCGACGACAACAAGCTGGACACCTCGGACGTGGAGCCGAACCTCCTCGCGGCCGGTCAGACGGGCGGGAAGACGTACGGCACGCCGATCGGCGCCAACACCCTGGCCCTGTACTACAACAAGGAGGTCCTCAAGGCCGCGGGCGTGGACATCGCCTCAGTGAAGGACTGGGCCTCGCTGACGGCGGCGCTGACGAAGGTCGACAAGGCGGGCAAGAAGGGCATCACCTTCTCCGCGATCGGCACGGAGGAGGGCAGCTTCCAGTTCCTGCCGTGGTTCTGGGGCTCCGGCGCGAAGCTGACCGAACTCGACTCGTCCGAGGGCGTCTCGGCACTGAAGCTGTGGAGCGACTGGCTGAAGAAGGGCTACGCCCCCAACTCGGTGATCAACAACACCCAGACCACCAGCTGGCAGGAGTTCGCGAGCGGCGACTACGCCTTCGCCGAGAACGGCACCTGGCAGCTCGCGGGCGCCGAGAAGGCCGGCTTCGAGTACGGGGTCATCCCTGTCCCGGCCGCCAAGGGAGGCAACGCCGCGGCCCCGACCGGCGGGGAGTTCGTCACCATCCCGGTGCAGGGCGAGACCGGCCGCTACGCCACCTCGCAGAAGCTGGTGTCCTGCCTGACCAGCTCGCAGAACCTGCTCGACACCGACACCACCCTGTCGTACGTCGCGCCCACCGGCGAGGTGCAGGACAAGCAGGTCACGGCCGACCCGAAGCTGGAGCCCTGGGTGGACGCCGTCAAGGCCGCCAAGGGACGTACCAGTGACGACCTCGGCACCAAGTACCCCAAGATCTCCGAGCAGATGTGGAAGGCGGTCCAGTCGGCCCTGAGCGGGTCGCAGTCGCCGAAGGACGCGCTCACCGCGGCGCAGGACGCCGTCAAGTAACCGGAACCCGGGGCCCGTTGATGAACCGCACGACACAGCTGCCGGACCGTCGGACCGTGCGTGACCGGAAGGGGGCGGCCCCCGCCACCCCGCCTCCGGCACGTACGGCGCCACGGCGCCGTCCCACCTCCCAGCAGTGGGCCGCCTGGGGATTCCTCGCCCCGGTGACCCTCTACCTCGTCCTCTTCTACGCCTATCCGCTCTACCGCAACGTCGACCTGAGCCTCAGGAACTACACGGTTCGCTCCTTCGTCCAGGGCGACGCACCCTTCACGGGCCTGGAGAACTATCAGACGGTCTTCGACGACCCGACGTTCGCCCCCGCACTGCTGCACACCGTGGTGTTCACGGTGGTGTCGCTGGTCTTCCAGTACGCCATCGGCCTGGCCCTCGCGGTCTTCTTCACCCAGCACTTCCGGCTCTCCGCGACGCTGCGCGCCCTGTTCCTCGTACCGTGGCTGCTGCCGCTCATCGTGTCGGCCTCCACCTGGTCGTGGATGCTCAACAGCGACTCCGGTGTCGTCAACGCCGCCCTGCACGCGGTCGGGATCGACGCGGTGAACTGGCTGACCTCGCCGTCCTGGTCGCTGACCTCGGTGATCATCGCGAATGTCTGGATCGGCGTCCCCTTCAACCTGGTGGTGCTGTACAGCGGTCTGCAGTCCATCCCGGCCAGCCTGTACGAGGCGGCGGCCCTCGACGGCGCGAACGCCTGGCAACGCTTCTGGCGCATCACCTTCCCTCTGCTGCGCCCGGTGTCCGCCATCACCCTGCTGCTCGGCCTGGTCTACACGCTCAAGGTCTTCGACATCATCTGGATCATGACCAAGGGCGGCCCGGCCGACTCGTCCACCACCTTCGCCACCTGGTCCTACCAGCTCGGCTTCGGCAACCTGGTCCCCGCCTTCGGTCCCGGTGCGGCCGTCGGCAACCTGCTCGTCGTCGCCGCCCTGGTCTTCGGCCTGGTGTACCTGAGGGTCCAGCGAAAGCAGTACGCCTCATGACCACCGCGACCACCGTGACCACACCACGACCGCGCCCCCGTCCGCGCCGGGGCCGGAGCCTGGGCCGGACCACCTGGTGGCAGACGGCGACGGGCCTCGCGCTCACGGCCGTCATGCTCTTCCCGGTCTACTGGATGCTGAACGTGTCCTTCACCCGCGACCAGGACATGCGCAAGTCGCCCCCCGACTGGTTTCCCATGAACGGCACGCTGGACGGCTACCGTGCCGTCCTCGACCAGCAACTTCCCTATCTCGCCACGAGTCTGGTCATCGGCCTGGGCACGGTCGTACTGACCGTGGCGCTGGCCGCGCCCGCCGGCTACGCCCTGGCCAAGCTGCGCCCGCGCGGCGGCGGCGTGCTCAGCTTCCTCTTCCTGGTCGCCCAGATGATCCCCGGCATCATCATGGCGATGGGCTTCTACGCCATCTACCTCCAGCTCGGCCTGCTCCAGTCGGTCCCCGGCCTGATCGTCGCGGACTCCACCCTGGCCGTCCCCTTCGCCGTACTCATCTTCACCGCGTTCATGTCCGGCATCCCCAGCGAACTGCTCCAGGCCGCGCAGATGGACGGAGCCGGGCCCCTGCGCACCTTCTGGTCGGTCGTACTGCCCATGAGCCGCAACTCGATCGTCACGGTGTCGCTGTTCGCGTTCCTGTGGTCCTGGTCCGACTTCATCTTCGCCAGCACCTTGGTCAACGGCGGCGCCAACGAGCCGATCACCCTCGGCATCTACCAGTACATCGGCAACAACAACCAGGAGTGGAACGCCATCATGGCCACCGCCGTCGTGGCCTCTCTGCCGGCCGCGGTGATCCTCGTCCTCGCCCAGCGCTACGTCGCCGCGGGCGTGACCGCCGGAGCCGTCAAGGACTGACGTCCTCCTGATGCCGACCCGGCCACCGCACTCCTCTCCACCTCCACCGCTGAAGAATCGAGTAACCCCTCATGACCGCGGCCCGATCCGGACCCGCCTTCTCCATCCGTGACATCCCGTTCAGCACGTACGGATCCTGGTTCGACATCTCGCCCGTGGTGGCGGAGAAGACGTACGCCGAGGACCTCCACGTGGTCTCGCACCAGAACGGCATGCACGCGGTCCTGTGTTTCGTCCCCCTGGACACGGCGACGGGCGACCGGGCCGAGACCCGCGTGGAGGCGACACCGGGTCTGCTCAGCTGGACCGGTGCGGACGGGCAGATCGAGCTCGCCTACGAGACACCGGACACCGTTCGCCTGCGCGGCGAAGGACTTGGCCTGCGCGTCGCCGCGGCGGCGAAGACCCTGACGCCGTTCAGCGGCAGCTACTTCTACCGCGACCCGGTGGACGGCGCGTACATGCTCACCTCGTACGAGACCGGTCGCCGCTACCGGATCACCGTGCTGTCCGGCGCCGTGGCCGACTCGTCCGGCACGGAGGCCCTCGGCAGCGGCGAGCGCGGTGTCACCGTCACCGCGGACGCCAACAGGGCTGACGGGACCGGCGGGGCCTGGGAGATCGCCGTGGAGGAGCTCGACTCGGCGCGGCGGCCCTTCACCTCCTCGGCGACGTTCGACCAGGTCGTGGCGGCAGCGCGGCGCTCGTTCGCCGAGTTCGCCGACGTGGAGGCACCCTGGCGCTCGTCCGGCACGCCGGCCGCCGAACTCGCCGCCTACGTGGTGTGGTCCGCGACCGTACGCCCGGCGGGTCTGGTCACCCGGCCCGCGGTGCTGATGTCCAAGCACTGGATGGACAAGGTCTGGAGCTGGGACCACTGCTTCAACGCCCTTGCCCTGGCGGCCGGTTCACCCGACCTGGCCTGGCACCAGTTCTCGCTGCCCTTCGACCACCAGGACGACAGCGGGGCGCTGCCCGACTCGGTCACCCACTCCGAGGTCCTCTACAACTTCGTCAAACCGCCCATCCACGGCTGGACCCTGGGTCAGCTGCGACGGCGCCTCCCCGAACCCCTCGACCAGGCGGAACTGGCCGAGACGTACCGCAGGCTGAGCCGCTGGACCGACTTCTGGCTCACCGCCCGGCGAGCACCCGGCGCCGCCCTGCCGCACTACCAGCACGGCAACGACAGCGGCTGGGACAACGCCACGACCTTCGACCCCCAGCGGGTGATCGTCACCGCCGACCTGGCCGCCTTCCTCATCCTCCAGCTACGTGAACTCGCCGCCCTGGCCGCCGAGTTGGGGCGCTCCGACGAGGCCCGGCAGTGGACGCGTACGGCTGACGCGACCCAGGCCGCGATGCTCGACCAGCTCTGGACCGGTGACCGGTTCGTCGCCCGCGCGGTCCACAGCGGGGACACCTGGAGCACCTCCAGCCTGCTCGACCTGATGCCGATCGCGCTGGGCGAGTACCTGCCGGAGGAGGTCAGCAAGGTGCTGGCCGAACGTATCGAGGCACACCTGACCGCGTTCGGCCTGGCCACCGAACTGCCCACCTCACCGCACTACTTGGCCGACGGCTACTGGCGCGGCCCGATCTGGGCCCCCGCCACCGTCCTCGTCGAGGACGGCCTGCGCCGCGCCGGCCACGTCCGTCTGGCGGACGAGATCAGCGCCCGCTTCCGCACCCTGTGCGAGACCAACGGCTTCGCGGAGAACTTCGACGCCCTGACCGGGGCGGGCCTGCGCGACCGTGCCTACACCTGGACCGCCAGCAGCTACCTCCTCCTCGCCGAAGCCCACGAGCTCCGGCACGCCGCACCCGCCGCAACGACCGGCGGCTGAAGAACCCTTGGGCGGCCCACGCCCAGGCAGCACCCACCCCTGGGAGACACCCGCAATGCACTCATCCCGCATCTCTCCACGACGCAGACGTGAGCCCGTACGTGGCGGCGCGCAAGGCCGTCGCCGCCGTACCTCCACCGCGCTCGCCGCACTACTGGCGTCGCTCGCCACCGTCGCCCTCCCCGGCACCACGGCGCAGGCCGCCGACACCACCGTCACCGTCGACTTCTCCGACGCCGGAGGCGCCCCCGGCTACGGAGCATCGGGCACGATCTACGGCATGACCGTGGACGGTTCGCTGCCGCAGGACCACTTCTACAAGGACATCAAGTGGAAGTTCATGCGGGCCGGCGGCGCCCAGCTCAACAACGGCGGCTACGGCACCAGCCTGGCCGCCTACCAGACCCGCTGGGCCCCCACGCTCGCCCAGTACAAGCGCACCAAGGCGCTGGGCGGGACCTTCGTCATCCTGCCGCACGACCTGTGGGGATCCGACGGCACCACCACGCAGGGCTGGCCGGGCGACAACGGCGACTGGACGAAGTTCGACGCCTTCCTCGACCAGCTCATCGGGGACGTCAAGGCCAACAACATGACCGTCCAGTGGGACATCTGGAACGAGCCCGACTGGGCTCCCTTCTGGGCGCCGTCGCAGGCCCGGTACCTGGAGATGTGGAAGCGCGCCTACCAGAAGATCAGAGCCAACTTCCCGGGTGCCGTCGTCGTCGGCCCCAGCACTGCCGGGAAGCCCGCGTCCGGGGGTAGCGCCTGGTGGAACACGTACCTGGACTACGTGAAGGCCAACAACGTCGAACCCGACATCTACAGCTGGCACGACCTGCCCGGTGACCCGGTCACCGACGCGGGCGCCGTCCGGTCCAAGCTGGCGGCACGGTCGATGACCACGAGCCGTCCGTTCCAGGTCAACGAGTACGCCAACACCAACGAGCAGAACCCCGGCCGCGGCGGCTGGTACATCTCCCGTCTGGAGCGGGCCGGCGCCGACGGCCTGCGCGCCAACTGGGCCTCGGCCGGAAACCTGCACGACTTCCAGGCCAACCTGCTGACCAAGACCGGCAGCCAGTACCTGCCGCTGGGTGAGTGGTTCCTGTACCGCTACTACGGCTCCCAGACCGGCAACATCGTCAGGGTCACCCCGGGGACCGGCACCGACGGCCTGGCGACGAAGGACAACACCGCCAAGAACGCGAAGATCCTGCTCGGCAGCAACGGCAACACCGGCAACATCACGGTCAACCTCAACCGCCTCGACGCCACCTCCGTCGTCGAGGACAGCAAGGTCCGCGCGGTCGTGCAGCGCATCCCGAACAACGGCGGTGCCGCAGTGTCCGGCCCGGTCACCGTCTCCGACCAGACCCTGACCGTCAGCGGCAACTCCGCTTCCGTCAGCGTGCCGTGGACCAACGCGGCGGACGGCTACACCGTCACCCTGCTCCCGCCGTCCAACACCGCGATCTCCACGGTCGCGGTCGCCCAGCACAGCAACCAGTGCCTGGACGACACCAACCGGTCCACGGCCAACGGCACGCAGCACCAGCAGTACCACTGTGAGGGCGGCTACCAGCAGATGTTCGACTTCAAGCCGGTCGCCGGCCGGGCGAACACCTACACGGTGGTCAACCAGCACAGCGGCAAGTGCCTGGACGTCTCGGGACGCTCCACGGCCGACGGTGCCGCCGTCATCCAGTACACCTGCAACGGGGCCACCAACCAGATGTTCACCCTCAACCCCGTCACCGCGCTGGGCAACAGCAAGGACTACCAGCTGGCCGCCGTCCACAGCGGCAAGTGCGTCGACGTCAGCGAGATCTCGACCACGGCCGGCGCGAAGATCCACCAGTGGACCTGCGACCCCGCGAGCGCACTGAACAACAAGAAGAACCAGATCTGGCGCCTGCTCGGCAAGAGCTGAGGCTGGCCCGCACATCCGACGGGGTCTCCCGGCTGTTGCCGGGGGACCCCGCTCGTGTCAGTCGCGCCACCTAAGTGGTCGGCTCCGGAAGTCCCTTCGGGGGTGGACTCCGGAGCCGGGGCCTTGCGTGCGTCAGATGCCGCGGGCGGGCCCGGTGTCTGGGTCGGATTCTTGCCAGAAGGCGGGCAGCTCGCGCAGACGGTCCATGGCGTCCTGGTGAGCGGCGGCGGCTACCGATATAGCGGACACCCCGCGCGCGTCACCCTTGGTCCGTCTGGTCCGTCCTGGTCAGGGCCTCGGTGATCAGGCGGGTGGCGAAGTCCTGGTCGTCGGTGACCCTGTTGATGTGCTCCGCGAGGAGGACGGCCGTGGCTTCCAGGGGAGTCATCTCGGCGTCGGTCCAGGGGCCGTACTGTTCGCGCCACAAGTTGGGGCTGAGGCCGGTGCCCGCGGCGATGAGCAGGCCGGCCATGGTGGGGATGACCTCGGGACGGAAGGTCTTGGGCATCATGCGCATCGTGGCCACGAGGGCGGGCACCACGTACTCGATGACGTCCTTGTCGTGGTCCTCGCAGGCTTTCCGCAGCCACTCCATGAACGAGTAGATGAGCGTGCCCGTGCCCTCGAGCAGCTCATCGATTCCCGTAGGGCCCAAGGACGCGGCGAACTGCTCGACCATCTGCTGCTGTTCGGTGTCGCTCTCGCTCTCGGTCTTGCTGTCGTAGATGGCCTTGAGCCGCGAGTCGATCATCATGAGCGCTGCGCCAATGTCGCCGACGGGAGCGTACTTGGGGTCACAGGGCGATGACATGGGACTCCTCCTCATACGACCGCATTGGGTAGCGCGGCATGTTCGTACGGTAGTCGGTGATCGGGCGGCGGGGCGGCAGTCTGGCGAATCCCGGCGGGAGTTGGCTTGCGAGCGGCGGCGCCGCTCAGCCGCAGTCACCTCGCCTCAGAGGTCGTCGTCCGGAGCCTCGTCGCGCTGCTGCTGAGTCCGCCCTCGGGCGACTCCGATCGCCACCCCGAATCCCACACCGATCGCGATCCCGGCACCCACGTTGTCCATGAGCACCCCGAGCGAGATGCCCAGGCAGGCGCCCAGGGACATCCAGAGCGCGATCGCATTGTCGTCGGACGAGCCGCTGAGCCCGTCCCGTTCTCCCCGTTTCGCCATGCGGCCATTCTGTACGACGAGGTCAACACCCCGTCGAGTCGGCAACGTGCTCTTCCACGGGGCCCAGTCGCAGGACTCGCACGACGGCGCCGACGCCCCGCCCCACGACAAGACCCTCGTCCTGCTGCGGCAGCCGGGAAACCATCCGGAGGCCGTGCTTGCCTGCGGCGCCTGCCGCCAGGACGAGTCGAGCGAGGTTCAGGGGCCGCCCTGCGCGGACTGATCAGCCGCTCCCGGTGTTCTCATCGCTTCTCGCCTCATCGTCGCGGCGTTCCGGCTTCATGTGTGCGGAATCGGTTCCGGGTCGACTGCAAGGGGCGGTCTCTTACGCAGGTCGCGGGCGCGCGGTGTGGCCAGGGGGACGCAGGCCGCGGAGGCCCGCGGAGACTTGCGCTATGTAATTGCAGGTATATGCCGTTGATTGCATGACGGAGCGGCGGAAGTCGAGCGTGCGCATCAGGCTCAGAAGGTCTGCGAGGCCGAGCATGGCCGGGCCGAGCACACCTACGATCGGCGCAAGGAGAGTTGATGAATCACAGCACGTGGAGGACGCGCCGGGCCCGGCAGCTTGCGGGTGAGGCGGTGGAGTACGACCAGGAGTACGTCGACGCGCGGCTGGCTGGCGATCTCGGGCAGGCGGTTTACGACCGTCGGATCGAGCTCGGTCTGTCCCAGGCCGAACTGGCCGAGCGGGCCGGGATGACGCAGCCTCAGGTGTCCCGGATGGAGGGCGGCGACACCGTGCCTACTCTCCCGCTGCTGCGACGCCTGGCCAAAGTCCTGGACGGCACCCTGAACCTGGCCATCGACGAGGGTGACTCCCACGTCACCTTCACCCCGCACGCCGCCTGAAACCGAGCCCCGCCCGGTCCGGGCGCCCGTGCGCGTTATCCCGGCACCGAGATAACGGAAAAATGATCAATGGGCGGAAGAGGCACATCGCGGTGGACACGAAGGGCTTCCCCGTGATGATCATGGTGACGCCCGCCGACATGCAAGACCGGGACGCCGCCCGCGAACTGCTCTGGCGACTGCGTCTCGCCCACCCGTAGATCACCCAGGCTTGGGCCGACTCCGCCTACGCCGGCAAGCTCGTCGACTGGGCCGAGGACTTCCTCCACATCACCCTCAAGACCGTCTCCCGCCCCAAGGGCGCCAAACGGTTCGTCGTCCTCCGGCGTCGCTGGCGTGTTGAGCGCACCCTGGGATAGATCATGAACGCCCGCCGCAACGCCCGAGACTACGAGCGTCTCCCGCAGCACTCCGAGGCTCACCGCTGTACTGATCACCCTCGACATCACCGTCGTCAACGTCGCCCTCCCGCAGGTGGCGGCCGACCTCGACGCGCACCTCGGGGATCTGCAGTGGGTGGTGAACGGCTACACGCTGATGTTCGCCGCGCTCCTGCTGCCCGCCGGCTCCATATCCGACCGCGTCGGCCGCCGGCCGGTGTTCCTGGTCGGCGTGGCGGTGTTCACGCTGGCCTCGCTCGTCTGTGGCGCCGCGCCGAGCGTCGGCTGGCTCATCGCGGGACGCGCGATCCAGGGCGTCGGCGGCGCGCTGGTGCTGTCCACCGCCCTCGCGCTGATCGCGGGCGCGTTCACCGGCAGGGCGCGGCAGTCGGCGATCGGCGCGTTCTCCGCCGCGGGCGGCGCGGCGGCGGCCATGGGGCCGCTGATCGGCGGGCTCGTGGTGGACGGCCTCGACTGGCGGTGGATCTTCTACCTCAACCTGCCGGTCTGCACGCTCGTCATCGTGGGGATGCTGCTGCGGGTCCGGGAGAACGCCGATGTCCAGGCGGCGGGGTCGGCGGGCCGCCGTTTCGACATCGTGGGTACGGTGCTCGCCGTGGCCGGTCTGCTCGGGATCAACTACGGTCTCGTGGCCGGTCCCGAGGACGGCTGGACCGAGGCGGGCACGGTCGCCTCGCTGGTGGGCGGGGCAGTGCTGATCGGCGGCTTCGTCTGGTGGGAGTGGCGGCTGAAGGACCGGGCGATGTTCGACATCCGGCTGATGGCCATCCCCTCGTTCAGCGGGGCCATCCTGCTCAGCTTCGTCTGCCGGGTGATCTCCCTCGGCGTGCTGCCGTATCTGATCCTGTGGCTGTCGGGCGCGCTCGGCCACTCGCCGCTGGACACCGGTCTGCGCCTGCTCGCGATGACCGTGCCGATCATGCTGGTGGCGCCGCTCAGCGCGGTCATCCAGAAGCTGATGCCGGTTCAGGTGGTGATGGCTGTCGGTACCGCCCTGGTGGGCGTCGGTCTGTTCACGCTGGTGGGGGTGGGCCCCGGGGACGCGTGGACGACGGCACTGCCAGGGCTGGTCCTGATGGGGGTGGGCGGCGCGATCGTCTTCCCGCCGCTGATGGGTCTTGCGGTGGACGTGGTCGCGCCCGAACGCGCGGGCATGGCCTCCGGCATGACGAACACGTTCTTCCCGCTGGGCACGGCCTCCGGTGTCGCCGTCCTCGGCGCCCTGTTCAGCGCTCGGATCGGCGACGGCCTCTCGTCCGCCGAACTCACCGAGCTCGGCGTGCCGTCCGCGGCCCAGGACGGGGTGCGGGAGGCCGTGGCCTCGGGGCAGTTCGAGCAGCTCGCGCAGGGACTTCCGCCCGCGGCGCGGGAGGGCGTACTCGAGGCGGCGCGGGGCGCGTTGACGGATGGGCTGGCGCAGATCTGCCTGATCGCCGGTGTGGTGGCGATGGTCGGGGCAGTGGTCGCGCTGGTCCTGATCCGCGGCAAGGACCGGCTGGCGGTGGCCGTCCCGGAGGAGCAGGCGGCTGAGGCGACTGCCTGACGGGTCACGGCAGGAAGACGGGCCGCGTCGTATCCGAGGGTGCGCCCGCGCGGCCCGGCGCGCTTCGGTGGCCGGCGCCGACGACCAGCGCTGAGCTGGTCGTCGGTTGCCGCTGAGTCGGCCGCGCTCGCTGTTTCTCGAGGGCCCCGAGCTTCCCTGCCGTTGACCTGCAACCTGTATAGCGCGCCGAACGCCTCCCACGAGTGCCGTCCGTCGGCGAGCCGGCCGGTCAGCTCCGAGCCGAGGTGCTGGACACTGCCCCTTTCCTTGACGGTCATGAAATCCCGTACGCACACGGTGTCCGGCGCGCACACCCCGGCCAGCTCGTCGGCCGCCAGCCGTACCGAGACGGCGTGCTCGTACACCTCCTTGGCGTCGCGCAGGAGTTCCTCCCGCAGCACCAGGTCGGCATCGGCGAGACCGTGCCGGGCCCGGGTTCCGGCGAGCGGCTGGGTGCGCACCCGGCGGTCGGCCGTCACCTCGGCCACGATCTCGAGACTGAACCCGGCGGCCTCCCAACCGCCGAGCCGCAGCAGGAAAGACCGCGCGGGAGCGTTCGCGCGACGCCCGGCAAGATAGGTGGCGGCCGTGACCGGCACGCGCCTCGCCCTCGGCCAGGGGGCGGCCGCGATCGCGTCAGGCGAGGGCGAAGTAGCGCAGCCACACGTAGCCGGCGGAGAGGGCGACGGTGATGGCGGTGACGACGAGGCCGTACTTGGTGAACTGCCAGAAGGAGATGGGCTGTCGGTTGCGTTCGGCGATGCCGAGGACGACCACGTTCGCGGAGGCGCCGATGGCGGTGGCGTTGCCGCCGAGGTCGGCGCCGATGGCCAGGGCCCACCACATGACGTGGTCGCCCGACCCGCCCATCGACTCCACGAGGTCGCTGGTGATCGGCGCCATGGTGGCGACGTACGGGATGTTGTCGACGATGCCGGACAGCACGGCTGACGCGCTCAGCAGCAGCATCGAGCCGCCGAGTTCGTTGTCACCGATCGCGTCGGCGAGGGTCTTGGAGACCTCGCCGATGACGCCGGTCTCGATCAGGCCGCCGATCATGATGAACAGGCCGGCGAAGAAGGCCAGGGTGGGCCATTCGACCTCGCCGAGGACCTCGCCCGTCTCCACGGTGGAGACGGCGATGAGGAGACCCGCGCCGAGCAGCGCGACCACGCTGGGCTCGTAGTGCAGGACCGGGTGCAGGACGAAGCCGATGACGACCAGGACAAGGACCACGAGCCCCTGGACGAGCAGACGAGGGTCACGGATGGCCTCGCGCTCCTCCAGCGCCATGACCTCCTCGGCGCGCGCCTCGTCGTACACGAAGGACTTGCGGAACATGAAGCGGCACAGCGCGACGAGCACCACGATCAGGACCGCGGACAGCGGGGCGAGATGGACCAGGAAGTCGTTGAAGGTGAGCCCGGCCCGGCTGGCGATGATGATGTTCGGCGGGTCGCCGACCAGCGTCGCCATACCGCCGATGTTCGAGGCCAGTACCTCGGCGATCAGGAAGGGCGCGGCCGGCAGGGACAGCCGCTCGCACACCAGCAGCGTGACCGGCGCGATGAGCAGGACCGTGGTGACGTTGTCGAGCAGCGCCGAGGCTCCGGCGGTGATGACGATCAGCATCGCCATGACCCGGAAGGGTCTGGCCTTCGCCCGTTTCACGGACCAGATCGCCAGGTATTCGAACATGCCGGTCTTCTTCAGCACGCCGACGATCATCATCATGCCCAGGAGCAGGAAGATGACGTTCCAGTCGACCCCGCTGTGCTCGGAGAAGAAGGCCGACTTGTCGTCGGTCGCCCCGATCGCCAGCATCAGCGCGGCGCCGCCCAGGGCTGCCCCCACGCGATGGATCTTTTCGCTGATGATCAGGCCGTACGTCGCCACGAAGACGACGATCGCCGCCCAGCTCTGCCAGCCGTTCACGATCCTCCGATGAGTCGTTGCATGAGACGGGCGGCCGTGACGGCGCCCACCAACCGGGTACGGTCGCCGTCGCGTTCGACGACGGCGACCAGCGGGCTGTGCGCACGGGCCATGAGCGCGGCGATCTGCAGGACACCGGCGTCGGGCCCGACGACCGGCGGCTGGAAACGGCGCCGCGGCAGCCACTCGGCCACCGTGAGCCCGGTCAGCTTCTCCGGCACCTCGTCGAGTTCCTGGTCGGTGATCACGGAGCCGAGCACCGGGTCCTCCAGCGCGTACTCGGGCACGAGCTGCCCGACGAGCTGGGAGCCGGGCACGATGGCGTACGGCTGGTCGTCGCTGTCGACGACCAGCAGGGCGGGCAGGTGGTGTTCGGCCAGCAGCAGGGCCGCGTCGGTGGCGTCGTCGTCCGTGGACACGAACGGGTAGGGCTCGGCAAGTTCACGCGCCGACATGACCGGTCTCCTTCTTGGTGCTGGCGGTGTCCTCGTCCTCGCGAGCGCCGGGCACGCCGGCCAGCTCGTCCACGTGGAAGAGGCGGGCGATCGGCACGTCGGTGCTGCTGTGCGCGACGATCGAGAAGGCGATGCAGACGGCGATGAGCGTGAACGCCTCCTCGCCCCGCGGTATCCCGGCCTGCAGCACCAGCAGCCCGTACACCACCGAGGCGAAGCCCTTCGGGCCGAACCAGGCGGCGACCAGCTTCTCCCGCCGGTCGAACCGGGTGCCCAGCAGCGAGAGCAGCAGCGACGCGGGCCGGATCAGCACGATGGCCAGGACGACGGCGACGTACCCGCCGACCGACAGGTCCCCGAAGAGCTGCGGGGTGAGCAGCGCACCGAACACCAGCAGCGCCGCGAACTTCGCCAGCTCGGCCAGCGCCTCGCCGAGCGGCTCGAAGGCCTCCTTCGCCTCCGGGGAGCGGGCGGTGAGGACGGCTCCCGCGGAGAACGCGGCGAGGTAGGGGTTGGCGTGGGTGAGGTGGCACATGGCGTACAGGGTCACGCCGATGGCCAGCGGCAGCAGCGGTTGCAGCTTGGGCTCGGCGCCCAGCAGCCGGAAGCGTACGAGGCCGATCACGGCCAGCGGCAGTACGACGCCGAAGACCAGGCCGAGGACCAGCTCCAGCGCGATCTTCCCCAGGGACGCCTCGGCGTGCCCGGCTGTGGGTCCGGCCGCGGCGATGAAGATGAGGACGATCGGCAGGGCGAGCCCGTCGTTGATGCCGCTCTCCACGTTCAGCAACTGCCGCAGTTTCGCCGGGACTTCCTTACGGCCCACGATCGCGGAGGCGAACACCGGGTCGGTCGGTGCCAGGACGGCGCCCACCAGGAAGGAGGTCGTCCAGTCCAGGCCCACCAGGAAGTGCGTGATCAGCGCCATACCGATGAAGGCGAGCGGCATGCCGAGTCCGAGGGCGCGCGCCGGGTTCTTCCAGTTGGCGCGCAGGGTCGGGAAGGAGACGTGCATGCCGTCGGTGAACAGCACCGCGAACAGCGCCAGGTCGGCTGTCACCGACACGATGTCGCTGTCCGGAGTGATGTGGATCAGGCCGAGGAAACCGTCGCTGACCAGAGCGCCGCCGACGAGAAACAGGAAAGAGGTGGACAGCACCGTCCGGGCCGCCAGGCCCGACAACAGCACCGCGATGAGCAGCGCCACCCCGAAGACCACGACAAGCACCATGAGCCCGACCCCGATCAGCGAAGAGAGTTGTCTCTAGACCGCCGACCAGGCTTCCCGGCACACCGATGGGAACCCTACACGTCCTTTACGCGGCACTGACAGGCCTTCTGTGCGCACGCGAGCGGCCCGAAGACTGCCGGAATCCGGCATGGCCAACTTCCGCTGTGGGTGCGCTTGCAACTGGGCGACACATCAATGGGATTTCCGTGCCTTACCCGAAGAGGGCGACGGTGAGCGAGTCATGACGGGGAGCCGGCCGGGGAGGACGCTCACGGCAGACGTCACGCAGCCGAGGACGGCCAGAAACGGCTTCGACGTCTTCCGGCAGGAGTGGGAGACACAAACGGGCGCGGCGTTACCCCTGCCCGCCTTCGACGTCGGCGAGACCGGCGATTTCCGGATCGACGTCCAGGCCGCCAACCTGCACGACGCGGTGATCGCGGACGTCTACAGCGAGCGCTTCCTCGGGCGTCCCGCGGCCGCCCGCGCATGCGACGACCGGGTGCTCGTGCACCTGATGCGGCACGGCTCCTGGCGCTACGGCCTCTCCCAGGTCGAGGGCGCTGTCGGCTACGCCGACGCCAAGGTGCTCCTCCCGCTGATCGGTGGACTCGTCCTCATCGGGGGCTTCACGGCCTGGGCCCTGACCCGCACCACCACCGCCGCCGTCCTGATCGACCTGCGACTCTTCCGCTACCGCGCGGTCTCCTCCTCCACCACCCTCCTCTTCCTGGGCGGCATCTCCCTGTACGGGTCGATGATGCTGCTCCCCTCGTACTTCCAGCAGGTCCGCGGCCAGGACGCCCTAGGCGCCGGCCTGCTGCTCATCCCACAGGGCGCCGGCGCGCTCCTCGCACGCGGCCTGGCAGGCAAGTACACCGACCGCTTCGGCCCCCGCGGGGTCGCACTGGCCGCGTTCGCATTCCTCGCCGCGACCACCGTGCCGTTCGCCTTCGTCACCGCCGACACCAGCGAGATCCTGCTGACAGCCGCGCTCTTCGTCCGCGGCATCGCCCTGGGAGCCGCCATGATCGCCCCCATGGGCGCCGCCTACGTCGGCCTCCAGCACGACGAGATCCCCGACGCCGGCATCATCAGCCGCGTCACCCAGCAACTCGGCGGGTCCGTGGGCATCGCGGTCCTCGCCGTCGTCCTCCAGCACGGCACTTGCGACGCCCACACCCCCGACGCCCTGGCCCAGGGCTTCGACCAGGCCTTCTGGTGGGCGGTGGCCTTCACCGCCCTCGCCCTTCCCTTGTGCCTGCTCCTGCCGGGCCACACCCAGCCCGTGAATCCCGACCGAGCCGAGTCCGAAGCCGCCGTCGAGGCGTAGCCCGTCCGGCCCGTCACCTCCCGGCCGGTGCCGCCTGGGCTTGGGGGCTGCGCGGGTGGGGCGACGCCGCGGCCGTTTCTCCTGCGCTCCTACTGGACCTTGTGCTGTTGCTGGAGGCTGTTCCGCCGGATCACCCGCGCGCTCAGCGCTGAGCGTTCTCCGGCACCGTGATCTGGCTCTCGCCCCAGCTCATCCGGGTCGTGGCCGTGTAGTTCACCGTCGTGCCCGCGTCGAGGCCCGCCTTCTGTGCCTGGGCGGACGGTTCGACCAGTACGAGCTGCTCGCTGAGCATCGCGCCGGTGGACGGGTCCACGACCAGCCGCTGCTCCACGCTCCCCAGCGGTGTCTGCGGCGTGCCGGGCATGGTGAAACCGACGCCCTCCCGCCCCAGCGGATCGCTGACACTCCCCAGCCCCCGGACGCCGGGCATTTCCGCCATCACCCGGTACGCGGCCGCCCGGACAGCGGGCTTCACCGGCATCGTGATGAGGTCGGCCGCCTGGCGCAGCACGTAGGCCGTGCGGCCCACGCCGGCGTCGGCTCCGCTGTCCTCTCCGTGCAGCTTCTCCAGCTGTCGGCGCAACTCGCCGCTGTCGGAGGGCAGTTCACGCAGGTCCTGGTACGAGACGTTCCGCGGGCCGAGGGCGTAGATCTTGTCGTCGGCGTCCGTCCGCATGACCATCGGCGGCCGGGTTCCCATCGTGTACCCGAGCGTGCCGCCTTCCTCGTTCCCCGTGACCTCGGCCTCCACGGTGCCGGGTGAGCCGGCGGCCCGCCAGCGTGCCTCGTCCTCCTTGGTCCGGGGGGCGGTCACGGCGTCCACACCGGAGACCATCAGGCTCCGGGTTCCCCGGCGCACGCCCACCGACCACTGGGCGGTCGACGTGTCGCGCACGGCGAAGAGCTGCCCCTTGCCTCCCGCCGCGCTGACGACGTTCACGTCCTCCGAGCGCGTGGTGGTCTGCCAGTACGTTCCTTCGGCGGCCGGCGTCCCGGCCTTCTTCGCCACGCTGAGCAGTTCGAGGCGTCCGTCGACGCGGACGTCACCCTGGCCGCCCGACGTCGACGAACCCGGCCCCGCAGCAGTGGAGGAGGTCTGCGGGGGTGCGCCCGGGCTCACGCCGAAAGGATCCCCGTCGAGAGTGCTCAAGACCACCGCGGACGCCGCGACGGCGGTCAGCGCCGCTACGGTCCCGAGCGGCCGGATCCCGGTCCAGCGCCGCCCCGGCACCCGGGAGCGTGCCGCGCGACTGTCCGTCGCTCCGGCCAGGATGCGCGCCAGGTCGTCGCGCTGCCGCGGGGTGTCCGCCAGCCTGGACGGGTCCAGTTCGTCGGGCCGGGCGCTTGCGAGCACCTTCATGACGTCGGGCCGCCCGGACCGTTCCTGCGTGTTCTTCATGTGAGTGCTCCGTTGCGATCAGTGCGGTGCGGGGTCTGTGCGAGTGGTGCGGAGTCCGTCTGCTGCGCGGAGCCCGGCTTGTGCGCGGATACGGGCTTCTGTACAGGCACCGGTTCCGGTACGGGTGCCGCCTCCAGCGCATGTGCGGTATCTGCCAGGTACGCCGGCTCCAGGGCTTTCTCCAGACGGCGGCGGGCCCGGTGCAGCCGGACGGTCAGCGTCGCGGTGGTGCAGCCCAGGACCCGTGCGGCCTGCTTGGTGCTCAGCCCGTGCCAGGCGATGAGCGTCAGCAGCTCCCGGTCGGCGTCGGACAGGCTCGCCAGGGCCTGCAGCGCGGCTTCCCGATCGGTCACGTCCGCCGCGACGTCGCCGACGTCGGTCCGTGCACCGCTGCTGATGCGCTGCGCCTCCGCGGCGGCGAGGGCGTACTGGCGGCTGTCCCGGCGACGCAGCTCGCGCACCAGGTTGCGGGCCACTCCCAGCAGCCAGGGCAGCGGGGGTTGCGAAATGTCCCGCACCCGCCGCCAGGCCACGGCGAATGTCTCGCTGGTGATGTCCTCTCCTACCTGACGTCCCACCAGGCTCGTGGTGTAGGCGAGGACGCGCGGATAGCACTCCTCGTAGATGTCCCGGAAACGTTGGGCATGTGTCATGCGCCGTCCCCTCATATCGGCTGTCTCACCAAGCAATGCGCGCAGCGGCCGACTTCTTACAGGGGAAGCCGAAATTCATGAGAGGTGATCCACGTCACGCAGGCCACATCCGTGGTGGGCGGTCCTGTCCGGGAGACGACCGTGCCGACGGCGCGCACGGTGCCCGAGCCACCGCCCGGCTAGGACCCGGTCCGGCACCGGCTATGCGCCGGCGCGGGCCAGCGTCTCCAGAGGGCCGACCAGGATCTCGGAGAAGGCGAGTTCGGCGGCTCCGATGAGTACCGCGTCGTCGCCGAGTTCCCCCACGCGCAGCCGCAGGTTCTCGCGGGAGGCCGTGAGGGCGAGGCGGTTGATACGGCTGCGGATCTGGGCGGCCGAGCCGAGGAACACCTCACGGAGCGTCCCGCCGAAGACGACCGTGCGCGGGTTGAGCACATTGACCAGGTTGGCGACGCCGATGCCGAGCCAGTCGCCGACGTCGTGCAGGGCGGCGCGGGCGGTGATGTCGCCCCGGTCGGCCGCTTCGACGACGGCGCGTACGGCTTCCCGGCCGGTGGCCGACGGGTCGCGCCGCGCGGTCTCCAGCAGGGCGCGCTCGCCCGCCTCGGCTTCGAGGCAGCCGCGCGCCCCGCAGCCACAGGGCCTGCCGTCCCGCGGGTTGACGACCATGTGCCCGATCTCGCCGCCGTATCCGCTGTCGCCGCCCAGCAGTTGGCCGGCGGTGATGACACCGCCGCCGATGCCGATGTCGCCATGCAGGTACACGAGGTCCTCGGAGCCGGTCCCGGCACCGCGCAGGTGCTCCGCGAGCGCACCGAGACTGGCCTCGTTACCTACCGACACGGGAAGGCCGAGGCCCAGCCGGTGCATGAGGTCCTCGCCGAACTCCTCGTCCTCCCAGCCCAGATGGGGGGCGGCGCGGACGAGGCCGTCGGGCCGGCGCACCATCCCGCGGACGGCGGCGGCCACGCCGACGCAATAGGTTCCGTGCGGCGCCGTACCCACCATCTCGAGCGCGGAGCCGGCGAGTACCTCGGCCACCTTGCCGGCGTCGCGACGGCCGGGGAGCACGGGGATCTCCCTGCGGTCGAGGAAGACCCCGCCCAGGCCGATGCGCGCGGCGGCCAGCCGGTCCACGCCCACGTCGAAGGCGAGGACGTACACGCGGTCGGATTCGGGCCGTACGACCAGGGACGGCCGGCCGGCCCTGCCGGTCTCACGGGGCAGTTCCTCCCGGACCAGGCCGGCCGAGCCCAGCTCGCTCACCAGACCCAGGATGGTGCTGCGGTTGAGTCCCATGCGCTCGGCCAGGACGGCCCGCGACATGGATCCGCCGATGTGCACATGACGGAGCAGGGTGCCGAGGTTGTGCCGGCGAATCTCCTCCTGCGAGGGACCGGCTTTCATGGAGCCACAGACCTCATCGTTGTACGGCCCGGCGACGGGACAGGGCATCCACGCCTGCGGCCACCAGCAGAACCGAACCCGTGACAGCGTACTTGACCCCTGAGCTGTACCCCATCAGACCCATACCGTTCTGGATCACCGCGACCACCATGCCGCCGAGCACGGCGTCAACTACCCTGCCCCGCCCGCCGAACAGGCTCGTCCCGCCGATCACGGCGGCGCCGACCGCCAGCAACAGCACGTTGCTGCCACCGGTGTTGGGGTCCACCGAGTTGCCCCGGGACGCGGCGATGATGCCGCCGACCGCGGCCAGGGACGAGCAGATGACGAACGCGGAGATCCGGATGGCCGACACGTTGATGCCGGCCCGGCGGGCCGCCTCGGCGTTACCGCCCACCGCGTAGATGTGCAGGCCGAACGAGGTGCGCTGGAGCAGGAACGTACCGGCGACGAGCAGGACGGCGATGACCGGCACCACGATCGGCACGCCCTTGAGCGAGTCGACGATGACGTTGCGGCTGCGCTCCTGGTTGAGCAGGTGGACGGCGATCGCACCGAGCACCGCCATGCCGCCGATCCTGAACGCGAGCAGGGTGAGCGGAGCGGTGGCGAGCCCGCGCTGGCGGCGGTTGCGGTTCTTCCGGAGCTGGACCGCCGCGTACGCCCCGACGCTCACGGCGAGCAGTACCCAACCCAGCGCGGGGGAGAGGTTGTTGTTGGCGACGGCCAGGATCGTCTGGTCCCGGATGGAGATGTTGGTGCCTTCCTTCAGCAGCATCAGCACGATGCCCTGGAACCCGAGGAAGGCGGCCAGGGTGACCACGAAGGAGGGGATGCCGACCTTCGCCACCAGCACGCCGAGCAGCAGGCCGATGACCGTGCCGGTGAGGATCGCCGCGCCGGCCGCGCCGTACCACGGCCACCCGTTGTCGGTGAGCAGGATGGCCAGGACGGCGGCGCAGACCCCGCTGGCGTACCCCGCGGACAGGTCGATCTCACCGAGGAGAAGGACGAAGACCAGGCCCATGGCGATGGCGATGCTGCCCGCGCCCTGGGTGAGCAGGTTGGCGAAGTTCAGCTCGGACAGGAAGACCGGGCGCAGGGCGGCGAAGAACACGCACAGGACGATCAGACCGAGTACGGCGGGGAGGGCGCCCAACTCGCCGCCCCGTACCCGGTCGACGTAGTTCCGGGCGACCGAGCGCAGACTCGCGGCCCCGGCCGCTCCGTTCTTCTTCGACGTACCGGGACTGCCCGGCAGCTCCGGCTTCTCGGGGGCGACTGCGGCGGTCATGCGGTGGCTCCGTTGCTGTGAGCGAGGCCGAGGTCTCCGCTGCGGCCTGAGGTGATGAGTTCGACGACCTGGGAGTGCGTCACGTCCGACGTCTTGACCTGGGCGGCCATCCGGCCCAGGTAGAGGGCGGCGATCCGGTCGGACACCGCGAAGACGTCGTTCATGTTGTGCGAGATCAGGACCACGGCGAGGCCGTTGTCGGCCAGCCGCCGGACCAGTTCGAGGACCTGTGCCGTCTGGGCGACACCGAGCGCGGCGGTCGGCTCGTCGAGGATGACGACCTTGCTGTTCCACAGCACGGCCTTGGCGATGGCCACGGTCTGCCGCTGGCCGCCGGAGAGACTGGAGACCTGCTGGCGGATGGACTTGACGGTGCGGACCGACAGCCCTTCGAGGGTCTGGGCGGCCATTTCCTCCATCGTCGCGTCGTCCAGGACGAGTCCCCGGCGCTTCTCGCGGCCGAGGAACATGTTCTGCACGATGTCGAGGTTGTCGCAGAGCGCCAGGTCCTGATACACGATCTCGACGCCCAGGGCCGCCGCCTCACGCGGGCTGTGCACCTGGACCTGCTCACCTTCGAACCAGTAGTCGCCGCCGTCGAACGGGTGGATCCCGCCGATGCACTTGACCAGGGTGGACTTGCCGGCGCCGTTGTCTCCGACGAGGGCTGTCACCTCCCCCAGGTGGACGTCGAAGGACACGTCGTGCAGTACCTGCACGGCGCCGAAGCTCTTGTCGATCCCGCGCAGTCGAAGGATCGGGGTCGCTGTCATGGAAGACGCTGTCATGGAAGACGGCTCCTTACGGTCGTGAGGTCGCGGGCCCCGGGGGGTGGGAGCCCCGGGGCCCGCGGTCGGGCCGGCCGGACCAGGTGTGACGGTCCGGCCGGCCGGTCAGGGCTACTTGATGCCGGCCTCGGTGCACAGGGCGGCGTACTTGCCCGTGCACAGCTCTGCCTTGGTGACGAAGCCGTCGTCCACGACGTCCTTGACGTTGTCCTTGTAGATGGCCACCGGCGTCTCCAGCACGGACGGGACCTTGCGCTTGCCCTCGGGGTCCTCGACGGTCGCGTTCGTCTCGCCCTTCTCGCCCTTGGCGAGGGAGATGGCGAGCTTGGCCGTGGCGTCGGCCTCCTTCTTGACCGCCTTGTAGACGGTCATGCACTGGTCGCCCGCGAGGATGTTCTGCAGGCCCTGCACGGTGGCGTCCTGGCCGGTGACCGGGACCTCGCCGTTGCGGTTCTGCTTGCGCAGGACGGCGATGGCCGCGTTGCCGAGACCGTCGTTGGCGGCGAGCACGCCACCGATCTGGCGCTCGCTGGTGAGCATCTGCTCGAAGATGGTGCCGGCCTGGGCGTTGTCCCAGTCCGGGACGGACTGGTCCGGGCCCTTCACGTACTCGCCCGACTTGTACTTCGGGTCGAGGACGCCGTTGTAGCCCTCGGCGAAGAGGGTGGCGTTGTTGTCCGTCGGGGAGCCGTTGAGCGTGGCGACGATGGGCTTCTTGGCCTTCATGTCGGTCAGGCACTTGCTGAGGCCCTCGCCCTGCAGCTTGCCGACCGCGGTGTTGTCGAAGCTCACGTAGTACTGGGCGGAGCCGCCGAGGGTGAGCCGGTCGTAGTCGATCGTGGCGACGCCCTGCGCCTTGGCCTTGTCCAGAACGGCCTTGCCCGTGCCGCTGTCCAGGTTCACGATGACCAGGACGTTCACGCCGCTGGTGATCATCTGGTCCGCGATGGTCTGGAACTCCTGCTTGTCGCCCTGCGCGTTCTGGATGTCGTACTCGACGCCCGCCGTCTTGAACGCCTCGGAGAGGTACTTGCGGTCCGCGGTCTCCCAGCGGGCCGAGGACTTGCTGTCCGGGAGGATCACGCCGATCTTCGGCTTGGCGTCGGAGCCGGAGCCGGAGTCAGTGTCGCTCGACGAGGAGCCGCCACAGGCGGTGAGCGAGCTGACCAGCGCCACCGAGGCGGTGGTGAGGAGGAGTCCCTTGCGCATGGGCAGGGTCCTTTCTGGTGTTACGGCCGGACGACCGGACGTACGAGGGTGGTGAGAAGCGCGCTCTCGGGGGAATTGCCGGGTCTCTGGTGATCCGCCCGGCTGAATGTTGTGAGCGGGAACTTACGGCGCTCCGGAACCTGTGCGCCAGAGTGCGGGAGGTGCTATTTGTCATCCGCCATAACAATTAGGTGACGCTGTCGCAACATGGCGGCCTTGCTGCCTCTTGTGCGCCATGAACCCCGGAGAGGGCGTGGGGCCGTTGCGATGGCCGGCCGTGGGGTGGCCCATGGGGCGGCGTGGCGCGGAATGCCCGCGCCACGGCGCTTCCACGGTCGTGACCGGGTCCGTGCCTGTGCGCGATGGTGCGTCCGTTGACCGGGCGCGTCGCGTTCCGTCGGTGGCCGGAGTTACCTGAGGGCCTGATGACCGGTGGCCGGTGGCCGGTGACGGCATGGATCTCCCGGACCTGACCGGTCCCGTACTCAGCCTGTACTCAACCCGTAGTCAGCGATGAGGAGATCGAGGCGCCCACGCTGCGGGGAACGGGCGGGACGACCGCGGACGTGAATCCCGGCGGACCGTCCTCAAGCCCGTTTGCCAGGCCCTGAGTTGCACGGGTCACCCCAGGAGCCTGAACCCCCGTCAGGGCGCCGCACCGTGCTGACGGACGGTCAAAGGCTCGCCGAGCGGCATACGTGGTCACCTGTCTGTTCGCGCATCCAAGCCCGCCTCGTCGGTGGCGACCACCGCCACTGTGCGAAAGGCTGCGGACTTCGCATCTGGGACCGTGAGGTCAAGGCCGTGTGGTGTCCACGGTGAAGCGGCGACTGAGGCTGATCTCGCTCCAGAGCAGGCCCATGTCGGAGGTCACCGTCAGCTCGTACTCCCCGTCCCGCAACGCCCCCAGATCGATCACCCGGTGGCTTCCGACCCACAGGGTGGGAACGATCTCGCCGTTCAGCCTGGCCTCGACATTGCGCAGCGCCTCGCTGTGCAGCTCCTGGTCGTCGCTGCTGCTGTCCGTTTCTACGGTGTCCACCGTGAGCTTGGCCTTGGAGAGCGCGGCGGCGTTCAGTACGCCGCCGTTGCCGGGGATGCCGCGCATCCGGAGCTCCGGCTGGTTCACCGCGTTGGCCACCGCGATGCCGCCGGTCGTCAGGGCGGTGGCGACAGCGGCAACCAGGAGTGCGATGAGCATCCTGCGCAGGGACCGGGCTCGTACAGGGTCCGAGGTCTTCAGGGCCAGCCGCATGGGCACGTCCTTCGAGGAGTTGCTGCTGTGGATCGTCGGCTCCGCCTCTTCGTCCCGCCGCGGCCTTTGCATCGGCTTCCTGCACCGGCTTGAGGACAGACGGGTCCGAGGACACGGGCTCGCGGGTGTGCGGCGACGCTGATGGTGCCACCTCAATCGTCACGGAATCCAGTTCGCCCTCGCACGCGTCACGGTCTCGTAAGCGGATTCGGCAGGCCGAGGGCCTGGGCGTAGTGCTGGTTGTCGTGGCGGTAGGCGGAGAGGCCGGCCTGGGGACGGGTCCCCGCGGTTCGGCCATAAGCTCGGCGGCCTCGATCGTGACGCCTCGCCCCGAAGCGTGTGGAGCCTCAGATGATCTTTACTGTGTTCACTCTTCCCATCCTGTGCATCTTCGCCTGGATGGCCTGGTCGGTCCTTCGGATGAGCCACCTACCACCCTGGCGTCAGTGGCTGCCCGCAATACTGCTCACGGCCGCCGTGTCCTCGTCGTTTCTCATCGGGACTTCGGGAACCTCCGACTTGGCGCTGTTGTATCTGCCCACGTGCATCGCACTGGCATCGTGGGCCGTGAGCCTGCGAGAACGCCGCGCGGCGGGCAGGCGAGAGCGCGCCGAGGAAGCGATGCCACCGTTCCTAGGTTGATTGGCCGGTGTTGGCCACATCGGGCATTGCGAACAGTGTGAGCTGGTCGTGGATGCTGGGCCCCCGAACGGTGGTGGGGCCGTGGGGCGGGTGCTTTCCGGGTGGGCGCGCTCGTGTCTGACGCACCACGGGGGTGCTGCGCGAGG
>NZ_JAAKZX010000143.1 GCF_011045025.1 Streptomyces ureilyticus
GTGTGCGGGGGCGGGTTGTTGTGGGCCAACCTGTCCGGTGGCGCCGACTGGCAGGACCAGTCCACCGACGAGATCATGGTGTGGCTCAACCGGCAGGACAAGCAAGGCCGCCCGCAATCTCGACGACTTCACCCAGGTCCTCGTACGGCACAAGCTGCTGGACATCGGCTGAAACCCGGGCTCGTACGGAGGGGCGCATCCGGCAGGGCGGTGCGCGAGGACTGGTGAGGTTGCCCGTAATCGGGTACATACGATCCAGTAGCACCGGCCAGTAACCAAACTGTTCCGAAGATCCCGACTCGCGGCGAGGTGAAGCCCCTCATGTCCGCACCAACCAAGAAGCCCGCCGTCACCGAGCGCGAGGCGCGCCAGGTGGCGGAGGCCGCACGTGAGCAGGACTGGCGCAAGCCCAGCTTCGCCAAGGAGCTGTTCCTCGGCCGCTTCCGGCTCGATCTGATCCATCCGCACCCGATGCCCGCCGACGAGGACGCACAGCGCGGCGAGGAGTTCCTCGCCAAACTGCGTGACTTCTGCGAGACGAAGATCGACGGGGCGCGGATCGAGCGCGACGCGCAGATCCCGGACGAGACGATCAACGGGCTCAAGGAGCTCGGTGCCCTCGGCATGAAGATCGACACCAAGTACGGCGGCCTCGGCCTCACCCAGGTGTACTACAACAAGGCGCTCGCCCTGGTGGGCTCGGCGAACCCGGCGGTCGGCGCGCTGCTCTCCGCGCATCAGTCGATCGGCGTACCGCAGCCGCTGAAGCTCTTCGGTACGCAGGAGCAGAAGGACACCTTCCTGCCGCGTTGCGCCCGGACCGACATCTCGGCCTTCCTGCTGACCGAGCCGGACGTGGGCTCCGACCCGGCACGGCTCGCGACCACCGCGGTCCCGGACGGCGACTCGTACGTCCTCGACGGCGTGAAGCTCTGGACGACCAACGGCGTCGTCGCGGACCTCCTCGTCGTCATGGCGCGGGTGCCGAAGTCCGAGGGGCACAAGGGCGGCATCACCGCCTTCGTCGTGGAGTCCGCCTCGGAAGGCGTCACCGTCGAGAACCGCAACGCCTTCATGGGCCTGCGCGGCCTGGAGAACGGCGTCACGCGCTTCCACCAGGTCCGCGTCCCGGCGGCCAACCGCATCGGCCCGGAGGGTGCGGGCCTCAAGATCGCGCTCACGACGCTGAACACCGGGCGGCTGTCCCTGCCCGCCATGTGCGTGGGCGCGGGCAAGTGGTGTCTGAAGATCGCTCGTGAGTGGTCGGCGGCGCGCGAGCAGTGGGGCAAGCCGGTGGCCTTCCATGAGGCCGTGGGCTCGAAGATCTCCTTCATCGCGGCGACGACCTTCGCTCTGGAGGCCGTACTCGACCTGTCCTCGCAGATGGCCGACGAGGACCGCAACGACATCCGTATCGAGGCGGCTCTCGCGAAGCTGTACGGCTCCGAGATGGCCTGGCTGATGGCGGACGAGTTGGTCCAGATCCGCGGCGGACGCGGCTTCGAGACCGCCGAGTCCCTCGCGGCCCGCGGCGAACGCGCTGTCCCGGCCGAGCAGATTCTGCGTGACCTGCGCATCAACCGCATCTTCGAGGGCTCGACCGAGATCATGCACCTGCTGATCGCACGCGAGGCCGTCGACGCCCATCTGAAGGTCGCGGGCGACCTCATCGACCCGGAGAAGACCCTCCAGGACAAGGCGAAGGCGGGCGCGAACGCCGGTGTGTTCTACGCCAAGTGGCTGCCCAAGCTGGTCGCCGGACCCGGCCAACTCCCGCGCTCTTACGCCGACTTCCACCCGGAGGGCCACCTCGACCTGTCCGGTCACCTCCGTTACGTGGAGCGGTCCGCCCGCAAGCTCGCCCGGTCCACCTTCTACGCCATGTCGCGCTGGCAGGGCCGGATGGAGACCAAGCAGGGCTTCCTCGGCCGGATCGTCGACATCGGCGCCGAACTGTTCGCGATGAGCGCGGCCTGCGTACGCGCCGAGCACCTGCGTACCACCGGGGAGCACGGCCGTGAGGCCTATCAGCTCGCCGACGCCTTCTGCCGCCAGTCCCGCATCCGGGTCGAGGAACTCTTCGGCCGGCTGTGGAGCAACACCGACGACCTCGACCACAAGGTGGTCAAGGGCGTTCTCGGCGGTACGTACACCTGGCTGGAGGAGGGCGTCATCGACCCTTCCGGCGACGGTGCCTGGATCGCGGACGCGACGCCCGGGCCGGCGAAACGGGACAACGTCCACCGCCCCATTCGCTGACCTTTTCCCCAGGAATGCACAGGCGTCCCCGTGGTCATTCTGTTGCTTGCCGCAGTGAAGGGCAGCGACACAGAATCGACCTCGGGGACGTCGATGCCCCCCACCAGGCCGAGGGGGAATTCCAGTGGCCACAATCGAGCGCATCACCGGCCGGATCATGCGGGCCGGCGAGGGACGCATGCTGCGCAGGCTGCAGCGCATCGCCGAACAGGTCAATTCCCTGGAAGCGGAATTCGAGGGGATGACCGACGACGAACTACGGGATCTCACCCACGAGTTCAAAAAGCGCCACGCAGACGGCGAAAACCTCGACGATCTGCTGCCCGAAGCCTTCGCCGCGATGCGCGAGGCGTCCCGGCGCACCCTCGGAATGCGCCATTTCGACGTACAGATCATGGGCGGTGCGGCACTCCACTTCGGCAATATCGCCGAAATGCACACCGGCGAGGGCAAGACCCTCGTCGCGACCCTGCCCGTGTATCTGAACGCCCTGACCGGCAAGGGCGTCCACCTCGTCACGGTGAACGACTACCTCGCCCAGCGCGACGCCGAGTGGATGGGCCGCGCCTACCGCTTCCTGGGCCTGACCGTCGGCGTCATCGAGTCGCAGTCGACCCCGGCCGAGCGGCGCGAACAGTACGCCCGCGACATCACCTACGGCACCAACACCGAGTTCGGCTTCGACTACCTGCGCGACAACATGGCCTGGTCGCAGAAGGAACTCGTGCAGCGCGGCCACCACTTCGCGATCGTCGACGAGGCCGACTCGATCCTCATCGACGAGGCCCGTACGCCGCTGATCATCTCCGGGCCCGCCGATCAGCCGACGCACTGGTACGAGTCGTTCGCCAAGATGGTCACGCGGATGAAGGGCGTCTCCATCCAGGCGGAGCACTTCACGTCGCCGATGGACAAGGAACGCCTCGCGGTGCTGCGGGCCACGCACGACTACGAGTACGACCCGAAGAAGCGCACCGTGGCGATCCTGGACAGTGGAGTCGAGTACCTCCAGGACCAGCTCGGCATCGACAGCCTCTACGAGTCCGACCACACGCCCCTCATCGGCCACTTGAACAACGCCCTCAAGGCCAAGGAGCACTTCAAGAAGGACAAGGACTACGTGGTCATCGACGGCGAAGTCCTCATCGTCGACGAGCACACCGGCCGCATCCTCGCAGGGCGCCGCTACAACGAGGGCCTGCACCAGGCGATCGAGGCCAAGGAGCGTGTGACCGTCAAGGACGAGAACCAGACCCTGGCGACGATCACCCTGCAGAACTTCTTCCGGCTGTACGAGAAGCTCGCCGGGATGACCGGTACGGCGATGACCGAGGCCGCCGAGTTCCACCAGATCTACAAGCTGCACGTGGTGCCGATCCCCACGAACCGGCCGATGGTCCGCGCGGACGACGCCGATCAGATCTACCGCACCGAGGGCGCGAAGTTCACCTCGATCGTCGACGACATCGCCGAGCGGCACGCGAAGGGCCAGCCGATCCTGGTGGGCACCACCTCCGTCGAGAAGTCCGAGCTGCTGTCCGCTCAGCTGAAACGGCGGGGCATCCGGCACGAGGTGCTCAACGCCAAGAACCACCAGCGCGAGGCGCAGATCGTCGCCCAGGCCGGCCGCAAGGGCGCGGTCACCGTGGCCACGAACATGGCGGGCCGCGGCACCGACATCATGCTCGGCGGCAACCCCGAGGCGATGGCGCGCGCGGAACTGGACCGGCGGGGGCTCGATCCGGAGGACCACCCCGAGGAGTACGGGGCGGCGCTCGAGAGGATGACGGAGTCCGTGGCGGCCGAGCGCGACGAGGTGATCGACCTCGGCGGGCTCTACGTCCTCGGCACCGAACGCCACGAGTCGCGCCGTATCGACAACCAGCTGCGCGGACGGGCCGGCCGGCAGGGCGACCCCGGCGCCTCCCGCTTCTACCTGTCCCTGGAGGACGACCTGATGCGGCTGTTCCGCGCCCAGGTCGTCGACCGCGTGATGGCGATGGCGAACGTCCCCGACGACGTCCCCATCGAGAACAAGATGGTCACGCGCGCCATCGCCTCCGCCCAGTCCCAGATCGAGCAGCAGCACTTCGAGTCCCGCAAGGACGTCCTGAAGTTCGACGAGGTGCTCAACCGGCAGCGCACACTCATCTACGAGGAACGCCGCCGGGTCCTCGCGGGCGAGAACCTGCGCGAACAGATCATCCACTTCATGGACGACACCCTCCGCGCGTACATCACGGAGGAGACGGCCGAGGGCTTCCCCGAGGAGTGGAACCTGGACCGGCTGTGGGCTGCCTTCAAGCAGCTCTACCCGATCAAGGTCACCATCGAGGACATGGAGGACGAGGTCGGCGGGCGCGCGAACCTCACCGCCGACGACCTGATCGAGACGATCACCGAGGACATCCACGCCCGCTACGAGGAGCGCGAGGCCGAACTCGGCTCCGACGCCCTCCGCGACCTGGAACGCCTCGTCGTTCTCTCGGTCCTCGACCGCAAGTGGCGCGAGCACCTCTACGAGATGGACTACCTCCGCGACGGCATCGGTCTGCGCTGGACGCTGGGCCGCGAGCCGATCATCGAGTACGAGCGCGAGGGCTACGACATGTACGCCGCGATGACGGAGGCCATCAAGGAGGAGTCCGTCGGCTACGTCTTCAACCTCGACGCCTCGGGCAAGGCCCGCGACGGCCAGGAGACCCTGGAGGCGGGCCGGCGGGACGAGGACCTCCACTTCAGCGCCCCCACACTGGACACGGCGGAAGGCGTGGTCGAGGGGGACTTCAGCCGCTCCGACGCGGTGCCGGCGCCTGCCAAGGCCGCTGCTTCGGCGGCGGGTTCGGCTCCGAAGGAAGCGGGCACCGGCACGAAGGCGGCCCCGGCCCGGCGGCCCGCCAAGAAGTCCGCCAAGTCCAACAGGTCGAAGAACCGCCGCCGCCGCAAGTAACGGCCCATGCCAACGGCGACGATGCTGTCGTAATACACCTGTTGAAGTTCTCTCCCGGATGAATGCCGGGAGATTCTCCCCTGGATCGCTCCGGGGAGTTTGACAGGGCATGCCTGTCCAGCGACGACCCTTCCGGCCGCAGGAGCAAGTACGGGACTCACTCGGGCTGTTGGGAGCTTGGTTGTCGCCCCCGGCACAGTGCACTAAGCGTACCGGATGTGTTACGGAGTGATGCATCGGTGCTCTGCGCCGCCGGGCCGAGGATGCACTCACCACCCCGTGAACGGGGGGCACTGCGCAAGATCAGATGTCGACGCGTCCGGCAGCCGGAGCCGGAGTGCTGAGAAACGTGCCGGTCAGAGCCACGGCGCCGATGAGCGCGGGCAGGGCAGCGCGTATCCGCATGGAGATCCCCCCTGGGTGTCGTCCAGTGTCAGGAGAGAAGGAGTATCACGCTTTCTTCACTTGAGCTTCACAAGTGGCGACATGGCTCTGTCTTGTGACACATGGCGGTAAGAGGCCTGCGAACGGGACGCCCTGTCCGGTCGGCGGCTCGATGCGGCCACAATGGAGGGATGAGTGACAGTCCAGCGCCCCTCGCTGATCCGCATCTTGTCTTCGATCCCGTGGCCTCGGACGGGCCCCGGGACGTGGTGATCCTGGGATCCACCGGGTCGATCGGTACGCAGGCCATCGACCTTGTGGAGCGCAATCCCGGCAGGTTCCGGGTCAGCGGGCTCTCCGCCGCGGGCGGGAGGGTCGGGCTGCTGGCGGAGCAGGCGTGGCGCCTTCGGGTGCGTACCGTCGCGGTCGCCCGGGAGGACGTCGTACCGCAGCTGCGGAAGGACCTGAGCGAGCGGTACGGGAACGGGGAGCCGCTGCCGGAGATCCTCGCCGGAGCGGACGCGGCCACGCAGCTCGCCGCCTCCGAGTGTCACACCGTGCTCAACGGCATCACCGGGTCGATCGGGCTCGCGCCCACCCTCGCCGCGCTCGAAGCGGGCCGCACCCTCGCGCTCGCCAACAAGGAGTCGCTCATCGTCGGCGGCCCGCTGGTCAAGGCCCTCGCCAAGCCGGGGCAGATCATCCCGGTCGACTCCGAGCACGCGGCCCTGTTCCAGGCGCTCGCCTCGGGCACCAGATCCGACGTACGCAAGCTCGTCGTCACCGCCTCCGGGGGCCCCTTCCGGGGCCGTACGAAGGAGGAACTCGCGAACGTCGCCCCGGCCGACGCCCTCGCCCACCCCACCTGGGCCATGGGCCCGGTCATCACCATCAACTCCGCGACCCTCGTCAACAAGGGGCTGGAAGTCATCGAGGCGCATCTCCTCTACGACATTCCCTTCGAGCGGATTGAGGTGGTCGTGCACCCGCAGTCGTATGTCCACTCGATGGTGGAGTTCACGGACGGATCGACGATCGCCCAGGCGACGCCCCCGGACATGCGCGGGCCGATCGCCATCGGGCTCGGCTGGCCCGAGCGCGTCCCCGACGCCGCGCCCGCCTTCGACTGGTCGAAGGCGTCGAGCTGGGAGTTCTTCCCGCTCGACAACGACGCGTTTCCGTCGGTCGGGCTCGCCCGCCATGTCGGGGAACTCGCGGGGACGGCCCCGGCCGTGTTCAATGCGGCGAACGAGGAGTGCGTGGACGCGTTCCTGAACGGCGCCCTGCCGTTCAACGGGATCATGGAGACCGTCACGAAGGTGGTCGCCGAGCACGGCTCGCCCCGTACGGGAACTCCACTCACCGTCGCGGACGTCCTCGAAGCGGAGACCTGGGCACGCGCCCGGGCCCGCGAACTGACGCAGGCGCAGAAGACGCAGCACACACTGCGGACAACGCAGACGACCACGGCGGAGGCCGGTGCATGACGACCCTGATGATGATCCTCGGCATAGTCGTCTTCGTGATCGGCCTGCTGTTCTCGATCGCCTGGCACGAGCTGGGACATCTGTCCATGGCCAAGCTCTTCGGCGTCCGGGTACCGCAGTACATGGTCGGTTTCGGCCCGACCATCTGGTCGCGGAAGAAGGGCGAGACCGAGTACGGCGTCAAGGCGATCCCCCTCGGCGGCTACATCCGCATGATCGGCATGTTCCCGCCCGGCCCGGACGGCAGGCTCGAGGCCCGCTCCACCTCGCCGTGGCGCGGCATGATCGAGGACGCCCGCGCGCAGTCCTTCGAGGAGCTGCAGCCCGGCGACGAGAACCGCCTCCTCTACACGCGCAAGCCCTGGAAGCGCGTGATCGTGATGTTCGCCGGCCCCTTCATGAACCTGATCCTGGCCGTCGTGATCTTCATGGGGGTGATGATGACCTTCGGCATCCAGACCCAGACCACCACGGTCGGCAAGGTCTCCGACTGCGTCATCCAGCAGAGCGAGAACCGCACCAAGTGCGCGAAGAGCGACCAGGCCGCGCCGGCCAAGGCCGCCGGCCTCGAAGCGGGCGACAAGATCATCGCGTTCAACGGCACACGCGTCGAGGACTGGTCCGCCCTCCAGAACGACATCCGCGCCAACCCCGGCAAGGACGTCACGATCACCGTTGAGCGCGGGGGCGAGCGGCTCGACCTGAACACCCACCTGATCAGGAACCAGGTCAGCAAGTCGGACGGCAACGGCGGCTATGTCGAGGGCCAGTACGTGTACGCCGGCTTCCTCGGCTTCACCCCCGCCTCCGGCATCGTCGAGCAGTCCTTCGGCCAGTCCGTGGACCGCATGGGCGACATGATGGAGAACGGCGTCGAGTCGCTGATCGCCCTCCCGTCCAAGGTCCCCGCCCTGTGGGACGCGGCGTTCGGCGATGGCCCGCGCGAGGACGACTCCCCGATGGGCGTGGTCGGCGCGGCCCGCGTAGGCGGCGAGGTCTTCACCCTCGACATCCCGCCGGAGAACCAGATCGCGATGATGCTGTTCCTCGTCGCGGGCTTCAACCTCTCCCTCTTCCTGTTCAACATGCTCCCGCTGCTGCCGCTCGACGGCGGACACATCGCGGGCGCCCTGTGGGAGTCGCTGCGGCGGAATGTGGCGAAGGTGTTCAGGAGGCCCGACCCGGGGCCGTTCGATGTGGCGAAGCTGATGCCGGTGGCCTATGTGGTGGCGGGGATCTTCATCTGCTTCACCTTGCTGGTCCTGGTGGCAGACGTCGTTAACCCGGTGAGAATCTCCTAGCAAGGCGGAGTTTGCGGCGACCGGGCAGGATTTGGGCCCGGTCGCCGTGGCATGGGGTGACTTGTGGCGGCCTGTGCGGGGGATGTGCTCCCGTGTTCGGGGGTGCCGTAATCTCGTTGGCTGGAGCCCGTCAGCTTTCGGGACCGACCGATCCTTACCTTGGGGTTGCACAGCAGATGACTGCGATTTCTCTCGGCATGCCGTCCGTTCCGATCAAGCTCGCCGAGCGCCGGAAGAGCCGGCAGATCCAGGTCGGGACCGTGGCCGTGGGCGGAGACGCACCCGTCTCGGTGCAGTCGATGACGACGACGCGTACGTCGGACATCGGGGCCACGTTGCAGCAGATCGCCGAGCTGACGGCGTCGGGCTGCCAGATCGTGCGGGTGGCCTGTCCGACGCAGGATGACGCGGACGCGCTGGCGACGATCGCGCGGAAGTCGCAGATCCCGGTGATCGCGGACATTCATTTCCAGCCGAAGTACGTGTTCGCCGCGATCGAGGCGGGCTGTGCGGCGGTGCGGGTCAATCCCGGCAACATCAAGCAGTTCGACGACAAGGTCAAGGAGATCGCGCGGGCCGCCAAGGACCATGGCACCCCGATCCGGATCGGGGTGAACGCGGGGTCGCTGGATCGGCGGCTGCTGCAGAAGTACGGCAGGGCGACGCCCGAGGCGCTGGTGGAGTCGGCGCTGTGGGAGGCCTCGCTGTTCGAGGAGCACGACTTCCGGGACATCAAGATCTCGGTGAAGCACAACGACCCGGTGGTGATGGTCAACGCCTACCGGCAGCTGGCCGCCCAGTCCGACTACCCGCTGCACCTCGGGGTGACGGAGGCCGGCCCCGCCTTCCAGGGGACCATCAAGTCGGCGGTCGCCTTCGGCGCGCTGCTCTCCGAGGGCATCGGCGATACCATCCGCGTCTCCCTGTCGGCGCCTCCGGCGGAGGAGGTCAAGGTCGGCAACCAGATCCTGGAGTCGCTGGGGCTGCGCGAGCGCGGCCTGGAGATCGTCTCGTGCCCGTCATGCGGCCGGGCCCAGGTGGACGTCTACAAGCTCGCCGAGGAGGTCACGGCCGGGCTGACGGGCATGGAGGTTCCGCTGCGCGTCGCGGTCATGGGCTGTGTGGTGAACGGGCCGGGCGAGGCGAGGGAAGCGGACCTGGGCGTCGCCTCCGGCAACGGCAAGGGGCAGATCTTTGTGAAGGGCGAGGTCATCAAGACGGTGCCCGAGTCGAAGATCGTGGAGACCCTGATCGAGGAGGCGATGAAGATCGCCGAGCAGATGGAGGCGGAGGGGGCCGCCTCCGGGGAGCCTTCGGTTTCGGTGGCGGGCTGACGGGATTCGGTCGGTGGCGGGCTGACCCGAGGTCCGGCTGGCGTGACGTCCGGTCGGCGGCGGGTTTGACCGGCTATCGCCGTGGCCACCTCAGACGCCACGGCTGACACGCGCGTCTCCAAGGCTGCCCGGAGGGCTCAGGCATCGGGCGGCGTCGCCTATTTTCGCCAGGTACAGTGCGGGGAATCAGCAGATCCCAGGGTGAGGCCCCCGTACGTGTTGACGCAGACCACCACCAGGGTCCTCGAACCGAGTGACCTGGACGCCGCACTCGCCGTCCTCGACCGTGAGCCGGTCGTGAACGCCTTCGTGACCTCCCGGGTGCAGATCGCGGGCCTCGACCCGTGGCGGCTCGGCGGCGAGATGTGGGGCTGGTACGAGGACGGCATGCTGACGTCCTTGTGCTACGCCGGCGCCAATCTGGTCCCGATCTGCGCCACCCCCCGTGCCGTACGCGCCTTCGCGGACCGGGCCCGTCGCGCGGGCCGCCGCTGCTCCTCCATAGTCGGCCCGGCCGAGGCCACCGCCCAGCTGTGGCGGCTCCTCGAGCCGAACTGGGGCCCCGCCCGCGAGGTCCGCCCCCACCAGCCCCTGATGGTCACCGACCGGGTTCCCTCCGACATCGCCCCGGATCCGTACGTCCGCCGGATCCGCAAGGACGAGATGGAGACGATCATGCCCGCCTGCGTGGCGATGTTCACGGAGGAGGTCGGCATCTCGCCGCTCGCCGGTGACGGCGGGCTCCTTTACCAGGCCCGGGTCGCCGAACTCGTCGGCTCCGGGCGCTCGTTCGCCCGCCTCGGCCACGACGGCAGGGTCATCTTCAAGGCGGAGATCGGCGCCGCGACCCCACAGGTCTGCCAGATCCAGGGCGTCTGGATCGCCCCCGAGTACCGAGGCCAGGGCCTCGCGGCCCCCGGCATGGCAGCCGTCCTCCGCTACGCACTCGCGGACGTGGCCCCCGTCGTCAGCCTCTACGTCAACGACTTCAACACGGCTGCCCGACGCACCTACCAAAGGGTGGGCTTCCAGGAGATCGGCGCGTTCATGAGCGTGCTGTTCTGAGGGTTCGCTCTCTAAGCTTGTAGGGGCTGAGCGCCCCTGTAAGGGGCGCGGGGCTGTGAAATTTGCGGGCTCCGCCGCGATGGGGGTCCCCCCGCTCTGGGGGTCCCCCCAGGCCCTTAAGGCCCCTTAAGGCACTGGGGGAGAAGCCGAGAGTGGGGGAGCGACCAACCACGACGAACCCGCAGCTGACAGGCAACCCCAGTCCACGGCGCAACTCAGCAATGCGCACCGGTAGTCTCCGGGCATGTTTCGCATCCCCGGCCAGGGCCCCCGTACGCCCGACGACGTCGTCATCGGCCCGCTGGATCTGGCCGCGCGGATCGACGAGGCGCTCGCCGTGCAGGCCGTGGCCTTCGGGCTCGGCGCGGACGAGATCGCCGTACGGCGGCAGATCGTGCTGCGGCATCTCACCTACCCCGGCGCCCGCGCGCTCGGCGCCACCACCCCCGACGGCCGGCTCGTCGGCTTCGTCTACGGCATGCCCAACAACCGTGCGCACTGGTGGTCCACCGTCGTCGAGCCCTATCTGCGCAGCCAGGGCCACGAGACCTGGCTCGACGACTCCTTCGTGATCACCGAGCTGCACGTCCACCCGCACTACCAGAACCACGGCATCGGCCGCGCCCTGATCACCACCATCACGGACGGCGCCACCCAGCCCCGCTCGATCCTCTCGGCCATCGACACGGACAGCCCGGCCCGCGGCCTCTACCACTCCCTCGGCTACGAGGACCTGGCCCGCAACGTCCTGTTCCCCAGCGCCCCGAAGCCGTACGCGGTGATGGGCGCCCACCTTCCCCTCCGCCGCAGGCGATAGGTGCCGGGACGCCAATCGATTTCCACCGCCCGGTACCGCCCGGCTAACCTCCTAGCCATCACCGTTATCCGGCAGGAGTTAAGAATCATGGCCCAGGTCCAGCGCATGTCCCGGTTGATGATCAAGACACTGCGCGACGACCCGGCGGACGCCGAGACGCTCAGCCACAAGCTGCTCGTCCGCGCCGGTTACGTGCGCCGCACGTCGGCCGGTATCTGGAGCTGGCTGCCGCTCGGCAAGAAGGTCCTCGAGAACGTGGCGCGCGTGGTGCGCGAGGAGATGGACGCCATCGGCGGCCAGGAGGTCCTGCTGCCCGCGCTGCTGCCGCGGGAGCCGTACGACGCGTCGGGCCGCTGGGACGAGTACGGCGATCTCCTCTTCCGCGTCAAGGACCGCAAGGGCGCCGACTACTTGCTGGGCCCCACGCACGAGGAGATCTTCACTCAGATCGTCAAGGATCAGTGCTCGTCCTACAAGGACCTGCCGGTGATCCTCTACCAGATCCAGACCAAGTACCGGGACGAGGCCCGCCCCCGCTCCGGTGTGCTGCGCGGCCGTGAGTTCCAGATGAAGGACTCGTACTCCTTCGACACCACGGACGAGGGCCTGGTCGAGTCGTACGCGCTGCACCGCGAGGCGTACCAGAAGATCTTCGCGCGCCTGGGCCTGGACTACCGCATCGTCTCCGCCGTCTCCGGAGCGATGGGCGGCTCGGCGTCGGAGGAATTCCTCGCGCCCGCCGCGGCCGGTGAGGACACCTTCGTGGACTGCCCGGCCTGCGACTACGCGGCCAACACGGAAGCCGTCACCTTCGCGCTCGCGCCGGTCGAGGGCGTCGAGCACGGTCCGGTCGAGGAACTTGACACCCCCGACACCCCGACCATCGAGACCCTCGCCGAGCACCTGGGCGTGACGGCGTCCGCCACCCTCAAGAACCTCCTCGTCAAGGTCGACGGCGAGATCGTCGCCGTCGGCGTCCCCGGCGACCGCGAGGTCGACCTCGGCAAGCTGGGCGAGCATCTGGCCCCGGCGGTGGTGGAGTTGGTGACCGCCGAGGACTTCGTGGGCCGTGCGGATCTCGTACGCGGTTACGTGGGCCCGCAGGGTCTGGACAAGGTCCGCTACATCGCCGATCCGCGCGTGGCGCCCGGTACGGCCTGGATCACAGGCGCCAACAAGGCGGACAAGCACGCCCGCAACGTGGTCTGCGGCCGGGACTTCGAGGTCGACGACTACCTCGACGTGGTCGTCGTCGAGGAGGGCGACCCCTGCCCCGTCTGCGGCACCGGCCTCAAGCTGGACCGTGCCATCGAGATCGGTCACATCTTCCAGCTGGGCCGCAAGTACGCCGACACCTTCCAGCTCGATGTCCTCGGCCAGAACGGCAAGCCGGTGCGCGTGACGATGGGCTCGTACGGCATCGGTGTCTCGCGGGCGGTGGCCGCGCTGGCCGAGCAGTCGGCGGACTCGCAGGGGCTGTGCTGGCCTCGCGAGGTGGCGCCGGCCGATGTGCACGTCGTCGCCGCGGGCAAGGCTCTGCAGACCGAACTGGCCCTCGACGTCTCGGAGAAGCTGGGCGCGGCGGGCGTACGGGTCCTGGTGGACGACCGGGCCGGCGTCTCGCCGGGCGTCAAGTTCACAGACTCCGAACTGATCGGCGTCCCCCAGATCCTGGTAGCCGGCCGCCGCTCGGCCGAGGGCGTCCTCGAGCTCAAGGACCGCCGCACGGGGGAGCGCGAGGAGCTGACGGTGGCCGAGGCGGTGGCTCGCCTGACGGCGTAACGGGGCCTGTGCGCGCGGGGGCGGGGCGGGCTTGTTTCGCCCCCGCCGCCCCTACCCATACCCGTCCCCTGGGCTTCGCCCAGAGCCCACCAGGGGCTGCGCCCCTGGACCCCGCAGCGGTTGCGCCCCTGGGCCCGGCGGGGGCTCTGCCCCGACGCCACTGGGGGCTCTGCCCCCGACCCCCCTGGGGGCTGCACCCCAGACCTCAGTGTGGGCTGCGCCCCCGACCCCACTCGGGGCTGCGCCCCTGGGCCCGCTGGGCTGCGCCCGAGACCCCACCGGCCTTGCGGCCTCGTCCTCAACCGCCGGACGGCCTGCCGTCTCCCTGGCCATCGCGGATGAGATGATACGGGCAAATGCGCCAATCGATTCGTTAAGTGCGTAATAGTGTAAATTCACCCGTCTGGCGGACGGTGAATGTGATCTATATGGCCCGAAACGAACAGCTCGGTCAGGCTCCGCCGGCAGCGGCGGAGGCGCAGGAAGCCGTCCGGATGCACGTACTCCGGAATACGGGCGACGGGCAGACCCAGGCAGAGGCGCTGCAGCTCGCGCTGCATCACGCGGTGGCTGACCTCGGCGGGCTGGGTGGCATGGTGCACCTGCGCATACCCGGTGACAGCCGGCCGTTGCACCTGGCAGTCACGGGCGGGCTGCCCCGGGAATTCGCCCAGCAGTGGGGGACCCTCGGCTGGCAGGACGAGACCGCACCGATCCGGGCCCTGCGGGACAGCGCGCTCGTGTGGCTGCCCACGACGGACACGCAGGCTCGCGCCCTTCCTGCCGGTACCGGGATCGCGGCCGTCCCGCTGCTCGCCGCGGAGGGCAGCTCTCTCGGAGTGCTTTCGGTCGTGACGGTGTCCGGGGCCCCCTCGGTCACGCAGCGAGACCTCCTCGAGGCGCTCGCTCGGTGGGTGTGCGAGCGCCTGGCGCATCCCGCTCCCACCACCGGCAGCCTCAACCCCGCCTGGTGGAACGCGGAACACCTGGCCGGGCCCCGGCTGCAGCAGGCACGCGAGGCGGTCCGTGTCGGTACCTGGGACCAGAACCTCCGCACCGGCGACGTGGTCTACGACGAGACGACGATGGCCATACTCGGCATCGACCCGGAGACCTTCGACGGACGGGTCGACACCGTTGTGGGGCTCGTTCACCCGGACGACCTGCCGCGCGTCGTGGCCGCGGTGGACCGGGCCATCCGGCAGCGCGGCGAGTACGCGGCGGAGTACCGGCTGTGCAGGTCGGACGGCAGTGTCGTCTGGATAGAGGCCCGCGCCCAGGTCGTCCTCGGCGAGGACGGCGAGCCGGCTCACTTCGTGGGCACCGTGTGGGATACGACGCAGAAGCGGGCGGCGCTGGATTCGGTCGGCCATTCCCTGCTGCACATGAGCGACGGTTTCCTCACGGTGGATGCCGACTGGCGGATCGAGTTCGTCAATCTCCACGCCGAGCGCCTCCTCGGCCCCTCGCAGCAGCTGTTCGGCCGCGTCCTGTGGGATGTTCCCGGTACCGAGGTGCCCGGCCTGGAGGACCGCTGCCGGCAGGCCGCCGCCACCGGCGCTCCGACCGGCTTCGACGTCCAGTGGCCGACGAACCGGCGTTGGTACCACCTGCGTCTGGTTCCTTCGCCGGACGGTGTGACGGTGTTCCTCACCGACGTGACCGAAACGCGGCTGGCGGACGAGCAGCGTGCGGCCGCCCAGCGCGCCGCCGCCCGGCGCACCACGCACATCGGCCGCCTCAACGCGGCGCTGGCCGACGCGGTCACTGTGAGCGACGTCGTCGATACCGTGGCAGAGCGTGTTCTGCCCCTGGTCGGTGCCACCGGCCTGTTTGTGCAGCTCGTGGACGGCGAGAGCCTCCGAGTGGCGGGGAGCGCCGGGTACTCCCAGGAGTTTCTGGACAACTTTCCCAAAAGGATGAGCGTGTCCGACCACACCCCCGTCAGTGACGCCGTCCGCCACGGCGCCCCGCAGTACCTCCGCTCCAGGCGGGAGTTCCGCGACCGCTACCCGGAGGTCGCCGGCCTCGCGTTCTCGGGAGGGAAGAATGCCTGGGCGTTCCTGCCTCTGATCGTCTCCGGCCGTCCCGTCGGTTGCCTGGTCATCTCCTTCTCCCGACCGCGCCGGTTCAGCGAGGAGGACCGGGCCCTGCTGACCGCGCTCAGCGGGCTGATCGCCCAGGCCCTGGAACGGGCCCGCCTGTACGACGCAGAGCACACCCGCTCCCAGGAGTTGCAGCGCGGCCTGCTCCCGCTGGTCCTGCCCTCCCTGCCCGCCGTCACCGCTGCGGCCCACTACGTGCCGGCCACCGAGGGTCTGGAGGTCGGCGGCGACTGGTACGACGTCATCCCACTGTCTGCCGAGCGAGTCGCGCTCGTCATCGGAGACGTCATGGGCCACGGACTGTCCGAAGCCGCCACCATGGGCCGCCTGCGCACCGCCGTACACACACTGGTGGGACTCGAACTACCCCCCGACGAACTGTTCTCCCACCTGAACGACCTGGTCAGCGACCTTGGCGATGACTTCTACGCCACCTGCCTGTACGCGGTCTACGACCCCGCCACCCAGATTTGTACCGTCGTCCGGGCCGGGCACCCCCCACCTGCCCTCCTCCACCCCGACGGCACCGTCCACTTCCCGCAGCTGCCTCAAAACCCACCGCTCGGCGCGGCCACGCCGCCCTTCGAGACGGTGGAACTGACGGTGCCCGAAGGAAGCCTGATCGTGCTCTACACCGACGGCCTGGTCGAGTCCGCGGCCCGCGACATCGACAGCGGCATGGCCCACCTGGCCAAGACGCTCACCGACGCCCAGATGCCCAATGGGCGCGCTCTGGGCGCCACGACCGCCGACCGGGATGCCGACGCCCGGCGCCTCGACCAGCTGTGCACCGCGCTCATATCTGCTCTCGTCCCTGCCAAGGAGCAGACCAGCGACGATACTGCGGTGCTCGTGGCCCGCACCCACCCTCTGGCCGCTGGGAACGTGGCGTCCTGGGAGCTTCCCGAGGACCCGATCGCCGCAGGCCAAGCCCGCGACTACGTACGACATCAGCTCACCGAGTGGCATCTCGACGACCTCACGTGGACCACAGAGCTGATAGCCAGCGAGCTCGTCGGCAATGTCATCCGTCATGCGAGAGGCCCCGTCCAGCTGCGCCTCATCCGCAGCCGTTCGCTCATCTGCGAGGTCACTGACGGCAGCCTGACCACCCCTCACATTCGCCGCGCACTTGAGACCGACGAAGGCAACCGCGGCCTGCAGTTGATCGCCGCACTCACCCAACGCTGGGGAACCCGCCACCTCTCCAACGGCAAGTGCATCTGGACGGAGCAGCTCTTGCCCTAGCGCCAGGCGCGGGGCGCGGCGAGTTGTTTCGCCCCCGCCGCCCTTACCCGTCCCATACCAAGGGGCTCCGCCCCTTAGACCCCGCTGGGGCTGCGCCCCAGACCCCCATCGGCCTGAACGGCCTCGTCCTCAAACTCCCCCAGCTACCGCTGGGAGGTGCCCCCAGACGGGCTGATTGATGCGGGCCAGCACTGACAAAGTTCGGCTGCGTCTAATCAGCCCTCGGGCGACTGGCGCGCAAGTTCAGCCCTCCGGCGTCTGCCGCGCAAAATCAGCCTGTTGGGGGTCCCCCCAGCGGTAGCTGGGGGAGTTTGAGGAGCGGGGGTCCGGGGGCGCAGCCCCCCCCAGCGGGGTCCAGGGGCGGAGCCTCTTGGTATGGGACGGGACGGGTAAGGGCGGCGGGGGCGAAACCCCGGTCGGCGCCACCCCCGCGGGAAGAATCCCGCCGGGGTGGCGCCAACCCGGTTCAGCGCGCCGCAGGCGTCAGCCGCGGGGCTTCTCGCGCATCTCGTACGTCGCGATGACGTCGTCGACCTTGATGTCGTTGAAGTTGCCGAGGTTGATACCGCCCTCGAACCCTTCGCGAATCTCGGTGACGTCGTCCTTGAAGCGACGCAGCCCGGAGATGTTGAGGTTCTCCGCGATGACCTTGCCATCGCGCAGCAACCGCGCCTTGGTGTTGCGCTTGACCTCGCCGGAGCGGACCAGCACACCGGCGATGTTGCCCAGCTTGGACGAGCGGAAGACCTCGCGGATCTCCGCCGTACCGAGCTCGACCTCTTCGAACTCCGGCTTGAGCATGCCCTTGAGGGCCGCCTCGATCTCCTCGATGGCCTGGTAGATCACCGAGTAGTAGCGGACGTCGACGCCCTCGCGCTCCGCCATCTGCGAGGCACGGCCGGCCGCGCGGACGTTGAAGCCGATGACGATGGCGTCGGAGCCGGTCGCCAGGTCGATGTCCGACTCGGTGACCGCACCCACACCACGGTGCAGGATGCGGATGTCGACCTCTTCGCCGACGTCGAGCTGGAGCAGCGAGGACTCGAGAGCCTCCACCGAACCGGACGCGTCGCCCTTGATGATGAGGTTGAGTTCCTGCACCAGACCGGCCTTGAGGGCCTCGTCCAGGTTCTCCAGGGAGAACCGGACACCCCGGCGGGCGAAGTTGGCGTTCCGCTCACGAGCGGCACGCTTCTCCGCGATCTGACGGGCCGTACGGTCCTCGTCGACGACGAGGAAGTTGTCGCCGGCGCCCGGGACGTTGGTGAGACCGAGGACGAGGACCGGGGTCGAGGGACCCGCCTCTTCCACGTTCTCGCCCTTGTCGTCGAGCATCGCGCGGACACGGCCGTACGCGTCGCCGACCACCATGGTGTCGCCGACCCGCAGGGTGCCTCGCTGGACCAGGACAGTCGCGACGGCGCCGCGGCCACGGTCCAGGTGGGACTCGATCGCGATGCCCTGCGCGTCCTGCTCCGGGTTGGCCCGCAGGTCGAGCGAGGCGTCCGCGGTGAGGACCACGGCCTCCAGCAGGTTCTCGATGTTGAGGCCCTGCTTGGCGGAGATGTCGACGAACATCGTGTCGCCGCCGTACTCCTCGGCCACCAGACCGAACTCGGTGAGCTGACCGCGCACCTTGGTCGGGTCGGCACCCTCGACGTCGATCTTGTTGACCGCGACCACGATCGGCACACCGGCCGCCTTGGCGTGGTTCAACGCCTCGATCGTCTGGGGCATCACACCGTCGTTGGCCGCCACCACGAGGATCGCGATGTCGGTCGACTTGGCACCTCGGGCACGCATGGCGGTGAACGCCTCGTGACCCGGGGTGTCGATGAAGGTGATCCTGCGCTCTTCCTCGTTGACCTTGGTGGCGACCTGGTACGCACCGATGTGCTGCGTGATACCGCCGGCCTCGCCCGCGACGACGTTCGTCTTGCGGATGGTGTCAAGGAGGCGGGTCTTACCGTGGTCGACGTGACCCATGACGGTCACGACCGGCGGACGCGGCGCGAGGAACTCCTCGCCACCCTCGTCCTCGCCGAACTCGATGTCGAAGGACTCGAGCAGCTCGCGGTCCTCCTCCTCGGGGCTGACGATCTCGAGGACGTAGTTCATCTCGTCCGCGAGGAGCTTCAGCGTCTCGTCGGAGACGGACTGCGTGGCAGTGACCATCTCGCCGAGGTTCATCATCACGGCGACGAGCGACGCCGGGTTGGCGTTGATCTTCTCCGCGAAGTCGGTGAGGGACGCACCGCGCGACAGGCGGACGGACTGTCCGTTGCCGCGAGGCAGCATCACACCGCCGACCGACGGGGCCTGCATGGCCTCGTACTCCTGGCGCCTCTGCCGCTTCGACTTGCGACCACGACGCGCCGGACCGCCGGGACGGCCGAACGCACCCTGCGTGCCACCACGGCCACCGGGACCACCCGGACGACCGCCGAAGCCGGGACGGCCACCGCCGCCACCCGGACCACCGGGACGACCGGCGAAACCGCCGCCACCGCCACCGGGACCACCGGGACGACCGGCGAAACCGCCACCGCCGCCGCCACCGGGACGACCGGCGAAACCGCCGCCACCGGGACGACCGCCGCCACCGCCACCGGGACGACCGCCGCCACCAGGACCGCGGCCACCGGGGCCACCGCCGCCGGGACGCGGGCTACCGGCAGCCGGACGCTGCGGCATCATGCCGGGGTTCGGACGGTTGCCGCCGGGGCCGCCGCCGGGACGCGGAGCGCCACCGGGACCACCCTGCGGACGAGGCATGCCGCCCGGAGTCGGACGGTTGCCGCCGGGGCCGCCACCGGGACGCGGAGCGCCACCGGGACCACCCTGCGGACGGGGACCACGGTCCTGGCCCGCACCCTGAGGACGCGGACCGCCACCCGGAGCACCGGCGCCACCGGGGCGCGGGGCACCACCCGGACGGGGCGCCTGCGGGCGCGCCATACCGGTGGAGCCACCAGAGGTGAACGGGTTGTTGCCCGGACGCGGGCCGGCCGGACGACCGCCCGGACGTCCGCCCTGGCCGCCGGGACGCGGAGCGCCCTGACGGTCACCGCGGTCGCCACGGCCCTGGCCGCCCTGCGCGGGACCACTCGGACGGGCACCCGGCTTCGGGGCACCCGGACGGGCACCACCCGGACGCGGACCCGAGGGAGCCGCAGGACCCGAGGAGGCCGCGGGAGCCGCCGGAGGCGCCGTGAACTCGGGCGCCGCAGGAGCCGGAGACGCCGGAGCGGGCTTCGGCGCAGGCGGCTTGGGACCCGGAGTCGGACGCGGCCCCGGAGTCACGGGCCCACCGGCCGGAGCCGCGGGCTTCTCCGCGGCAGGCGGCTTCGGGGCCGGCGGGCGCGGGGCAGCCGGACGGGCAGCCTGCGCCGGAGAGGGGGTGGCCGGCTTGGCGGGCGCGGCCTTGCGCGGGGCGGGCTTGCCGCCGCCGTTGCCCTGCTGGAGGGCGTCAGTCAGTTTGCGTACTACGGGCGCTTCGATCGTCGAAGACGCAGAACGGACAAATTCACCGAGTTCTTGGAGCTTGGCCATGACGACCTTGCTCTCAACCCCGAACTCCTTGGCGAGTTCGTATACCCGGACCTTAGCCACTTCGCTCCTTTTAGGTCCGGGTTGCGTCCGGACCGTCGCTACTTCATGGGCGTACTCATCGCGTGCTCATCGAGTGCTCATCGCAATCTCGACCTACTTCCAACTCGCGGGGTACCAGGGCCGCACGGGGGTTCCGTGCGACACGTCTTACGGTGTTGCCTTCTCGGCAACGGTCTTCTCGACAGCTAGGCGCAATGCCTCCGTGTCGAGCGGTCCCTGGGCACGCAGCGCCCGGGGGAACGCCCGGCGGCGGACCGCCAGGTCGAGACAGACCAGGGCGGGGTGTACATAGGCACCCCGGCCGGGCAGCGTACCGCGATGATCGGGGACACACTCGCCCTCGATCGCCACGATGCGCAGCAGATCGTCCTTGGCCGCTCGCTCCCGGCACCCCACACACGTGCGCTCAGGGCATGCTCGGGCTGGCGTCCGGCCAGACACAATCAAGTCTACCTCCCCGCACCGACCTCACCCCTTTGGGGCAAGAATCGAACGGTTGCCGCGTATAAATCTGTCGTGATCTCAGCGACCCGGGGGCGTGATCTATTCCCTGCCCTGGTCCCCGGCCTGCTGACCGGTCTGCTCGCCGGTCTGTTCGGTGTCCGGCCGGATGTCGATCCGCCAGCCGGTCAGCCGGGCGGCGAGCCGGGCATTCTGCCCTTCTTTGCCGATGGCCAGGGACAGTTGATAGTCCGGCACCGTCACGCGCGCGGAGCGGGCCGCCAGGTCCACGACCTCGACTTTGGAGACCCGGGCCGGGGAGAGCGCGTTGGCCACCATCTCGGCCGGATCGTCCGACCAGTCGACGATGTCGATCTTCTCACCGTTGAGCTCGCCCATGACATTGCGCACACGTCCGCCCATGGGCCCGATGCAGGCGCCCTTGGCGTTCAGGCCCGAACGGGTGGACCGGACGGCGATCTTCGTGCGGTGCCCCGCCTCCCGGGCGATGGCGGCGATCTCGACGGATCCGTCGGCGATCTCCGGCACCTCGAGAGCGAAGAGCTTCTTCACCAGATTGGGATGCGTCCGCGACAGCGTCACGGAGGGCCCACGCACACCCTTCGCCACCCGGACCACGTAGGACCTCAGCCGCATCCCATGCTGGTACATCTCGCCGGGCACCTGCTCCTGCACCGGCAGGATGGCCTCCAGCTTGCCGATGTCCACGAGTACGTTCTTGGGGTCGCGGCCCTGCTGGACGACGCCGGTGACGATGTCGCCCTCGCGGCCCGCGTACTCGCCGAGCGTCGCGTCGTCCTCGGCGTCCCGCAGGCGCTGCAGGATGACCTGCTTGGCGGTGGTGGCGGCGATCCGGCCGAAGCCGGTCGGGGTGTCGTCGAACTCGCGTGGCTCCTGGCCCTCTTCGAGGTCCTCGGGGTCCTCCTTCGCCCACACGGTCACATGGCCGCTCTCGCGGTTGAGCTCCACGCGCGCGTGGCGACGGCTTCCCTCGGTGCGGTGATAGGCGATGAGGAGGGCCGATTCGATCGCTTCGACCAGCAGGTCGAAGGAGATCTCCTTCTCCCGTACCAAGCCCCGCAGGGCACTCATGTCGATGTCCACGGCTACGCCTCCTCTTCCTTCTTGTCCTTGCGGCTGAACTCGACCTGGACGCGCGCCTTGGCGATCTCCCCGAAGGCGACCCTCCTGGCGGTGGCCTTGCGCCCCTTCACACCGGGCACTTCGAGGTCCACGCCCTCGTCGTCCACCTCGAGGATCCGGGCGACCACCTCGCCACCCTCGGCCAGCTGGAACTTCACCAGCCGGCCGGTGGCACGTACGTAGTGACGGTGTTCCCTGAGCTCGCGCTCCGCACCGGGCGTTCCCACCTCGAGGGTGTACTCGCCCGCGCCCATCGCGTCCGTCTCGTCGAGTTTCGCCGAGAGCACGCGGCTCACATCGGCGATCTGGTCGAGGTCGGCACCTTCGTCGGAATCGACGGTGACGCGCAGCACACGCTTACGTCCGACCGAGTCCACTTCGATCTCCTCGAGATCGAGTCCCTGGGAGCTGACGAGCGGTTCCAGCAGTCCTCGCAGCCTCTCGCTCTGGGTGGTGCTCATCCGGGTGACTCCTCGGCCGCGTGTGCTGTTGTGGGTAGGTCGCGTGTCAGGTCAAAGGGTATCGGGTCCAGGAGGGTGTTGCCGTCCACCGGCATCACCGCGGGTTACCTTGATCCGGGCAGCCGAGCCACCCGGAGCTCCGGTCGCCGCCCTTCCTTTCGTACGAGCCTGCCGAGGACGTCTGCCTTGTCGTTCACCCCGCCGTCGCGCTCGCCCTCGGGGCCGCGCCGAAGGAGCCTGCTCGCCTCAGCCGCCGGTGCGGGCGCCGCGCTGCTCACGGGCTGCTCCGCCTCCGACTCGTCCTCCGAGACCACCAAGGAGGCCGCTTCCGCCGCCGACCGGGCACGCGCGCGTGCGGCACGCGACAGCGAGGGGCTCGCGGCGCGGTACGCCGTCGTGCTCGCCGCGCATCCGGCGCTGGCGTCGCGGCTGACACCGCTGCGGGCGGAGGTCGTACGGCATGCGGAGGCGTTCGGGGGCGGGAAGCGGGCGTCTGCCACCCCTGCTCCCTCGGCTTCTCCCTCGGCGTCTTCGTCTCCCGCTGCTTCGGCGAGTGCTCCGGCCGCGAGCGTTCCGGCCCGCGAGGAGGATGCCGTAGCCGAACTCGCCTCGGCCGAGCGGGCGCTGGCGGACCGGCGTACGAAGGCGCTCGAGGAGGTGCCGGGAGAGCTGGCGCGACTGCTGGCCTCGGTGGCGGCGGCCGGTGCGGTGCACGTGTACTTGCTGACGGAGGGCGCGAAGTGAGCGGGTCCGCGGGTTCCGAGATCTCCGGGAAGACGGAGGCTTCGGCCGAGCTGAAGGCCGTGCTTGCCGCGCTGCGTGCCGAGCATGCCGCGGTGTACGGGTACGGGGTCGTGGGCGGAAAGGTGCGTGCGGGGCGGCGGGCCGAGGCGCAGGCCGCGTACGACGCGCATCGGGCCCGGCGCGACGCGCTCGCGCGGGCCGTGCGGGACCTGGACGGGAAGCCCGAACCTGCGGCGGCCGCATACGCGCTGCCGTTCCCGGTGACCGACTCGGACGCGGCCGTGCGGCTGGCCGTCGAGCTGGAGGAGCGGGTGGCCGGCGTGTACTCGGATGTCGTACGGGCCGCCGGGGGTGAGCGGCGGCGTGATGCCGCTGAGGCCTTGCGGGAGGCTGCGGTGCGGGCGGCGCGCTGGCGTGGCGGGAGCGTAGCCTTCCCTGGTCTCGCCGAGCGGGCCACCCCGGCCGGGCCGCCGTCGACACCCCGCACGTAACGCACTTCGGAGCAGGTCGAGCACGTCGAGCAAGCACGTCGGAAGGGAACACTCGCGTATGGCTTTCGAACCGCCGCGGCGGCTCGTCCGGGCGCTCGGCGAGACGGCGCCGGCCGGTGACGACTGGCTGGAGAAGCTGCCCGAGACGGCTCAACAGGCCGTCTCTGTACGCGAGTTGACCGTGGAGCGGGTGCAGGTGCCCGGCGGGCGCAGCAGTCTTGTGGTGCTGGTGCGGCTGCCCGATGGGACGCCCGCCGTCCTCAAGCTCGCGCCGCCGCGGGCGCGTCCGGAGAGCGAGCGGGCCGCGCTGGCGCACTGGGACGGACGGGGCGCGGTACTGCTCCTCGAGGCCCCCGGTCCTTCCAGTCCCTCCGGGCCTCCCGGGAACGGGGGTGTGCTGCTCCTGGAGCGGTTGCATCCCGATGTGTCCGTGCGGTCGTTGCCCGAGGCGAAGTCGATGCTGGAGGCGGCCGGGACGTTGCGGCGGCTGTGGGTCGAGCCGCCTGCCGGGCATGTCTTCGAGACCGTGGCCGAGCGGACGGGGCGGCAGGCCGAGGCGATGCGGGCGTCTGCCGATGCGGAGGCGCTGCCGCTGGTGGACGCGGCGCTCGCGGTCCGCGAGCAGTTGCTCGCGGCTCCGCCGGAGGAGCGGCTGCTGCACGGCACGTTCCGCCAGAGCAAGGTGCTCGCCGGTGAACGCAGTCCCTGGCTGGCCGTGGGGCCCGATCCCGTCGTCGGCGAGTGCGCCTTCGACCTGGCCCGACTGGTCCGCGACCGCGTCGAGGACCTGATCGCCTCGCCGTCCGGCCCCGCGACGACGCGCCGCCGGGTCAAGCGCCTCGCGGAGTCTCTGGACGTGGACCAGGAGCGGTTGCGGGGGTGGACGCTGTTCCGGGCGGTCGAGTCGGGGGTGCGGGCCCGGCG
>NZ_JAAKZX010000144.1 GCF_011045025.1 Streptomyces ureilyticus
GGGCCTGCACGAGGTGCGGGTCGGAGCTGACCTCGGGGTGCCGTGCCGAGGGGCGGCTCGAAGGGGCCGGCGCACCAGGGGCGGGCGGGTGCTGGATGGTCACGCAGCCGGAGAGGGCCGAGACGGTCACGGTGACCAGAAGCGTTGCGGTGGTGGTCGTTCGATGCACCCGCGCAACTCTGCTGTGTCGGGGGCCTGTTGGGGAGCGGAGAAGCGCAGGATGCCCCGCACGGGTGAACGGCTCGCGGGGATGCCTCGGCCCGACCGGGGGTCTCAGTCGCCGGTGGCCCCGTCGACGCGTTCACGGAGCAGATCGGCGTGGCCATTGTGGCGCGCGTACTCCTCGATCATGTGCGTGTAGATCCAGCGCAGGTTGAACCGCTCGCCGGTCCGCCGGTGCTTCCCCTCGGAGATGTCGTCGAGGCCGAAACGGGCCGCGTTGTGCCGGGCGCTCTCGATCTCGGCCTGCCAGGTGGCGTACGCCTCTTCCCAGGTGTCCGTCTCGGAGAGGTGGAACTCCCCGTCCCGGTCCTCATCGGTGTAGTAGATCGGCCCGGCGTCCTCGGCCGCGAGCACCTTGCGGAACCAGCTGCGCTCCACCTCCGCCATGTGCCGCACCAGCCCCATCAGGGTCAGCTCGGACGGCTCCACGGAGGCGGTCCTGAGCTGGGCGTCGCTCAGGCCCTCGCATTTCCAGGCGAGCGTCTCGCGGTGGTAGTCCAGCCAGCCCTCCAGCATCGTGCGCTCGTCGGCGGTGGTTGCGGGTTCACGGCGTTCGGTGGTCATCTGCGCATCCTCGCCCGCCCGTTGACGCAGCGCCAGGGGATTTCGCCGGGCCCGCCCGGATCAGCCACCCAGCATCCCCTCCACCAGCTCCCGCAGCCCCTCCCGCACCTCGTCGAGGCTCGGCACCTCCGCGTGGTACGAGCCCGCCACGCAGGCGAACATCAAGCCGTCGAACCAGGCGACCAGCGACCGGACATGCCGTGCCGGGGACGGCGAACCCACTGCCGTCAGCATGGTGGTGAGGGCGTCCCGGAAGAGCTGCCCCTGCGCGTCGTAGAACGCGCGCAGCTCGGGGCGGCGCGTCGCCTCCAGGGCCAACTCGTAGCGGGCGACGAGCAGTTCACGGTGGCGGGTCAGGGAGCGGTGCACCGCCAGGCTCAGGGCTTCGACGAGCGCGTCCCGCCCGCCCCGGGGGTCGGGCATCTCGTGCATCGCCAGCACCTGTGCCTCGCGCTCCGCGAGCCTGCGCACCGCGGCCTCCAGCAACGCCAGCCGCGTACGCGCGTGGTTCGACGTGGACCCCTGCGGCAGCCCGGCCGCCTCGTCGACCGCGCGGTGTGTGAGGCCGCGCATGCCGCGCGCGGCGAGCAGGTCGAGGGCGGTGTCGGTGATGAGTTCGGCGCGGGTCGAGCCGGTGCTGCGTACGGGCATGAGGTCCAACCTACCGTGCGCACTACATCTGTAGTACGGTCGAAGCGTCCGGATACTACAGGTGTAGTGAGGGCGGGTGTCGCAGAGCTCAGCGGCCCTTGAGAGCGGTCGGAACCGCAGATCGCAGAACCGCAGGAGGAGACATGGCACAGGCACCCCGCGCGGTCGTCGTGGGCGGCGGCATCGGCGGCCTGACCGCGGCCGTGGCGCTGCACCGGCGCGGCTGGGAGGTCACCGTCCTGGAGTGGGCCCCTTCGCTCGCACCCGTCGGCGCCGGTATCTCCCTCGCCCCCAACTCCCTCCGCGCCCTCGATGTCATCGGACTCGGCGACGAGATCCGCGAACTGGCCGCCTGGCAGGGCGACGGGGGCCTGCGCGCCCCGTCAGGCCGCTGGCTCATGCGCACCAGCGCGGCGGCCATGGCCGAACGCTTCGGCGGGCCGCTCGTCGTGCTGCACCGGGCCGCACTCATCGACCACCTGGCCGCGCGGCTCCCCGAAGGCACCGTGCGCACAGCCGCTCCGGCGAGCCTCATCGACCCGGGCGACCCCGGAGACGCCGGTGATGTCGCCCGACCGGCCCGCGTCGGCACACCCGACGGCGAGCTGGAGGCCGAGCTGGTCGTCGGCGCGGACGGCATCCACTCCGCCGTACGCCGCGCCCTGTTCCCGGAGCACGGTGGGCCGGTCTACTCCGGGTTCACGACGTGGCGGGTCGTCATTCCGGTGCCGGGTGCCGCCTTCGCCTCGCACGAGAGCTGGGGTCGGGGCCGTATCTGGGGCACGCATCCGCTCAAGGACGGCAGGGTCTACGCGTACGCCGCCGCCATGGTCCCGGCCGGCGGGCGGGCACCCGACGACGAGCGTGCCGAACTGGTCCGGCTCTTCGGCGACTGGCACGACCCGATCCCCGCCGTCATCGCCGCCGCACGCCCCGAAGACGTCCTTCGCCACGACGTCCACCACATCGCCGAGCCCCTGCCCGCCTTCCACCGCGGGCGGGTCGTCCTGCTCGGCGACGCCGCGCACGCCATGCCGCCGACGCTGGGCCAGGGCGGGAACCAGGCCATCGAGGACGCCGTCGTACTCGCTCACCACAGCGACCCCGAGGGGCCAGACTTCGCTGCGTACACAGTCGCCCGCAAGCCGCGTACCACCGCCATCGTCCGCCAGGCCGTTGGCGCCGCCCGCCTCAACATGATGCGCAGCCGTCCCGGCATCGTCCTGCGCAATGCCGCGATCGCGATGGTCTCCAAGGCCGGACCGGGCCTCTTCCTGCGGAGCTTCGACTCGATCGCCGACTGGCGGCCACCCGGGCCGCCGTATGCTTCGGACCGGGCACACACCCCGTGAGACATTCGCCTAGGCGCCCCTGAGGACCCTGAGGAGACCCTTGTGAAGGTCGGCTGCATCGGACTCGGCGATATCGCGGTGAAGGCGTATCTGCCGGTGCTCACCACTCAGCCGGGCGTCGAAGTGCATCTGCACACCCGGACGCCCGCCACCCTCACCAGGGTCGCCGACAGCCTGCACATCCCGGCCGAGCGCCGCCACACGGACCTCTCGGACTTGCTCGCCCAGGACCTCGACGCGGCGTTCGTGCACGCGCCCACCGCCGCGCATCCCGAGATCGTGGGGCTGCTGCTGGAAGCGGGCGTCGCGACGTTTGTCGACAAGCCGATCGCGTACGAACTCGCCGACAGCGAGCGCCTGGTGCGGCTCGCGGAGGAGCGGGACATCAGCCTGGCCGTCGGCTTCAACCGGCGCTACGCACCCGGCTACGCCCAGTGCGCCGACCATCCGCGCGAGCTGATCCTGATGCAGAAGAACCGCGTCGGCCTGCCGGAACAGCCCCGCAAGATGATCCTCGACGACTTCATCCATGTCGTGGACACGCTGCGGTTCCTGGTCCCGGGACCGGTCGACGACGTGACCGTACGAGCCCGGGTCGAGGGCGGGCTGCTGCACCACGTGGTGCTGGTGCTCGCGGGGGAGGGGTTCACGGCGCTCGGGGTGATGAACCGGCTGAGCGGCTCGAACGAGGAGGTGCTCGAGGTGTCGGGGCAGGACACCAAGCGGCAGGTCGTCAATCTCGCCGAGGTCATCGACCACAAGGGCCAGCCGACCGTGCGGCGTCGTGGCGACTGGGTGCCGGTGTCCCGGCAGCGCGGCATAGAGCAGGCCGTACTCGCCTTCCTGGACGCCGTGCGCGCGGGGAAGGTGCTCAGCGCCCGGGACGCGCTGGCGACCCATGAGCTGTGTGAGCGGGTGCTACGTGCGGTTCAGGAGCGGCCCGCCTGATCCGCAGCGAACGTATGCCCTGCGTGGCGCCGAGGGCCGCGAGGATCAGCAGCGCCGCGTAGACCGGCCACTCGCCGAAGCGGGCGTACGGTGTGACGCCGTCGGCCAGCGGTATCTCGTACACCTCCCAGGCGCTCTCGCTCGTGCCGAGCCAGTCGCCGACCCGCTCGCCGCTCGGGCCGTAGACGGCGGAGGCGCCGGTGAGCGTCGAGTGCACCATCGGGCGGCCCGTCTCGGCGGCCCGCAGCGCCGCCAGCGACGCGTGCTGCTCCGGCGCCCAGCTCTGCTGGAACGTCGACGTCGACGACTGCGCCAGCAGCACATCGGCGCCGTCCCGCGCGAGACTGCGGCTCATGTCGGGGAACGCCGACTCGAAGCAGACCATCGGGCCCATCCGCAGCCCGTTGCCGACGCTCATCACCACTTGCTCCGTACCGCGCCTGCGGTCCTCACCTGCGGCCTTGCCGACGGAGGTGGCCCAGCCGAGAACGGAACGGAAGGGGACGTACTCGCCGAAGGGGACCAGCCGCATCTTGTCGTAGCGGTCGCCGGTCGGACCCTCGGGGCCGACGACCACCGAGCTCTTGTATATGCCGGGCCGGTCGGAGCGGCGCGCGTCCACGTTCACGACGATGTCGGTGCCCACCTCGCGGGAGAGGGCGGCGATCCGGTTCGCGAGGTCGGGCCGTTCGGTGAGGTCGTAGCCGACGCTGCTCTCGCCCCAGACGACGAGGTCCACGTCCTGCCCGGCCAGCTGCCGGGTGAGCGCCTCCTCGCGCGCGAACCGCTTCTCGGCGCCCCCGACGCCGTTGATCGGCCCTGGCTGCACCAGGGCGATCCGCACCTCGCCGTCGACGTCCGGGCGTGGCGACCACACCCAGGCCGCCGAGGTGGCGACGGCCGTCGCCACCAGTGCGGCGAGGGCTGGGAGGCGTGAGGCGCGTATCGCGATCAAGACGGTCACCGCGACGTTCACGGCGACGATCAGGAAGCTGAGCAGCCACACCCCGCCGACCGAGGCGAGCCGCAGCGCCGGCTCCACCTCCCACTGGCTCGAGCCGAGCATGCCCCACGGCCCGCCCAAGCCCTCCCAGGAGCGCACGAGTTCGACCATCAGCCAGCCCGAAGGCAGCACGAACAGCGCCGCCACCACCTTGCCCGGCGAGGGCACACCGGCCAGGAACCGGCGGACCAGCAGGCCCCAAGGAGCCCACAGCGCACCGAGCAGGGCCGCTATCACGAACGTGAAGACATGCAGACTCGGCAACAACCAGTGGTGCACGGCCAGCATGAAACCGAACCCGCCCAGCCAGCCGTCGTACGCCGCCCGCCGCGCCGTCGGCGCCGAGCGCGCGAGCAGCATCCAGGGCACCAGCGCGACATAGGCGAACCACCACAGGGACGGCGCCGGAAAGCTCAGCATGGGCAGGGCCCCGGCGAGTGCGGCAGCGGCGCCGCGCCACCGGGGGGAATCCAGACGCCGGCGCAGGTCAGCGGCGGACAGTTGCATGCAGCGCCTCCCTCGGCCCCCCGACGCCCGGTGCGTACCTCTGTTGCCTACCTCCAGTGTGCGCGAGGGGGACGATCTCCGTAAGGGCGTATCCGTTCAGGTCGCGGCGGGTTCCTGACGGTTCTGCGGGGCCCGGCGCCATTTCTCGTGGACGGCCACGGCGCGCAGCCGCCAGCCACTGTCCGTACGCAGCAGCGCGAAGTCGTAACGGCCGCCACACACGAAGTCCGGCGCCGTGGAGCCGCCGTCGTGACCGGCGAACCGCATCGGGTTCACGAAGTCAGCCCGCACCTGCGCCGTGTCACCGATGTCATGCTCAAGCAGCCCGAACCGCAGCCGGCGGTTGACGATCAGATGCTGCCGCATCGGGAACAGCTCCATGGTCTGCGCCAGCCACCCGGCGATCTCCGCCGCATCCCCCTCGATACCGCCCGCCGACCGGTAGTCCGCCCGTCCGTCCGGGGCGAACAGGCCCCGGTACGCCTGCCAGTCCCCGTCGTCGACCGCCACCGCGTAATCGGTGATCAGTCCGTCGACCGCGAGCCGGTCCATCACCGTCGCCAGTTCCACACGCTGAGTCATCGGCTCAGTGTTGGCCACGGGGCGGGCATCGCCAAGGGGTGTGCGTTGATATTCACCGGCCGTGTGCCGTCCGTACGGTCGAACCGGTACGCGGGGACCCCGTGGACCGACGTCCCAGCGGATCTGCGATCGTTGGCGGCGCACACATGGATCATGAGGGAGCCCAGATGTCTCGTCCTGTCACGGTCGTCACGGGCGGCAGCCGGGGAATCGGCGCCGCAACCTGCCTGCGACTGGCGGCGGACGGGCACGACCTGGTGATCGGGTACGCGAACGACGACGCGGCTGCCGAGCGAACCGCCACGGCCGTACGCGAGGCGGGCGCGCGCTGCGTCACCGTACGGGTCGACATCTCCGACGAGGGCGACGTAGAAGGGCTCTTCGACACGGCGGCGGAGCGGCTGGGCCCGGTGACGGGCCTGGTCAACAACGCAGGGGTGACCGGTCGGCTCGGCCGCCTCGTCGACACGGACACCGCGGACCTGCGCCGCGTCATGGAGGTCAACCTCCTTGGCACACTGCTCTGTTCACGCCGGGCCGCCCAGGACATGGTGCCCCGAGGCACCGGCGCCATCGTCAACGTGTCGTCGGGCGCGGCCACGCTGGGCAGCCCCGGAGAGTACGTCCACTACGCCGCATCGAAGGCGGCGATCGACACCCTGACCATGGGCCTCTCGAAGGAACTCGGCCCGGAGGGCATCCGAGTCAACGCGGTGGCCCCGGGCCTCGTGGACACAGACATGCACGCGGCGATGGGCGACCCGGACCGCCCAGCGCGCCTGATCCCGACGATCCCCCTGCGCCGGGCAGGCGCGGCCGAGGAGATCGCAGCGGCGATCGCATGGCTCCTGTCACCGGAGGCGTCGTACACGACGGGGACGGTGCTACGGGTGGCGGGCGGCCGCTGATCCTGGTCCGCTGATCTAGGCGCCCTGCTCAACCAACGGCGGCAGCCGAACCGCCTCCGCCCACTGCACCACCAGCGCCTCATACTCCGCCCGCTCCTGAGGCGACAAAGAGCCGCCCGATCGTATCCATAGGTCGCGGATCTGCTCATTCAGCGCGGCAGCGGACCGCACGGAACCAGGGGTCACGGAATCGGGGGACATGCGAACAAGCGTAGGGGCAAGGTCTGACAGCCCGCTACCAGACGACTACCCAGAACGTATGTGGTTGGTCACGCTCGCGGTCGGCCCGGCGGACGTCAGCCCGCCGACTCCGCCGCGTGCGGGCTCAGGGCACCCGTGCTGACCAGCACGATGATGACGATGCCGAGCAGTACGCGGTAGTAGACGAAGGGCATGAAGGACTTGGTCGTGATGAACTTCATGAACGAAACTATGTCGACGTGTCCTGAGCGGCTTTGACCTGCTGGTTTCCACCACTTTTCAAGATCGAATGGTAGAGCGGTGGGAGATGGCGCCTTTCCAGTGCCCTCCCTCGCCGACCACGAACGGCGCAGCCACCTGCTTTGCAGCGAATCGGCAATCTCCTGCTCCATGGCCAGGGCAACGTGCGAGTAGAGACCATCCACGCCGGCGACCTCGCGGCCCATGCGGGTCTCCACGGCGATGCGACTGTGTCGATCTTCGTCCAGCCACTCCTTGCCGCCGTGACGAAGCAGGTACAGCCGCTTTCCGGCGTTCGTGGTCGCGGGGAACCGGCCCCTGACCCGCGGCCAAACTGGCCAACAAGGCACTGGCCGCAGTGCGCGCCTCGGTCGCTCACCAGCCCGGATGAGATTTTCGGCAAGGGCAGGATGCATGAGGCCGACTGGGACGGCAGCGGTGCCCCGGGTGAGCTGATCGGCACGTGAAGAGCTGTGCCGCGGTGACCTGCATGCCCTGGCGGTCGCCGGAGGCGCTCCAGCGGTCACCGCACCCCAGCGGGCGCTGGCCGCGTTTCTGCGTCTGCCCGCCGGGTGATCCCTGCACCGGGGCACCGCTGCTCTGGCACTCGTGCCCGTACGGGGCGGTGTAGCCGGTGGTCGGGTGCACGGTCGCCTCAGGTTGTCGGTGCCGTCGGCTAGCGTGCGAGGTATGCGCTACTTCAATACGGCCGGGCCGTGCGTCCCCACGCGTCACTACATGGTGCCGGCCCAGGAGCGGCTGCCCAGGGCCCGCGGGTACATCGAGCAGGGCCAGTACTTCGTGGTGCACGCGCCACGGCAGACCGGGAAGACGACGGTGCTGGCGGCGATGGCCCTGGAACTGACGGCCTCGGGCCGGTACGCGGCGCTGCACTTCTCGTGCGAGAGCGCGGAGGTGGCCGGGGAGGACTACGGCCAGGCCGAGCTGCTGGTGCTGGAGGCGATTCGGCGGTCCGCGGAGTCCGCTAGGCTTGCTGATGGGCTCGCGCCCCCCGCCTCCTGGCCCGACGCGGTGCCCGGGTCCCGGCTCACGCGGGGGCTGGCTGAGTGGGTGCGGAGCTGTCCGCGTCCGCTGGTGCTGTTCTTCGACGAGATCGACGCGCTGCGGGGGGAGAGCCTGCGCAGTGTGCTGCGCCAGTTGCGCGATGGCTTCACTGTCAGCCGTGGCGGCTTCCCGCATGCGGTGGTGCTGTGCGGGCTGCGGGATGTGCGTGACTACAAGGCGGCCTCGGGCGGGGATCCGGGGCGCCTTGGTACGTCGAGTCCGTTCAACATCAAGGTGGCGTCGCTGCGGTTGGGCGACTTCACCGAGGCCGAGGTCGCCGAGCTGTACGGGCAGCACACCACGCAGACAGGCCAGAATTTCACGGTGGATGCGCTGGAGCGTGCCTTCAGCTTTACCCAGGGACAGCCGTGGCTGGTCAACGCGCTGGCCCGGGAGGTCGTCGAGGAGATGGGGGTGCCGTCGGACACGCCGATCACGGCCGAGCACATGGAGGAGGCGAAGGAGCGGCTGATCCTGGCGCGTGCGACGCATCTGGACTCGCTGGCCGCCAGGTTGGGCGAGGACCGGGTGCGGCGGGTGCTCCAGCCGGTGATCGCGGGCGAGCTGCTCCTGCCGACGGACACGTACGACGACGATCTGGCGTACGTGCGCGATCTGGGGCTGGTCGCTCCGGACGCGCCGGTGCGACTGGCCAATCCGATCTACCAGGAGGTCATTGTCCGGGTCCTGGGAAACAACACGGAGGGCCAGGTCGTCGCCGCCCCGAGCAGCTTCCGGCTGCCGGACGGCCGGATCGACATGGACAAGTTGCTGTGCTCCTTCGCCGAGTTCTGGCGGGAGAACGGCGAGATCCTGGCCACCGCCTCGACCTACCCGGAGGCCGCGGCACAGCTGGTGATGATGGCCTACCTGCACCGGATCGTGAACGGGGCGGGTTTCATCGACCGGGAGTACGGGGTCGGTCGGCGGCGCGTGGACCTGCTGATTCGCCAGCCGTACACCGCTGCCGACGGTTCGCGGGCGGTGCAGCGCGAGGCGCTGGAGCTCAAGGTGTGGCGCCAGGGCCGCACCGACCCCCTCGCCGAGGGGCTGGCACAGTTGGACGACTACCTGGACCGCATGGAGCTGTCCACGGGCACCCTCGTCGTCTTCGACACCCGCCCGCAGGCAGCCCCGGTCCATGAGCGCACCGCCTTCTCGCAGCAGACCACGCCCTCCGGGCGCACCGTCACCCTGCTGCGCGCCTGACGGCCGGGAGATCCCAGCCAGGAGCGCCCCCGGATCTTCCTCCCGTGGCCGTGTTTCCGGAGCAGCACGGGTTCGGTGCGGGAGCCGAAATCTTCGGTGCCCAGTACGCGACGTGCCCGGCCACCCGGGTCACTGGTGGCTGGCCTGCGACGTGTCGAACTACGGCATCGCCTGCAGACACTGCAACAGCGGCGGAGCCCGCTACGACGGTGTCCGGGAAGGCCGCGCCAAGGGCAGCCAGTTCCCGGTCATAGGCGGTACCCGCGCCCGCGCATCAGCCGACGACCTGGACCGCGAACAGCCGCTGCTCCTGGACCCAGCCCACCACAGCGACCCCGACCTGCTCGGCTTCGACAGCGCCGGCTACGCCCGGCGCAGCAGCACCCCCTACTCGCAGGCCGAAGCGAAACGCGGCCTGTGCCGCGCCGACGAAACCATACGGATCCTCGCGCTCAACGACTCCCACCTCGTCCCGCTCCGCAGCCGCCTCATGCGGGCGGTCGGCGTGCTCGCCCGCTACGGGGACGATCCCGCCATACAGCAGCTGATCGACGACAAGGTGGGGCCCAAGGCGCCATACAGCTCAGCAGCCGCCATGGCCCTGGCCCTGCAGCGCGCCTGCGACCGGCCCGCCGCCGCGCCCACACCGGCCGCACGACGCCCGGCATCACACCCACCATCGACCCGACACGCTCCCGAGTCGACCTGCAAGACCTGCTGGAACATCTGGACCCGGACGACCTGAAGGTCGGCATCACCCTCACCGGCCGGCACGAGAAGAAGGCGCACCAGGCAGTCCTGAACCACGAGGGCCAGATCAAAGTCCTGGGCGCCCCTGGCGCACCCGACCACCGCCGCCAGGGCCGCGACCGGCAGCAACAAGATCGACGGCTGGGACTTCTGGCGTCTGACCATCGCCGTTGTGGAGCAGACCCTCGCCGAATTCCGCGCCACGCGCTTCCCGCCCACCGCACCGGTGTGAGAGGGCGGAACTGTCCGCCTCGCCGGCGACGGTCTCCTGCTGATCCCTTCGGTCTTCGTCGGGAATATCGCCGCCCACCTGGAAGACCCCTGGCCCAGGACCTTGGTCTACCCTGCCCGCGGCACTGTCACGTTGGCTGGCCGGTGCGATGATCTTCGAGTTGATCAGCCTGGGAAGGGTCGTCCGTGGGGAGCCGGTCGCTGTCGTAAAAGGGGCACCGGTACCCGGTCGAGGTCATCTCCCACTGTGTGTGGCTGTACCACCGCTTCCCGCTGTCGTTGCGCGAGGTCGAGGAGCTGATGCTCGAGCGGGGCGTGAGCGTCTCCTACGAGACGGTGCGCCGCTGGTGCGGCAAGTTCGGGCAGCGGTACGCGAGCGCGCTGCGCCGCCGGCGGCCTCGGCCTGGGGACAAGTGGCACCTGGACGAGGTCTTCATCAAGATCAACGGGCGGTTGCAGTACCTGTGGCGGGCCGTCGACCAGGACGGCAACGTTCTGGACATCCTGGTGCAGAAGCGCCGGGACAAGGCCGCGGCCAGGCGCTTCTTCCGCCGCCTGATGAAGAAGACCCGAACGGTGCCGCGGGTGATCGTCACCGACAAGCTCCGCTCCTACGGCGCCGCCCACCGCGAGGTCATGCCCTCCGTCGAGCACCGCTCCCACAAAGGCCTGAACAACCGGGCAGAGAACAGCCACCAACGAGGCAGCGTGAACGGGCGATGAAGGGCTTCCGCTCCGCGGGCGGAGCGCAGCGGTTCCTGTCCGCGTTCAGCGGCATCTCGCCCCGCTTCCGGCCCCGCCGACACCTGATGCCCGCACACCACTACCGCGCCGAGATGACCGTCCGCTTCGCCATCTGGGAGCAGATCACCGGCGTCGCCGCCCTCGCCACCGCGGCCTGAGCACAGCGCGCAACCGGGCTCCACCACACCACGACACACCATCAGACACCTACCCACCCAACAACGTGACAGCGCCCGCAGCGCTCGTCGAGCGGCGCGGTCCCGCCGCCCTGCGGACGGGAGGTGAACGACGGCAGCAACGGGGCGGCCAGTTCCCACAGACTGTCAGGAACCAGCCGCTGCGAAAGATCAACACTCACGAAGAGGCATCATGCCGCAGCTCGCTGCGCTGCGCGGAGGGTGGGACGAACCAGCGGGCCGCGGCCGACCTCGGCATCGACAGGTCGACCGTGGACCGCCGGCGGGCCCGGTTCATCGCGAAACGCCTCGACGGCCTGCATGACGAGCCGAGCTCGGGCCGCCCGCCCTCGATCCTCCTCGACCAGGTCGAGGAGGTCGTCGTGGACACCTGGAGTCGGTCCCGGGCCAGGACACGCACTGGTCACGGGCCTCGATGGCCCGGCGCACCGGTCTGTCGCGATCGACGATCGGGCGGATCTGGAAGTGGTTCGACCTTAAGCCCCACCTGCAAGGACTCCTTCAAACTGTCCACCGATCCGCAGAAGTCCTCGACGGGGTACCCCCAGGTGCGGGTACCCCCTCGTCTGCTGCTTGGCACCGTTGGGTAGCCGTCCGGAACCCGCGGCTTCCAGAGCGGTTCCCGATGGGCTCCGGCTCAGTTCCCGTCGGTCGGCACCAGCGCGAGCACGCGGCAGGGAGAGCCGGAACCGTTGACGATCGGCAGAGGGGCTGCGATCAGCACCGCCCCGGTGACCGGAAGCTTGTCCAGATGGCAGAGCTGGGTCAGCCCGTACTTGCCCGCGCCGAGCAGGAAGGAGTGGCAGGGGAACGGCGGCTCGAAGCCCATCGCTGCGCCCGCGTCAGTGCCGACCGTCTCGACTCCCATGCCAAGGATCCCGGTCTCTTCGGCGAGGTAGCGAGCCGCGGCGGGAGTCAGCCCCGGAGTGCGAGGGCTGTTCTCACCCAGGTTGGCGAAAGCGGCAGGGTCTTCGGCGTGCCGGGACCAGCCGGTCCGGTACAGCAGCCAGGAGCGCTCCGGCAGGGGCCCGTTCTCTTCCTGCCAAACGCGCAGATCCGCGACGTCGAGCAGGTAGTCAGGGTCAGCGGACACTTCTGCCGTCCGATCGATGACCACCGCGGCGCCGACGAGCCGTTGGGCGGGAACCTGGGAGACGTCGTCCAGGTCCTTTCCGGTGATCCAGTGGTTCGGTGCGTCGAAATGGGTGCCGGTGTGCTCGCCGGTGCGGAAGTTGTTCCAGTACCAGGCCGGGCCGCGGTCGTCGTAGCGGCTGATTTCCTCCAGTTGGAAGCGGGCGGTCTGACCCATCGGCTCAGGCAGCTCCAGAATCGGGGTCCCGCCGTGCAAGGGGGCGGTGAGGTCGACGACCTCGATCGAGCCCGAGACCAGCTGATCGGCCACCGCAGTCAGGTGCGCGGTTGCGGTGATGACGTCGCTCATGCGTGTGGTCCTTCCGAAGGAGTGGAGCGGAATGGTGCGGGTGTCGACGAGCATGGCCCCATAAAAGCGTCGGCCGAAGACCCTCTGCGTTCAGCGGACCGAAGCCGCGTCGCGCGGATAGCCCCGGTGCGGACGTGATCGTAAGGTCGCCCAACATCGCACGAAACCTTTCCCGGCTCGGTACCACGGCGGGAGCGTGGCTTCGTGTCCCGCTCGATCAGGGGCCGGCGTGCCCGGCAGTGCTGAGTCGGCAGTGGCGGGGCCGACGACCCGAGCAAGGAGGAACACGATGGCGGAAAGGTCTTTCGCCGCCGAGATCGGAAAGCTGCGGCAAGGCGCCGGGACGACGTTCAGCGGAGAAGGCATCCTGGCCGTCACCAAGGCGCTTCTGCAGTCGGGTGTCGCATACGTCGGCGGTTACCAGGGCGCGCCGATCTCCCATCTGATGGATGTGCTCGGCGATGCCCACGAGGTCCTGTCGGACCTCGACGTGTACTTCGAGAACAGTGCCTCCGAGGCGACGGCGGCAGCGATGCTCGCGGCATCGGTGCACCAGCCGCTGCGAGGCGCCATCACCTTCAAGTCAACCGTGGGTACGAACGTCGCCTCGGACGCGCTCGCGAACCTTGCGAGCGGTGGCGTCACCGGTGGCGCGCTGATCATCGTCGGCGAGGACTACGGCGAGGGCTCCAGCATCATGCAGGAGCGCTCCCACGCCTTCGCGATGAAGTCCCAGATGTGGCTGCTCGACCCGCGCCCCAACCTGCAAGCCATCGTGGACACGGTCGAGGCCGGATTCGAGCTTTCCGAGGCCAGCAACACACCGGTGATGCTGGAGCTGCGCCTGCGCTCGTGCCATCTGCACGGCACCTTCACGGCGAAGGACAACCGGCGGCCCCCCATGACCGTCAAGGACGCCATCGAGAATCCCCGCCGCGACATGAGCCGGATCGTGCTCCCGCCGGCGAGCTTCCTTCATGAGAAGGAGAAGCACGAGGAGCGCTGGCCGGCCGCGGTTCGTTTCATCAAGGAACGCGGTCTCAACGAGGTCTTCGGTAACGGACTCGCCGACGTCGGCATCATCGTCCAGGGCGGGCTTTACAACACCCTCAACCGCTCCATGGAACTGCTCGGCGCCAGCGACCCGTACGGACGCACCAGCGTGCCTCTCTACGTCATGAACGTCACCTACCCGGTGGTGGATGACGAGATCCTGGAATTCTGCGCGGACAAGAAGGCCGTGCTGCTGCTCGAAGAGGGACAGCCTGACTACCTCGAGCAGAACCTGCACGCCATCCTGCGCAGGGCAGGCAGCGACACCGTGCTGCACGGCAAGGACATGCTGCCTCCCGTGGGCGAATACACCACGACCGCCGTCACCAAGGGTCTGGCGGAGTTCCTCCGCAAGCACTACCCGGAGGTGATCGCACACGAGCCTGCGCTGCTGCTGCCGGAGTCCGACCCCGCGAGCCCGTTCACCGCGCGCATCGAAGCTCCCGCGATGCGTCAGCGTCCCCCGGGCCTGTGCACCGGCTGCCCCGAGCGTCCGATCTTCAGCGCGCTCAAACTCGCAGAGCGTGAGACGGGGCAGCATCACATCAGCGCGGACATCGGCTGCCATCTGTTCGCGATCAACGAACCGTTCAACCTCGGCGCTACGACCATGGGCTACGGTCTGGGATCGGCGGGGGCGTCGGCGCTGAACTCCAAGGACGCCGACCGGCGCACCATCGCGATCATGGGCGACGGCGGCTTCTGGCACAACGGTCTCACCAGCGGTGTCGGCAACGCGGTCTTCAACGAGAACGATCAACTGCTGGTGGTCGTCGACAACGCCTACAGCGCGGCAACCGGCGGTCAGGATGTGCTCTCGTCACAGGCCGACAACCCGATCCGATCCACCAAGCACCCCATCGAGAAGGCCGTGCGGGGCATCGGGGTGCGCTGGAGCCGCACGGTCACCAACACCTACAAGGTCTCCGCTCTGCGAGATCTCTTCGTCCAGGCCCTGACAACCAAGGAGCCCGGTCCGAAGGTGATCGTCGCGCAGAGCGAGTGCCAGCTCAACAGGCAGCGGCGCGTCAAGAAGCAGCAGACGGCTGATCTCAAGGCGGGTAAGCGGGTGATTCGCGAGCGCTTCGGAGTCGACCCGGAGACCTGTACCGGCGACCACGCGTGCATCCGGATCTCCGGTTGTCCGTCCCTCACGATCACCGACAACCCCGACCCGCTGCGGACCGACCCCATCGCCACCGTGCTGGACAGCTGCGTCGGGTGCGGGGTCTGCGGCGCCAACGCGCACGCCGCCGTACTCTGCCCGTCCTTCTACCGGACGGACGTCGTCCAGAACCCCACCAAGCGGGACCGGATCCTTGCCACGGTGCGAACCCGTTGGATGGCTCTGCTGTCCAAGGGGCTCGAGAACCGCGCGGCACGCTACGAGGCGGCAGTCTGATGACCACAGCACAGTTCAAGGGCACGCACAGCACCACATGGCGCGACGGAGAGCGGCCCATCACCCTGGCGATCCTGGCTATGGGTGGGGAAGGCGGCGGCGTGCTGGCCGACTGGATCGTCGAGGTGGGTGAGCACGCCGGCTGGGCATCGCAGAACACCTCGGTCGCGGGTGTCGCCCAGCGCACCGGCGCCACGGTCTACTACGTCGAACTCCTGCCGCCGCCCTCCGACGGCGTTCCCGAAGGCGGACGGACCGAACCGATCCTGAGCCTTTTCCCGGTACCCGGCGAAGTGGACATCGTCATCACCTCCGAACTCATGGAGTGTGGCCGTGCCGTACAGCGTGGCTTCGCCACGCCGGACCGCACGACGCTGATCACATCGACCAACCGGGTGTACTCGGTCGACGAGAAGATCGCGCTGGGCGATGGCCGGGTGGACGGCGAAGAGCTCTTCGCCGCCGCGCAGCGCGCCGCCAAGGTTCTGGTGGCCGCCGACTTCGCCCGTATGGCTGATGACGCCGGGAGCGTCATCAGCGCCTCCCTCTACGGCGCACTCGCCGGATCTGGTGCCCTGCCGTTCACCCGGGAGCAGTTCGAGGCGCCGATCCGGTCCTTCCCCAAGGCGGCGGAGCGGTCACTCAAGGCCTTCGCCGCCGCCTACGCGGAGGCCACGAGCCAGGTGGCCGCGGAAAAGACGCCAGCCGCCGAACCGCCGGCCGCACCCCCGGCCCGCCGGGGAGAACCGGTGCCGGTGACGATCGGGCGCCGCCGCCCGGAGACCGCCGAGGACCGCAAGCAGGCCGCCGAGCGCGAACGCAACCGGATCGCCTCGGCCGCCCCGGCCTCTCTCGTCGGACCGGCGTTGACCGGCCAGGCCGAGCGGGCCGCCGAACTGCCCGCGGCGGTCCGGTCCACGGTGCTGCACGGAGTGGTCCGCACCGCCGTGTACCAGAGCCCCGAGTACGCCGACCAGTACCTCGACCGGGTGAGGGCAGTCGCGGACGTGGATCCGGACCGCGACGGCGACGCTGCGCTGACGTGTGAGGCCGCACGGCATATCGCCCTGTGGATGTGTTACCAGGACACCATCCAGGTCGCGGCGCAGAAGACCAGGCGCGGGCGTATGGATCGGGTACGCAAGGAAGCGAAGGCCGGGGAGGGCCAGCTGATGCAGGTGCGGGAGTACCTGCATCCACAGGTGGAGGAGATCACTGACACCCTCCCCGCCGGACTGGGAGCCAGGCTTCTGCGCTCGAAGCTCTTCGAGCGACTCGTGCACGCGGCCACCCACCGCGGCATCGTGCTCAACACGACGTCCATCACCGGCTACACGGCGCTGGCGGTGCTGGCCCGGCTGCGCCCGCTGCGGCCGAGGTCACTGCGGTTCGTCCGGGAGCAGGAATCGATCGACGCGTGGCTGAACCTCGCTGTCTCCAGGGCTGCGGAGAGTCCCGCACTGGCGCGCGAGATCATCGAGTGCCAGCAGGTCCTGAAGGGCTACGGCGCCACCTACGCTCACGGAGGTGAGAGCTTCGACCTGCTGATCGACGCTGCCCGCGACCTGCCGACCGCGGACGGCTCCGCCGAACGGCTGAAGCACCTCCGTGCCGCAGCCCTCGCGGACGAGGACGGGGCGAAGCTTCGCTCCGAACTCGCGGCGCGGCCGACCTCGATCGGCTGACGAGGGTCCGGTTTCGCCCGCACGGCCGTCACCCCGGCATCGCCCCCGGGGTGACGGCCGAGCTGCTTATCCGCGCAAAGTGGTGGAAGGGCTCTCGCCGAAGCGGGTGCGGTACTCGGAGGCGAACCGGCCCATGTGCACGAAACCGTGCGCCAAGGCGATGGACGTCACCGATGTCCCGGATTCGGCGGCGCGCAAGTCGCGACGAACGGCGTCGAGTCGGCACGCCCGCAGGTATGCCATCGGAGTGCTGTCGAGATCACGGCGGAAGGCCTCCTGGAGCGTCCGCACACTGACTGCCAGCGCCTCGGCGACGTCGCCCACGGTGAGAGGCTCGGTGTGGTGGTCCTGGATGAGGGCGCAGGCGCGCCTGATGAGCCGACTCGGAGGCCGGTGCGCTGCCGGGGAGGACAGTTCATCGCTGTAGTTGTGCCGGTAGGTGACCAGCAGCTGCCCGACCAGTGCCTCCTCGAAACGACGGGCGACCGACGGGTGGTCGAGCAGGGAGGAGTCCCCGGCGTGGGCGAGTTCCTCAGCGAAGAAGTCGACCCCGCGTCGCCATGCACGCGCCTGCGGCGTGGTGGTGGATGCGCCGAGCTCGAACCGCACCGGCTCCGACGGCGCGTGTCCCAGCAGCCGCTGGAGCTCGCGATCCACGCTGCTGCGCTGGACGTAGAAGAGCCGGTGCGGTGTTCCCGCGGACCACTCCTTCTCGAAGGGCTCCTGGGGCGAGATCACCACGGCCGTTTCGGCGGTGGCGAACACGCTCCGGCCTGCGTGCCTTACTACGCCGGAGCCGCAGTAAGGCATCTGCACCAGGTAGAAGGACGGAAGCGGCTCGGGTTGTACCCGGACCGGGCCGCCGTAGTCGAGGTCCACGACTCCCACATCGCCGAGCTTGCGCGCAGCAAGACGGAGCGTCACCACGTGGTCGGCTTGCGGGGTGAGGCGGTGGGGGCTGAGGATCCGGCCGACCTCCACGCGCGCGTGTTCGACATCGTTCGTGCTGAACGTCACCGAATCCATGGTGTCTCCCTGAAGGGGGCTGGATTGGCCGACCACACTCAGCGAGGGTGTATCGGTCGTGAAGAGGAGTTGACGAAAGCCTGAAAACAAGTGTAGGCACGGAGGGAAGCGTGCCCGTAACGGTTTGAATGAACGTCCTGGCTGAGCGCGTCCCCACCGGCCGGCCGTGTGCAGCTCCGCCGAGGGTGATGCGGTCTGTTTCAGAAGGGGCAGGCGATCTTGGCCCGCGTGAGGTTCGGCCCCGGAGGGAGTCGTGGGCGCCCGCGACCGTCTCCGTGCTACCGGGTGTTGATCGTTCCCTGGGCCGCCCTGGACGGCCCGGACCAGTGGAGCGCGGCATAAGCCAGCGCCCGGCCTTCCAGTACCGCGACCAGGCGCTCGAAGAGCCGGACAGCCGCAGGGCCGCTCCAGTCCTCGGTCAGCACTTCCGGTGGCAGGCCGGGGTCGCGAAAGGGAAGCTTGCGCCAGTGGTCGATCACTGAGAGGTACGTGTCGAAAGCGCGCTTGCCATCGATGATGGCGGCCGCGGCGAGCGAATCTCCTTCCTCGCTGTATTCGTCGATGAACTCACGGTATCGAAGATCGATCTCGTCGAGATCCCATCCGTTGCGGACCAGCGACGTGAGTTCCTGCCCTGCCACGTAGTCGCCGACGAAGACGGCGCACTGATCGGTCAGGCCCAGCTCGTCGATGGCCCGTTGAGCAGCCGGGAGCATACGCGCGGGGGCGATCCATACTGCCGAGCCGATGTTGCCGAAGCCCAGGGATGTCAGGTGGGAGGTCAACTGGTGGCGCATGGCGCGGGCGGACTCGGGAACGGAGAAGTGCACGAAACACCAGCCGTCGCCGAGTCTCAAACGAGGTCGACGTGGGTGAGCTGGTTGCGAACCCCGCTCGGGTGCCGGGGCGATCCCCGCCTCCTTCAGGATCTCCCACACCGTGGAGGCGGCCACCTGCACGCCCACAACCAGCAGCTCGCCGTGGATGCGCCGGTAGCCCCAGCCGGGATTCTCCCGCGCCAGGCGCAGGATGAGAACGCGGATCGAGCGCACCGTGCGCGGCCGTCCCGAACGTTTCGGACGGGAACGGGCCGTATGGCGGCGCGAGACCAGGTCACGGTGCCGGCGCAGCACAGTGTCCGGGCGCCCCAGCAGCAGCACACCGCGCGGGAGCCGGTGCAGCAGCGCGGCCAGGAACACCCGGTCACTCGAGGCGAACCGCACCCGATCCCGGCCGAGCTGGCGTTCCAGCACCGTGATCTGATGACGCAGCGCGAGGATCTCCGCGTCCTTGTCCTGGTTGCTCATCAGCAGCAGGCGCAGCAGGGCGAACACGTTCGCCACCCCTAGACAGGCAAGTCGAAGCAGCACGACAGATCATCCTGCCGGGGCACTCACCAGGTGCCCAGAGCACCCGCCCAAGCGCCCGCGCTCGACACCACCCGTACACCAGCCTCCACCAGGACGGATGAGTTTTTCGGCAGGAGCAACGTCGCTCCGGGCAACGGGCTGGCGGGCTCAAGCAAGGGCTGCGGCTCTGACCCGGAGTTCTTCGGCCTTGGGAACGCTGGGGAAGTGGCGTAGGCGTACGCACATGTCTTGTGCGGCGGCGCGGACCTTGATGGAGCGGATGCCTTCGGCGTAGTCGAGGAAGTCGGACCAAGTGGACAGTGCCCCGTCCGCGTTGCCTTGGCGCAGCAGGACGCCGGCGAGGTCGGCCGTGACGATCGCTCGGGTGCGGCGGCGATCAAGCCCGTGGATCACGAGTGCCAGGCGAAGGTGCTCTTCGGCGGCCGTGAGATCACCGAGACGGTTGTGGATCATGCCGGTTTCGTGTGCCCAGCGGCCGGGCGAGTAATGGGCGGCCCAGGAGTCGCTGCGGCCGGCGGGAGGCATTGCGATGGCAGTTTCGGCGACGGCGAGGTGCCTTAAGGCGAGGTGGCGGTCATCGTCCTGGGCGGCGGCGTTGGCGAGGGTGGCGTTGTAGTAGGCAACGGCGCGTGGGTTGTCGAGGCGGCGGCCGTAGGCAACGCACTCCTCACTGAGCTGGACTGCTTCGGCGTGGCAGCCCAGGTCGAGACACTGTACGGCGAGCCCGCGAAGGGCGGTGGCGGCGAGCTCGGGGTCGCCTGCTTCATCGGCGAGACGATAGGCGTGGGCGTAGTAGCCCTGGGCGAGGCCCTGGAGTTCAAGAGTATCGCCTTCGTCTTGGGCCATCCAGCCGGCGAGGTGCGTGAGCTGGGATGCGGCGGCGAACAACTCCTTGCCCGTGGCCTCGGTGTACGTGCCGTTCAGCCAGGGGGCGACGTCCTCGGTGAGGTAGCGCACGGCGAGGTGGCGGGCGTGGCCGCCACCGAGCTCGGACGCGGAGTCGCCGAGGCTCTTCACCATGATGTTGATGGCGGCGACTTCGCCACGGCCGACTCGGACGGCTGCGGCGGATGTGCTGTTGACGCGGCGGGTGATGCTGGCGGGGTCGGGCAGGCCGAGGGCGGCGAGGGCGTAGCCGCTGGACGCGGTGAGGAACTTCCGGCGGTCCACCTCGAGGTCGCTCCTTCCCAGCTGGATGACTGAGGCCACCGTATCGGCGGGGGCCGGCGTGAGGGTGGGCGGTCGCGGGACGCCTCTGGCGTCGGGGTCGAGTTCGAGGACACGGGCGACGTAGGGCCACCAGTAGTCGGGCGTGCGCTCGCCGGTCATCCACTTACGGGTGTACTGACGTTGTAATCGGCCAGGCCCACTGCCTTCGGCCCGGCCGACGGCGCACGCCAGGCGGCTTGGACCCCAGCCACGTTCCAGGCATGCCTCACGGATCAGGTACGCGAGGTCCTGAGCGTGCGGCGTGCGCGTCATCCCGGTCACCCCGTCCCTGGACTACGCGGGACTACGGAGGACTCCATCTTTCCCTCTTCCCGGCGCGGGCACTCAGCATTTGACTGAACTTCCCATTCATCCCAACGAGCGCTCTGCACAAGGATGTTGGGGATCTCTCAGTGCTCGGGTGCCCACGACTGCGGGTGCCGGTTCGCGTGAGCGAGGCGTGGCGGGCCGTTCGCGTCGGCGGGCGGCCCGGGCCGATCGGCTGGTACTGGAGAGGAGTCTTTGTGACTGCCCCTGTGGTGATCTTGGACTGCTACACCGTTGAGCCCAGCGGCCTGGGCGTCCCGCCGTACCTGTCCGCCTACGTGCGGCAGGCCTACGCGGCGCTGCGCCGGGCCCGGCCCGACGCCGAGGTGAAGTACGTGACGATCGACGACGTCCGCTGGTGCCTGGCCGGCGGCCGCCCTGTGGCGGAGCCGCCGCTGAGTGACCGGCTGACGTACTCGGCGACCGTGAACCGTGACAAGGCAGTGGAGCTGCTGCGGGACGCCGACATGGTGGTCGTGGTGGCGGGGGACAAGGTCCCGTCGGTGCACCTGCATGCCGTCAACGGCTCGCAGGACGACATCGCCCGCGCGATGGCCTGCGTACGAGGCCGCCGCTTCCTCCTCGGCCCGATGGCCACCTGGGCACTGTCGGAACCAGCCTCCTGGGCCGGGCTGTTCGACGCCGTCCACACCCACACCGTCACCTCGGGCGGCCTCAGCCTGGGCAGCAGCACGCCCGCACCCTACGGGCAACTGGAAGCGGACCGCTCCTCGTTCGCCGGCCTCGTCGAGCAGATGCCCTGGGCCGCGGTGGCGGAACTGGAGCTCTACCGCGGCTGCACCCGCAAGGCGTTCTGCCGCTTCTGCAACGAACCGGGGAAAGCACCGACGGTCGCGCACCGCACGGTCGAGGACGTCCTGGCCGAGGCCGGGCAGCTCTACGACGCCGGGGTGCGCCACTTCCGTCTCGGCCAGCAGACCTGCTTCTTCTCCTACCAAGGCCGCAGCGAAGAAGCGATCCGGGCACTGCTTGGCGGGATCCGGGAGCGCTGCCCGGAGCTGGAGATGCTGCACATCGACAACGCCGACCCCCTGGCCGTGGCCGCGCCGGTCGGCCGGCGCATCGCGGCGGCGGTCGCCGAACTGTGCACCGAGGGCAACTGCGCCCCCATGGGGATCGAGTCGTTCGACCCCGCCGTGATCGAACGCAACACGCTGACGTGCACCGAGGACATCCTGCTGCGCGCCGTCGAGCACGTGAACGAGGCCGGCGCCGAGCGCGGAGCGGGCGGGCTGCCGAAACTGCTGCCCGGCCTCAACCTCATCTACGGACTGCCCGGCGAGACCCACGCCACACACCTGGCCAACCTCAAGGCCCTGCAGCGGATCTACGACGCCGGGCTGATGTGCCACCGCACGAACGTACGACTGGCCCGTGCGTTCCCCGGCACGCCGCTCGCCGCCGAAGAAACCAGCCTTGAGGGCCTGCCGTCCGCAGAGCACTTCGGCACGTGGAAGGCCGACATCGACCAGATCTGGGACCGGCCGATCAAGGAACGCGTCTACCCGGCCGGCCTGGAGATCCCCGGCGTGCACGCGTACTTCGTCGACGAGCACGGCACCTGGTTCCGCCGACTGGGTTCCTACGCGATCCAGATCATCGAGCCCGGCGCCGTCGTCCCGGTGGGAACGCCGGCCGACATCACCGTCACCGGCCACGCTCCGCGCGTCATCTACGGCACGCACCGTGCCCGCTGACCCCTCCACGAGGGGTGAGGCGGTGCGGCGGCATGTGGGCGTGTTGCTGCCGTGGGCCAACGTGGCGGTTGAAGAGGAGTTGCCCCAACTCGGCGAGCCGGGCGTGGTCTTCCACTACGCTCGGCTCGTGCCGGCCTCCCGCACGACCGCCGTCGACGACGCCTTCTGGCACGGGCTGCGGGCCGCCGCCACCGGGGCCGTCGACTCCATGCGCCATCTGCCGCTGGACGCAACGCTACTGGCGTGCACCTCCGCCGGCTTCACCGGCGGACCGGAACTGCCGCCCAGCGTGATCACCGCCTTCGACGCCCTCACCACCGCCTTGCACCGGCGCCGCCTGACCCGCATCGTGCTGGCCACCCCCTACCCCCAGCCGGTCACCCGCGCCGAAGCCGATGCCCTGGCCTCACACGGCATCCAGGTCCTCGCCCATGCCGGCCTCGGCCTGGACGACGGCTACCCCGACATCCGGCCCCAGCAGATCGTCGGCCTGTGCGACGGCCTGCCGCAGACCGCCCTCGCCACCGCCGACGCGCTCGTACTGTCCTGCACCGGATGGCGCACCCTGACCGCCGCCACCGCCCTGCAGGAGCGGCTGCGCATCCCCGTGATCACCTCCAACCTCGCCCTCGCCGTCTACACCCGCCCGTCCGTCCCAGGAGCAGTGCCATGACCGTTACCCAAGCCAGCAGACGCACCGACGACCGCGTCCTGACCCTCGTCACCCGAGCCGCAGCGCTCACCGACGTACGCGCCGAGGTGGAGACCAACCACGACCACAACCGCTGGTGGCCCCTCACCATCACCGACCCGCGCATGCGGATGCTCGTCGCCGGCTGGTCCACCCGGATCAACTACCGCATGGTCAACACCTACGCCGCCGTCCTTGCCCGCGCCGACACGCTCGGCTTCGACGCCCTCACCGACCTCGACGACGACCAGGCGCGCGGCCTGGTCGCCCCGCTCGGCCTGACCGAGGCACGCCTGACCTACCTGTACTCGCTGGCCGACACCCTCGCCCGCTGGGACAAGGACGGCACCGACCCGGCCGCATGGGACTCCAAGACCTTCATCGCCGCCTTCGCCCGCGACGTACGCGGGGCCTCCTACAAAGTCGCCCAGTGCGCCGCCCTCTACGCTCGCGGCTACCACTGCGGCATCATCCCCGTCGACTCCGGCATGGTCACCAAACTCGCCCCCGCCCTCGGCTTCACCCTCCCCTCCGGCCCGGCCGCCCACGAACACCTGCGCCTGCTGCTCGAACACGCCGTCGCCCGCCACACCGATGCCCTGCGCGCGCTCGCCGCCGACCAGAACGTCACCATCCCGGCCGAGGCGGCCCCGACCTGGTGGACCCACCTGACGCTGATCTACTTCAAGCGCCTCTACCTCAACCGGCCACCCGCCCGCCTGTGCACCCGCCGCCCGACCTGCACCACCCTGACCGACTGCGCGCACACCCAGGCCTGACCGAGAGGGAGGAGCCGCGATGCAGCGCACCATCGTGATCGGCAACATCTCCCTCGACACCATCCACCGCCCCGGCCACCTGCCCGTACGCCAGCTCGGCGGCGCCGCCCTCCACCTCGCCATGGCGGCGGCCCGCGCAGGACTCCCGGCCGCGCCGGCCTCCGCCGTCGGAGACGACCTTGCCGGCCTGCCCGACGACCCCCGCCTGCCCGCGCTGGACTGGACCCATCTCCACCCCGCCCCCGAGCTGTCAGCCGCGTTCACCATCCACTACGACGACGAGGGAACCGTCACGGCAGTCGACACCGCCTACGGCGCCGCCGAACACCTCACCGCCCACACCCTGCAGGTGATCGACCGCCATCCCGAGGCGGCCTTCCACATCAGCTGCCGCCACCCCCTCAACGTCCCCGCCGTTCTCGCAAGCCTGACCGAGCGCGGCTGCTCCTTCAGCCTGGACTTCCA
>NZ_JAAKZX010000145.1 GCF_011045025.1 Streptomyces ureilyticus
GTGCTCGAGGGGGCTGAGGGCGAGGAGACAGCGGTTGTGGGGGAGTTGGGGACAGGCTTGGTCATGTCCTGTTCCTTTGCTGACCTTTTGAGACCTCAAAGCTTCACAGGAGCATCCATGGTCACACGTACCCGTAGGTAGGGTGAGGGACTTCGTCCGCTTGCTCGAATCCACCGTCTTCGGGTTCCCATGGCTCCCTCCGTCCCCGCTTCGCACGCGCAGCGGTTACGGTGCTGACGTGCTGATCGATGGGGAGGGGGCGGGAACGATGCCTGGAACGGTGCTGCTGCTCGCGGCTTCGCCGGTGGGCAAGAGGTCTCTGGTGGACGCGGCGTCGGTGCTTCCCGTGCTCGCGGCGGTGGCGCCCGCGGTGCTCTCCGGCGCGGACACCGCGAACGTCGTCGAACTCGCCGACCCCCTGGAGCCCCAGGCCGTCCTGACCCGCCTGCGTGCCGCCGCCACGGCCCCCGGCCCACTGACGGTCTTCGTCACCGGCCAGCTCCAACTCGACCGCCGCCAACGGCTTCCGCACCTGGCCCTGGCCCGTACGACCCCGTCGACCGTCCGCTACACCGGCTTCCCCTGGCACTGGATCCGTGAGGAGCTCCGGCTGCGCGCGCCCGGCGGTACGACGGTGTTCGTCGACCTGCACGCCGACGCGGAGACCTGGCAGCACCTGGTCACGCAGCCGCTCGCCGTCGGCCCGGGAGTCCGGCTGTACGGCCGGATCGCCCCGCCCCCGCCCCGCCGAACGCTCGCGCTCCCGACCTACATGAAGTCCGTCGCCACGATCCTGCGCAGCGGCCACCGCCCGGCACCGGACCAGTTGCACCAGCAGGCGCTGACGCGGGTGGCCGGGGAGGAGCCGGACGCCGCCCGGCGGGACATCGTGCTGGCGGTGGAGTCGCCCGCGCCAGCGGTTCCGACGCCGTTCGCGACGACGGCGCCAGCCGTCCCCGCTGCCGCATCGTGGGAGGCGCCTGCGCCGTTCGTTCCTGCCGGCTCGCGGCCGGAGGCGCCCGCATCCTTTGCCCCGGCTGCCGCACCGCAGGAGGTGCCTGCGTCGGCCGTCCCCGCTGCCGCATCGTGGGAGGCGCCTGCGCCGTTCGTTCCTGTCGGCTCGCGGCCGGAGGCGCCCGCATCACTTGCCCCCGCTGCTTCACCGCCAAAGGTGCCCGCGCCCTTCATCCCCGCCGCCTCCCCGCCGGAGGCGCCCGTACCCTCCGCCTCCTCCGATCCCTCCGACCCCCACGCCGAAATCGCCTCCGCCGTGGAGGCCGGGCGGCACGGTGACGCCGACCGGCTGGCTGCCCGCTGGGAGCAGGACGCGTTGCGTGCGTACGGGCCCGGTGCGGACGAGGTTGTGCACTGGATGGAGGTACGGGCCGATCTGGCCATGTTCGCCGGGGACGCCGTGCGCAGCTGTCGGACCTGGCTGGCCGTGGCCGACGCGCGGCTCGGCGCGGGGCAGTCGCCGGACGCCCCCGCCGTCGAGGCGGCCGCCGACCGGGCCCACCACCAGTGGGGCCGTATCGCCGAGGCGGCCCCTGCTCGCGAACTGGGAGCCTCCCTCGCCGAGTTGCGCGCCCGCGTGCCGGGCCGTCGCGAGGGCGCCCTCCAGCACGTACACCAGCGCCTGGAGCAACTCCGGGCGACGCAACAGGTCGGCTGATTGCGGGACCCGGGGGTCGGGGACCGGGACGTACGGTCTACGCGGGATCCACCCTCAACCCCGCCGCCGTGGCGAACTCCCGGACCCCCTCCTCGAACCCGACCTCCGGTTTCCACCCCAACTCGCCCCGCACCCGCGCCGAATCGGCCGTGATGTGCCGGACATCGCCGAGCCGGTACTCCCCGGTGACGACGGGCGCGGGCCCGCCATGGGCGGCGGCCAGCGCTTCGGCCAGCTCGCCGACGGTGTGGGGATCGCCGCTGCCGACGTTGTACGCCCGGAACGGGGACGCGTCCGAAAGGGCCTCCAGCGCCAGCACATTGGCGGAGGCCACATCCCGTACGTGCACGAAGTCCCGCCGCTGGCCCCCGTCCTCGAAGACCCGGGGCGACTCCCCGCGAGCCAGCGCGGACCGGAAGAAGGAGGCGACCCCGGCGTACGGGGTGTCACGCGGCATCCCCGGCCCGTACACGTTGTGGTACCGAAGCGAAACCGTCCGCCCGCCCACCGCACGAGCCCACGAGGCGGCCAGATGCTCCTGGGCGAGCTTGGTTGTGGCGTACACGTTCCGCGGATCGACGGGAGCGTCCTCACCCACGAGCCCCGGCGCCAACTCATCCCCACACACAGGACAGTTGGGCTCGAAGCGACCGGCGTCCAGGTCGGCGACAGCCCGCGGCCCGGGCCGTACGACTCCATGCCGACCGCACTCGTACCGCCCCTCCCCGTAAACGACCATGGACCCGGCGAGCACCAGCCCCCGCACCCCCGCATCCGCCATGGCCGACAACAACACAGCGGTCCCGAGATCATTGCTGCTCACATACGCGGCAGCGTCCTCGAACCCCTTCCCCAGCCCCACCATGGCGGCCTGGTGACACACGGCGTCCACCCCGTCGAGCGCCCGCTCGACACTCTCCCGATCCCGCACATCACCCCCGGACACAAGGTCGTAGACGACCCCCTCATGCCCCCGCGCCCGAAGCGCCTCCACAACCGCCGACCCGATAAACCCGGCTCCGCCGGTGACCAGTACTCGCATACGAAGACGCTAGGCCCGCCACCCGCCGGAACGGCGCTTCCGCGCCCAGCACGTCACGACACCGTAAGAACCGCGCCGAGCCCATGCTGCTCGCGGAGGTCGATCACCGCCGGCGAAGCGAGGTCAGCCATGCCTACCGACCCCAGTGATGAGTTTTCGCGCCCGCACCCGTCACACCTACGACGGGACACGACGAGGCGGAAGGATGACGTGATGAGTGCGGATACGTGGCTGGAGGAGCTGGGCGTGAGCGGTCTGGGCGAGAGCGGTCTTGGCGAGGTCGACGAGGCGGCGTTCTCGGGGCTGGCGGAGCGGCACCGGCGGGAGCTGCACGTGCACTGCTACCGGATGCTCGGGTCGTTCGATGACGCCGAGGACACCGTGCAGGAGACATTCCTGCGTGCCTGGCGGCGGCGGGAGACCTTCGAGGGGCGGTCGACGTTCCGGGCCTGGCTGTACCGGATCGCCACCAACGCCTGCCTGGACCTGATCGCCAAGGGCCGCCCGGAGCCCGCGACCGGCGGCGAGGTGCTGTGGCTGCAGCCCTACCCGGACCGGCTGCTCGACGAGCTGCCCGCGGGCGACGCGGACGAGCCGGAGACCGTCGCCGTCGCGCGGGAGACGATCGAGCTGGCGTACCTGGTCGCGGTCCAGCACCTCGCGCCGCGCCCGCGGGCCGTGCTGATCCTGCGGGACGTGCTCGGCTGGCGGGCGAAGGACGTCGCGGAAGTCCTCGGGGTCTCCGTCAACTCCGTGAACAGCGCGCTGCAGCGGGCCCGTGCCGGCCTGCGGGAGCACCTGCCCGCCGACCGGCAGGACTGGACCGGCGGCGAGGAGGACGCCGGGACGCGCGAGCTGGTACGCCGCTACACCGACGCCAGCGTGGCCACGGACATCCCGGCGCTCACCGCGATGCTGCGGGACGACGTCCGCTGCTCGATGCCGCCCACGCCGGGCCTGCACGTCGGCCGCGACGCGGTGGTGAACGACTGGGTCGAGGGCGGCTTCGAGGGCATGAAGGGCCTGCGCGCCGTCCTCACCTCTGTGAACCGCCAGCCCGCCGCCGCCTTCTACCTCTGGCAGAAGCAGGAGGGCGCGTACCTGCCGCTGACGATCGACGTCCTGCGCGTCACCGGCGGGGCGATCGCCGAGATCGTCACGTTCCACGACGACCAGTTCCCGCGACTCGGTCTGCCCGAGCGCCTGCCGGCGGACGGAACGGAGTAGACCTGGCACGGAGTGGTCCTGGCGCGGACGCTCACCTGTCGTCGCGGCGCTGGCCCAGGCCGTTCACCTCACCGCCCCGTCAGCATCTCCAGTGCCCCCGACACCAGCGTCCGTACCCCCGGCCCGACCGTCGCCAGGTCGGGGGCGAAGTGGGGGCTGTGGTTGCTCGGGACCGCGGCGAGTTGTCGCATCAGGTCGCCGGCTGTGGCTGCCGCGTTCCAGACGTCGGCGGGGGTGCTCGTCACGAACCAGTACGCGTACGGGAGGTCGCCGTCGGCGAGGACGGGGAAGTCCTCGCTGCCCATGACGGGGCCGAAGTCGAGGATCGTTTCCGGGCCGAAGACCTCGCCGTGGACGGCGGCTACGCGGCGGTCGGTTTCCAGGTCGTTCACGGTGACCGGGAAGCTGCTGCCGATCGTGATCGTGGGGTCGGTCGGGCAGCCCGCCGCCGCGCACTCGCCCACCGCGATGCGGCGGATCGCGGCGAGCATCTGGTCGCGTGCGGCGGGGGACTGCGTACGGAGGTTGAGGGCGATGTGCGCCTCGGACGGGATGATGTTGTGCCGGGTGCCCGCCTCGATCCGGCCGACCGTCAGGACGGCGGACTCGCGGGCCGCCAACTCCCTTGATACGACGGTCTGCAGGCGCGTCACGATGTACGCGGCCGTCACCACCGGATCGACCGTCGCCTCGGGCCGGGACCCGTGGCCGCCCACCCCGTGCACCACGATGTCGACGTCCGTCGAGGCGGACATGATCAGGCCGGGCGAGTGCGCGTACAGCCCGGCCGGACCCGGCGTCGCGTGCTGCGCGAGCAGAACGTCGGGGCGCGGGAAACGTTCGTACAGCCCGTCCCCGACCATCGCCGCCGCCCCCTCGCCGGTCTCCTCGGCGGGCTGGCCCACCACGAGCAGCGTGCCGGACCAGGTGTCCCGCCCGTCCGCGAGCGCGGACGCGGCGCCCGCCAGCCAGGTGACGTGCAGATCGTGCCCGCAGGCGTGCATGACGCCGGGCGCCTCGGAGGCGTACGGCAGCCCCGTCTCCTCCGCGACCGGCAGCGCGTCCATGTCGCCGCGGAGGAGGACGGTCGGCCCGTCCCCGTTGCGCAGCAGCCCCACCACACCCGTACCGCCGACGCCCTCGGCCGTCTCGTACCCGGCCGCCCGCAGCCGCTCCGCGAGCCGCCCCGCCGTGCGGTGCTCGGCGAGGGACAGCTCCGGATGGCGGTGCAGGTCGCGGTAGAAGTCCTCAAGGGCGGGGAGCGGGAGGTCCCCGGTGAGGTCCAGCGCGGTGCGGGCGGCGGCAGAGGTCACGAATGGCAGCGTACGGTCATGTCTTCATCTCCGCGCCTTGTCTGCGCCTCCGCCTTGGCGTCGCACTCGAACCACACGGCCTTGCCGGTACGGCCGCCGCCCGTCAGCGGCTGCCAGCCCCAGCGGTCCGTGACCGCCTCGGTGATCAGCAGGCCCCGGCCGCCCTCCGCCAGTTCGTCGTCCACAGCTGTGGACGACGGCGGCGACGGGCAGGCGTCCGTCACCTCCACCCGCACCCCCTCGGCCGTCCGCAGCATCGCCAGTGAGCAGCGCCGCCCCGGTACGTGGCGGACGACGTTCGCGATCAGCTCCGTGAGTGCGAGGCCCGCCGCGTCGATCAGTTCGGGCATCTCCCATGCCATGAGGTACGCCCGGAGGATGCGGCGCAAGTGCCGGGCCGAGTGGTCACCGACGGTGAAGTTGCCGCCATACCTGGCGCCAAGACCCGCCTCTTGAAGGTCAGTTGCGTGATTCACGTCACCAGAGTGGAGTGATCCGATTACGCTCGGCTACACCCGGAACGAAACGATGTGCCGTGTGCACTTGGGAGTTGGCGCCGCATGGTGAATATCCGCCACCTCGACCCCAGCGCGAGCCCGCTGGACTACTACGGCGCCGAACTGCGCCGCTACCGCGAGGCCGCCGGCCTCAGCCAGAAGCAGTTGGGTTCCGCCGTGTTCTGCACCGGGTCCCTGATCGGGCAGATCGAGACGGCGCACAAGGTCCCGACGCGGGAGTTCAGCGAGCGGGTTGATGTGGCCCTCGAGACGGAGGGGGCCTTCTCGCGGTTGGTTGGGCTGGTGCTGCGGTCGCAACTGCCGAGTTGGTTCCAGCCGTACGCGGACATGGAGGCCAGGGCCACGTACATCTCCACGTTTCAGGCGCAGGTGGTGTACGGGCTTCTGCAGACGGAGGAGTACGCACGTGCCGTGATCGGTGCCCCGGAGCCGGAGGGCGTTGACGAGTTGGTCGCGGCCCGGATGGAGCGGCAACGCATCCTGCGGAAGGAGAAGCCACCGCTGGTCTGGGTGGTACTGGACGAGGCGGTGCTGTGTCGCCCCATGGGCGGCCGGGAGGTCATGCGAAACCAACTCGCGCACCTGTTGAGCTTTCGCAACCAACGGCGGGTCAAGATCCAGGTGTTGCCCTTCTCTGCGGGCCAACACCCGGGTCTGACGGGCGGGTTCAATCTCCTGCGCTTCGACGATGACCCGGACATCGTCTACACCGAGGACTTCGTCCAGGGGCACATGACCGCCAACCCGGACAGCGTCAGCGAGGGCTGGCTCCATTACGATCAACTGCAGGCTGCCGCACTCTCGGTGCAGGACTCGGCAGCGCTGATCGCCCACGTAATGGAGGAGCGCTATGGAGACCAGCCAGGGGCTGACAGCCGCGATGTGGCGTAAGTCCAGTTACAGCGGCAGCAGCGGCGGTGACTGCGTCGAGTGCGCCCCGCTCGGCAACGCCGAGTGGCGCAAGTCGACGTACAGCGGAACGAGCGGCGGCGAATGCGTCGAATGCGCCTCCCTCGGGACCGCCGAGTGGCGCAAGTCGACCCACAGCAGCAGCAACGGAGGTGACTGCGTCGAGGTCGCCGACCTCACCCCCCACATCGCCGTCCGCGACTCGAAGAACCCCGAAGCCGGCGCCTTCACCGTCACCCCCAACGCCTTCACCACCTTCGTCACCTCCCTCTGACCCCCGAGGGAGGGGGCCCTACCCCTCAGCCCCGTACGTCCCGTACTCGGGAAGCCCCGTCGATTCGAGGACGAGGATCGTCAGGCCGCCCGGTGTCGTCTCGTTGCTCACGAGGCGGAAGCCCGCCGGGGCGCCGCCGTCCGGGAACAGGCGGCGGCCGGTGCCTACGACTACCGGAGCGATCGCGAGGCGCAGTTCGTCGATCAGGCTGGCGGCCAGGAGCGACTGGCCCAGGCGCGCGCTGCCGTGGATCTGGAGATCGCGGCCGGGCTGCCGCTTCAGTTCGGCGACCTGGGCGGGGATGTCGCCGGAGAGGATCGTGGTGGGATTCCAGTCGGCTCGGGTGAGGCTGTTGGAGGCCACGTACTTCGGCAGGCCGTTCAGGATGGCGGCGGACGGGTGCTCGGTCATCTTCGGCCAGTCCCGCGCGAAGTTCAGATACGTGCGGCGGCCGAACAGGAACGCGTCCGCCTGCTCGAGCCAGGTGCCGGCCAGCCGCTCGAAGGCCTCGTCCAGATGCGGTACGAACCAGCCGCCCTGGGTGAATCCGTCACTCGTGTCCTCGTCCGGGGCGCCCGGCCCCTGAGAGACACCGTCCAGCGACAGGAACTCCTGCAGTACCAATTTCATCGCGCACCACTCCCTTTTCGGCAGGGGCCGCCAACCGTCCCCTCGCCTTTATGGACCCGGTGCCGCAGGAAAACTCATCGGTCCGAGCCGAGCCGATCGGTCCGAGCCGATCGGCCCGGTCCGAGCCGTTCAGCCCGGAAACCGTCAGCGATGCGGCCCCGCCGCCCCCGCGCTGATCAGCGCCGCGCAGGCGACGATCGCGGCGCACAGGGCCGGGAGGTAGCGGACCGAGACATGGCGGGTCGAGACGTGGCGGACCGTGATGTGGAGCGCCGAGACATAGCGCGTGGACATGCGTCGGAACACGGCGACAACCTCGCATCGTCAGTGCGTTAAGTGGGGGGCAATCGTAGGTTTAACGCGCCGCTTAACGTAGAGCGGAACGGGCCGAGGGGCAAGAGGTCTCGGAATTCTCCTGCCCCTTTCTCGGGAGCACTAACTGGCTTGTTACGAACGGAAGTTGGCTTACCAGTAGAGGTAAGTCGACTTGCTGGCATGCTTGGCCCATGGCCGAGCGTGACGACCCGGGAATCATCGGGCGCCGAGTCCAGCAGCTGCGTACCGAACGCGGGCTGACACAGAAGCAGTTGGCGGAAGGGAAGTACACGCCGGCCTACATCTCCACGCTGGAGGCGGGGCGCGTACGGCCCTCGGAGGAGGCGTTGCGGCACATCGCCGCCCGGCTCGGCGTCGCGTACGAGGAACTGGCCACCGGCCGCCCCGCCCACCTCGCCACGACGCTGCGCCTGCGGCTCACCGACGCGCAGCGCACCCTCGCCACCGGGGAGGCGGAGGCCGCGGCCGAGCAGTACGCGGCGCTGCTGGCGGAGGCCGAGGCGCACGGGCTCGACGCCGAGTGCGCGGCCGCCCTGCTGGGCCTCGGCGAATGCGCCCTGGAGTCCGGCGACCTGGTCGTGGGCCGGCTCCGGTTCGAGGAGGCGGAGAAACGGCTCGCGGACGCGCCGTTACCGATCCGGGTGCCGGCCCTGCGCGGACGCGCGGTGGCCCACTACCTCGCGGGCGAACTCCGGTACGCCTGCTACCTGTTGGAGTCCGCCCTCGACGAACTCAACCGCACCGGCCTGCACGACCCCGGCGCCCTGGTCCTCCTCTACGCGAGCGTGATCGGGCCGTACATGGACATGGGCGCCCACGCGCGCGCCGCCCAGGCCGCGGAGTTCGCCCTGGCGCTGGCTCCGCAGGTGGAGGATCCGGCGCTGCTGGCCCGTATGCACCGCTCGGTCGCCCGTACGCTGCTCGCCGAGGGCCGGATCACGGAGGCGGACGCGTCCCTGGCGAAGGCGGCGGAACTGTACCGCCAGCTCCAGACCCGTACGGAACTCGCCAACTGCCACTGGATGCGCGGCTACGTGTACGCCCAGAACGGCCAACTCGACCGCGCCGAGAGCGAGTTGCGCGAGGCCCGGGCGATCCTCGCCGCGAAGCGCGCGACGCTCTACACCAGCCAGGTGGTGGTGGAACTGGCCGACGTCCTGCACCGCCGGGAAAAGTCGGCCGAGGCGGCGAAGCTGCTGCGCGATGTGCTCGGAGATCTGACCTCGGAACGCGGCGCTGTTCATGCGGCGGCGGCTCATCGCCTGCTGGGGATCATCGCCGAGGACACACGGGACACGGAGTCGGCCGAGGAGCACTACGTACGGGCGCTCAGCCTGCTGGAGCGGGCGGGCGCTGCGGGAGATCTGGCCGACCTGTGCCGCATGCTGGGCGACCTGTTCCGGCGCACGGGCCGGGTGGAGGCGGCCCTGGACGCGTACCGCACGGGCCTGGGCCACCAGACCGCACCGGGCACGACGACGCTGGGCCCGGCACCGGCACACCCGCCACTCTGACGCTCACACGCCCTCCCGGCCAAGGCCCGGCCAAGGCCCGGCCCAGGAAGGTCTGAGTGTTCGGCCGAACTGCCGGAAGCCTGGGGTAGTCATCCAGATGACGGGTGGGTAAGTATGTGGTTATGACCGCGGCCCATCGCGCCATGACTCTCCTGGAGAGCTGGCCGAACCTGGTAAGTGGCCCGCCCAAGTGCACCGTTGGGCAGGCTTTCGCTTCGGCGGGACACGAGATCGTCCATTTCCACACCGCCGATTCCGCCGATCTCCACCTCACCAGCACGGCGGTCGAACGCCTGCTCCCCCAGCTCCGCCACAGCAGCGCCATACGCGTACGCCCCGGCGCCTCCTGGATCACCGTCCTCCTCGACTGCGACTCGGACGTCGAACTCCTGCTGGTCCTTGTGAGCGTCGCCCTCAAGGAACACAGCGAGGAGAACGGCGAGGGGGGCGGTAGCGAGGAAGCGCGGCGCCGCCCGTCCCTGCCCTGCGACTGGGAACGCCCGGCCGAACTGCCCGCCGTCCCCGCCGCCCGCCCGGGAGCGGCCCGCCGCATGGTCGACCGGCTCATGCCCCACGGGCACTGACGCAGCCGACACGGCCGACCCAACTGGCACGGCGGACCCAACCGACACAGACGCCCTACGTGCGCTCACAGAGGCGTACGTTCCGGCACAGGCGTACGTCACGACGCCGTACCGCTCGGCATCGTCCGCACCGGCGCAGGCGTCGTCGCGGGCACCGGCATCGGCGTGGGCGCCGCTCCCACCACCGCCACCACCGCACCCGGATCGAGCCGCCGGTACAACCACTCCGCGTCGCCGCGGCGCAGCCCGATCCATCCCGTCGTGCTGTCGTAGTTGCCGGGCGCCTTCTCGTCCACGGTGAAGGCGACGATGTAGTTCGTACGGTTCTGGGGGGTGCGCAGCCGGATCACCCACGGCGCCTTCGTCTCGTACCGTCGCCCGAATCCGAACGTGTCGCCCGGCAGCATGGCGACTTTGTCCTTGCCGGTGACCGTCATACGGCCCGTCGGCGTCGGCGTCCTGGCCGCCCCCGCGGAGATGGGCAGGACGCGCCCCCCGACCACCAGTTCACGCCGGGAGAGGTTCACGGTGGCGGCGGGCAGCGAGCCGGCGGCGGACGACGGAGCCGGTGCCTTGAGCGTGGCCGCGGGCGGCCTGGAGTGGTGGCCCTCCTTCCCGCCGACGAAGGCCATGCTCAGGACCACCGAAACGGCCGCCACCGCACTGGTACCGACCGCGGCCAGGGAGGCGTGCCGACGACGGCGGCGGCGTACGGCACGACGGCGGATCTCGGCCCCCGGGACGGGCGGCAGGCTCTCGTGATCGTCGGCCAACTCGTTGAGGGCGAAGGCCAGTTCGCGGCGGGACTCGGCGGGCCGGGGCTCATCGGACACGGTCGTCCTCCCTCTCAGCCAGTTCATCGGCCTCGCTCAGCCACCGCGCCAGCGCCGCGCGGCCGCGGGACAGCCGGGCCTTGACCGTGCCCACGGGCGCACCGGTTTCGGAGGCTACCTGTTCGACACTGAGGTCGCACAGATGGTGAAGTACGACGGCTCTGCGCTGCGCTTCGGGCAGTTCCCGCAACGCCTGGACCAGCGCGGTGCGCTCGGGACCCGGCCCCGGCATGTGCTCCGGCGGCGGATTGCGGCGCACCAGTTCCAGCCAACGCCTCGCCCGCCGCCAGCGGCTCACCGCGAGCCGCATCGCGACGGTACGGATCCACGCCTCGGGAGCCCCCTCGGCCAGGAACTCCCGCCGCCGGTCCCAGGCACGTACGAACGCCTCCTGGACGACGTCCTGCGCCTCGCCGTGGTCCCCGGTGAAGGCGTAGAGCTGGCCGGTCAGCCGCGGGAACGCGGCGGCGTAGAACGCGTCGAACTCTTCCTCGGTCATGCCCCCCGCCGGAGTCTGCGGGACGCCGTGCAACCCGGTCGTCTCCGCCGCGGGTACGGGTCCCTGGGTCGGGTGTACGGGTCGGGTGTACGGGTCCCTGGGTCGCGTACATCGAAGCACAACACGGGAGTTGGCCGAGGGGGCAGCCGGGGGTCGGCCGGGTTCAGCGCTTCTCGTACGGGTTCGAGGGCTGGTCCACGCGTTGCACGGAGGTGGCGTTCAGGACCGGGCGGGCCTCGTCCGAGCCGGGCTTGCCGGTGCGGTGCCAGGTGCCGGTGACGGTGACCCAGGTGTCGCGGGCGGGGGCCTTGGAGCCGCGGACCTGGACCTTCAGGGGCGCGGCGTCGGCGGCGCAGCAGTTGACGAAGAGGCGGGCGACGTACCACCTGCCGTCGTCATCCTTCGTCACGAAACCGGTCAGCCGGAGGGTGCGCCCCTTCATGGAGGCGCCGCTGTCCCACTGCGCACGCGACGCGAACGCGTTCAGCGTCAGCTCGACCGGGTCTCCGGCCGGGAGCTTCGGGAAGGTGCCGACGCCCTGCGCCGCGACCTTCGCCTCCTCGCGCTCGGCGCTGTACGAGCCGAGGGCGGGCGGCGGGTAGATGAGGAGGGCGAGGGCGGGGGCGGCGAGGAGCCAGGCGATACGGGGGCTGCGGCTGTGGTCGTGGCCGAGACCTTGATGGTCCTCGTGCCCGTGATCGCCGTCGCCGTTCTCACGCCTGACGAGGCCCAGCACCCCGAGCACGAGCAGCAGCACCCCGGACATGACCAGATACGGCCGCAGCCCCTCTTTCACATACCGCAGATACAGCTCGCTGAAGAGGGACACCCTCAGCAGCGCCGCCCCGCACAGAAGCAGCAGCACCCCCTGCGTACGGAACCTCATAGCAGCCACCACCCCACGCCCACACTGCCCGCCACGGCCACGACCCAGGTCACGGACGAGAACCGGATGGCGAAGGCCCGCCCGAAGGTACCCGCCTGGAGGGCGAACAGTTTCAGATCGACCATCGGCCCGACCACCATGAACGCGAGCCGCGCGGTGGGCGAGAACCCGCTCAGCGAGGCCGCGACGAAGGCGTCGGCCTCGGAGCAGACGCACAGTACGACGGCGAGTACGGCGAGCAGCAGCACCGACAGCCAGGGCGAGTCGGTGAAGACGTCGAGCACGGAGCGCGGGACGAGGATGTTGAAGGTCGCCGCGGCGGCCGCGCCCAGGACGAGGAAGCCGCCCGCGTGCAGAAAGTCGTGCTGCAGCCCGTCCCGGAACCCGCGCCACCCGGTAGGGGACGCGCCCTTGCCTGTCGTACGCCGCGGGGGCAGCCACTCCTCCTTCCCGAACCGGACCCACAGCCACCCCATCACCACGGCGGTGCCGAGCGAGGCGACGAGCCGGGCGCCGACCATGGCCGGGTTGCCCGGAAAGGCGATGGAGGTGGCGATGAGCACGATGGGATTGATGGCGGGCGCGGACAGCAGAAAGGCGAGCGCGGCGGCCGGCGCGACTCCGCGCCGCATCAGACTGTCGGCCACCGGCACGGAGGCGCACTCGCACCCGGGAAGCACCACCCCGGCCGCCCCCGCGACGGGCACGGCGAGCGTGGGCTTCTTCGGCAGTACGCGACTGAAGACCCGCTCCGGCACGAATGCCCCGATCCCCGCCGACACCGCCGTACCCAGCAACAGGAACGGCATCGCCTGCACAGCGATGGACGTGAACACGGTCCACCAGGCCGCCATGGCAGGCGTAGCGAGATCGAGCGCGAACATCGGCCCGAGCACGGACCCGATGGTGACGATCGCGACGAGGGCAACGCCCCCCACGACGACATACACAAACCCCCGCGCGGCCAACCGCGCCCCGTCGGCCAGACTCCCTCGCTCCTCCACGCCCCTTGCTTCCCGCCTCACCCGGTCGCACGCCCGTACGCTCCCGGCAGATTAACCGGTGCCGCTGTGCGGGCTCCTCGGTGCCTTGGTGTCAGGCGCGTGCCAGTGTGCCCGCGATCAGCGTGGCGGTGGCGTGTTCCAGGGTGGTGCGCAGGTCCAGGCGGAGCACGCTCACGGTGGGGTCGGCTTCGTAGGCGGCGGCAGTGCTGGCGGAGGGCCGGCAGTAGGACGAGAGGGCGCCGGCCAGGATCATCGTCATCATGGCCACCGTCAGGGCGTCGTCGCCGAGTTCCGGCACGTACTGGCGGATGAGGTCGGCCGTGTTCGTGAGGCCGGCGATGGCCGACCGCTTGTGGCGCACCACCACGTCGACGGACACGTTGTGCTCCAGCACATTGGGCTGTGCGTTGATGAGATCGAGCAGCACCGTGTGGCGGGCGAGGGACGCGCTGAGTACCGCGGCCACCTGGTCACCGCGTTCGCGCGCCGACAGGTGTGGGTCGACACCCTTGGCCAGTTCGTCCGGCACCTCCGCCAGGCATCTCGCCATGGCCCGCTCCAGCAGTTCGAACAGCACCGCCTCACGTGACTCGAAGTAACGCAGCACGTTCGACTTGGCCAGCCCGACCCGTCGGCTCAGCTCGTTGAGGCTCACGTCGGCCACCGGCATCTCGTCGAGCATCGCCGCCGCCGTGTCCAGGATCGCCTGGCGCCGGATCTCGCGCTGCTCCTTGCTGCGTGCCCGCTGGAATGTCATGCGCCCCAGTTTACAAACCAGCGGTCTCTTGACATCAGACCACTGGTCTCTTACTGTCGAGGCCGTAACAGACCAACGGTCTATAAGGAGACTGTCATGAAGTGGACCGAGCGCGACATCCCCGACCAGAAGGGTCGGGTGGCGGTCGTGACCGGCGCCAACACCGGCCTTGGCTTCGAGACCGCCCGTGCCCTGGCGGAACACGGAGCGACGGTGGTGCTGGCCGTGCGGGACGTCGAGAAGGGCAGGCAGGCGGCCGCCCGCATGTCCGGTGACGTCACCGTGCAGGAGCTGGACCTGACGTCGCTGGAGTCGGTCCGCGCCGCCGCGGCCGACCTGCACGGAACGCACACGGGGATCGACCTGCTGATCAACAACGCCGGTGTGATGTACCCGCCGAAGCAGACCACGCGCGACGGCTTCGAGCTGCAGTTCGGCACCAACCATCTCGGCCACTTCGCGTTCACCGGGCTGGTGCTGGACCTGCTGCTCCCCGTGCCGGGCTCGCGGGTGGTGACGGTCAGCAGCCTCGCCCACCGCGTCCGGGCCGGCATCCACTTCGACGACCTGCAGTCGGAGCGGTCCTACAGCCGCGTAGCGGCCTACGGGCAGTCGAAGCTGGCGAACCTGTTGTTCACCTACGAGCTGCAACACCGCCTCGCCTCGCTCGGCACCACGATCTCGGTGGCCGCACACCCGGGTCTGGCCAATACCGATCTCATGCGCAACCTCCCGGCCGCGATGCGGGTGATCAGCCCCCTGATCGCGCCCTTGATGAGCCAGAAGCCGGAGATGGGCGCACTACCGACCCTGCGCGCGGCCACCGACCTCGCAGTCCACGGCGGCCAGTACTACGGCCCCGACGGAATGGGCGGCTCCCGAGGCCACCCGAAGCTCGTCGAGTCCACCCCGGAGTCCTACGACCGGACAGTCCAGCAACGCCTGTGGACAGTCTCCGAGAACCTCACCGGCGTGAAGTTCCCTGTCTCTGCCTAGGCCTTGGGGAGGTGGGTCACCTCGTTTGTCAGGTCGTCGCGGCTTTGCCCGTCACACGGGTCGATGGCGGCGAAGTCGAGGGCACCTGGGCGACGGCTGTCAGCGGTTCGCGGACCCGTTGGCGGTAGCGTGCGTGAAGTCGACGACGTCGCCCTGGGCAAGCTCCGGATCCCCGACATCAGCATCACCTCGCGCGAGGCGATGCTGACCGACGATCCACTGGACCCGCACGAGATCCTTCTCGCCATCGAGATCGTCTCCCCGTCGAACCCGGCCAACGACTACGAGGCCAAGAGCCGTGACTACCCGGCGATGGGGATCGAGCACTACCTCATCCTCGATCCCCGCGACGGCACCTGGACCTACCAGTGGGACATCGACACGAGCGAAGGGTGCCCCGCCTACGGCAACCGCCTGCACAAGCAGCCGTACGGAACTCCGCTCGAAATCAACACCGCACTGGGCACCTGGAAGCTCGACACAAGCGGGCTGCCGCTCTACTCCCGCAAGGAGATGATGCTGTCGCCCGAACCCGACGGTGACGACTGACGTAGGCGTCGCCCTTACTCCGACCGTCCCATGGTCACCGTGCGTGTACCCGGGGTGAAGTCCGCGAAGGACTGGTCCCAGCTTTCGGTGGGCCAGTGGTAGGTGACCTGGCCGTCGGTGGGGCGGTAGTGGGCGGTGTAGACGGTGCCCAAGCCCGTGTCGTACGCGGAGTTGTACAGCGGAGGCTTCAGCAGTGCCGCGAGGTCCGGGCCCGCCGCCCTGACCGTGGCCAGCCGCTTCTGGGTCCGGCTCTGCTGTTCCTGCTCGTCCGGGACCGGCAGGTGCTGGTGGTTGGTGGCGCAGGCGTCCGGGGCCTCGGTGAGGGGGATGTCGGGGCCGACGTACACGGTTGTGGCGCGGTCGGCGTCGACGAGGGTGACGTTCTGCGGGATGCCGATCGGGATCGTACGCAGCTTGTCCACCGCCTCGTCGACCGTCTCGCAGGTCTCCAGCAGATACCGCAGCACGATGAGGATGGCGAAGCCGGGCCCGTGTACGAAACGTCCGCCGAAGGTGAGCGACACGGCGAGGCCGGCGTCGTTCATACCGTCCAGCAAGCCCCAGCCGGCGTCCTGCATGCCGATCACGGGCCGGAGGAAATGCGAGGAGACGATGGTGCCTTCGCAATCGGCGGGGTCGAAGTCGTAGTTGCGCAGCAGGGTGCCGCCGACGCCGATCTGGCTGCAGCCCGCGAAGAACGGCCGTATGCCGGCGAGGGTGAGGAAGGTTCCGCCTCTGGGCCGGTCGAGTTGGGCCGCCAACCGGTCGAGTACCGGTACCAGTTCCGGCATATGAGCCTCGAACAACTCCCGCGCCCGGGCGGCCCCCTCCGGGGTCTTGCTCTCCTCGGTCAGCCACTTGTCCGCGGCCGGCCACAGAGCCTGCGTATGAGCGGCCCAGATCCCGTCGTTGCCGTCACCGATGTCGAGGGCACGAAAGGTCTTCGGCTGCTGGGGCATGGGTGCTGCTCCCTTGGCGGGGTGGGTGGAGCGGGGGCGAAGTTCGGTCAACGTACCGAAATTCAGGGCGAATTCACCAGAGTTCCGTTCGGATCAGGTACTCGTGGGTGGTTGCGACCAGCCACGACGAGCCGGCAGTCGAGCTGCGCGCCCCAACCCCTACGAACCCAACCGCTCAACCGCCGGAGGCATTCGCGTTGCCCGTCTGCCAGGCCCACGCCGCGATCTCTACGCGGTTCCTCGCTGCCAGTTTGATTTGGACGCTGGCCAGGTGGGTCTTGACCGTGGAGAGGGATACGTACAGGTCGGCGGCGATCTCGGCGTTCGTGCGGCCGAGGGCGACGAGGCGTACGACGTCCAACTCGCGGTCGGTGAGCGGTTCTTGGGGCTGGGCCGGGGTCGGCGCGGTCGGCGTGGGGGTCGCTGTCGGGGCCGTGACGTGTTTGAGGAGGCGGACCGTGATGGAGGGGGAGACCAGGGAGTCGCCCGCCGCGGCCGCACGGACCGCCTCCGCGAGGAGCGTGGGGCCGGAGTCCTTGAGGAGGAAGCCGCAGGCTCCGCCGCGCAGGGCGCCGTAGACGTACTCGTCGAGGTCGAAGGTCGTCACCACGACGACCCGCATCGGGTCCGGAACCTCCGGGCCCGCCAGCAGCCGCGTCGCCTCCAGGCCGTCCATCTTCGGCATACGGATGTCGAGCAGGCACACGTCCGGCCGGGCCTCCCGGGCCAGCGCGACGGCCTGCTCCCCGTCCGCCGCCTCGGCGACCACGGTGATGTCCGGCTGCGCGTCCAGGAAGAAACGGAAGCCGGTACGCACCATGTCCTGATCGTCGGCGATCAGGACGCGGATGGGGCGGTCGCGCTCGGTCGTGGCTCGCTCGGTCATGGCCCGAATCCTGCCGCATGGGGGTGAGCGGCGGCGACTACCCCAGAGGTCCTGCTCAGAAGTCCTTCTCCGGCCAGTCCAGCAGCCGCGCCCCGATCACCGCCGTCTGCAGCGTGTACCGGTGCACCGGGTCCGCCGGATTCGCGCCGGTCAGCCGGTGGATCCGGTCCAGCCGGTACGTGAGGGCCCGCACGCTCAGCGACAGCCGGCGGGCCGCCTCCGCGGCGACGCAGCCCGAGGCGAAGTACTCGGTGAGGGTGTCGAGGAGCGGCCGGGCTCCGCCGCGGGCCTGCCGCAGCGGGCCGAGGGCACTGCGCACCAGGTCCGCCATGGCCTGGCGGTCGCGGGTGAGGACGGGGTAGACGAGGAGGTCGGCGGCGCGGAGTACGGGGGCGTCGAGTTCCAGGCGCTCGGCCAGGTCGAGGGCGTTCAGGGCCTCCTCGTACGACTGGACGACGCCGCCGGGGCCGGGCTGCGGGCGGCCGATGGCGACCTGGCCGCCGTCGGTCGCCGCGTACGCCTGCTTGGCGAAGAAGGCGAGGACCTCGTCCTGGTCGCCGGGGGCGATGCAGACGAGCCGCCCGTCCTTGGTGGTGACCAGGATGCTGCGGTCGCCGAACCGGCCGATCAGCGCGCGCTCCACCTCGCGGGAGACGACGTCGCCCTCGTCGTACCCGGCCCTGCCATGCGCCACGGCGACGGCGTGCGCGTGGGACAGGCGCAGGCCGAAGCGTTCGGCGCGCTGGGCGAGCCGGCCCAGGTCGCTGCGTCCGTACAGCAGGTCGTCGATGAACTCCCGGCGCGCCGCCTCCTCTTGGCGTACGGCCTGCCGCTGGGCCCGCTCGTATCCCTCCGCGAAGGCGTCGACGGTCTGCTCGACGGCGGCGAGCACGCTGTCCGTGGAGGCGAGGTTCGCGGCCGGCCATTGGGCGCGGGCGGCGGCCAGATGCGCGCCGACGAGGGCGCGGAGGCCGTACCCGGCCTCGGCGGCCCGTTCACCCAGCGCCCGGCGGGAGTCGAGTTCGTCGCGGGTCAGCCGGCGGCCGGTCGCGGAGGCGTCCGCGAGAATGACGGCGAAGCCGTCGAGGTATTCCTCGGGTACGTCCTGCCCCGCCATCAGTGCCCCCGGATACGTCATCAGCCCTTGACGCCTTTCTAACGCATACGCGGCTGGGGCGGATCGCCAGGGAGTGGTTTACCTGCTTCCTTGCGAGGAGGCTCCGGCGTTCACGTCGGGGAGGAATCGCATCCTGGTGTCGCGACGCGGAGCGTCGCCGCATCCGGTTCAGGGCGCGGAGCGCCCGTACCGCTGCAGGCCTCGCCGAGGATGATACGAACGCGCGTGCCTGTGATCACTGGTTGGGGTGGTGGTCACGGGGTCGGGTGAGTTTGTGCGGCTGTCGTACATACGATCCTTCGCAGGGTTCGGGACGGCATAGTGTCCCGGCCGGGACCGTGAGGGGGCGAGATGGCGCAGGTGACGGCGGCTGCGGAGGGCGAGCAGGCCCGCTACACCTACCGGCTGCGCGTGTCGTCCACCGCCCGCACGCTGCTGATGGCGGAGTGGGACCGGTGCCGGTGGGTGTGGAACGAGTGCGTGGCCAAGTCGAAGCAGGTCCACGCCTGGAACCAGAACCGTCCCGAGGACACCGACAAGCAAACGTGCGGCCCGGCGCAGCTCGACAAGATGCTGACCGAAGCCCGCGCCCGCACGCCGTGGCTGCGCGAGGGCTCGTCGGTTCCCCAGCAGCAGATCATCCGCGACTTCGGCCGCTCCCGCACCAAGGCGCAGAAGGACATCCGTGAGGGGGTTGCCCAGCACCGCCGGGCGGGGATGCCGACGTGGAAGACCAAGCGCGAGGCGCTGCCGACCCTCAACTACACCAAGCGCGGGTTCCGGTTGAAGGACGGCCGGCTGCACCTGGCGGGGGGCATCGTCGTGGCGGTGGTGTGGTCGCGGGAACTGCCCGCCGAGCCGTCCAGTGTGCGCCTGTACCAGGACAGCCTCGGGCACTGGTACGCCAGCTTCGTCGTCCCCGCCCAGGTGCAGCCCCTGTCGGAGACCGGCCGCGTGCTGGGCGTCGACTGGGGCGTGAAGGAGACCGCGACCACCACCTCCGACGCGCACGACCTGCCGCACGCCCAGCACGGCAGGAAGGCCCAGGCGAAGCTGACCCGGTACGACCGGATGGTGGCCCGCCGCAAAACGAAGAAGGGCAAGAGCGGGTCGAAGGGCTACCGCGAGGCGAAGACACTGCGGGCGAAGGCGCACCAGAAGGTCGCCCGGCAGCGTGAGGACACCGGCCGCAAGTGGGCCAAGAAGGTGGTCCGCGACCACGACGCCCTCGCGGTGGAGGACTTCAAGCCGAAGTTCCTGGCCAAGACCACCATGGCCCGCAAGGCCGCCGACGCCGCCATCGGCGCCACCAAGCAGGCCTTGATCGAGATGGGCCGCAAGCACGGGCGGGACATCCGCCTGGTACACCCCGCGCACACCACGATGGACTGCGCGCAGTGCGGAGCGAGAGCCAAGCACGTACTGCCGCTGGGTGAGCGCACCTACACCTGCACCGCATGCGGAGTGTCCCGTCCGAGGGACAAGAACTCCGCCCGCGTGATGCTCGTCCGGGCTGGTCTCAACCCGGCTGGTGCCGAGGGCACAAGACCTCCTGGAGCGCTGCTCCAGGAGGCGGCCTGAGCCAGGAATCCCCTCCCCCTTCGGGGAGGGGAGGATTCAATGCCGGAACAGGGCACAAGGGGGCAGAACTGAGCCCCGGTGCCAGTGTCTTCCCCCGTCGACACCAAGGCACCGGGGCCCGTATCCGTCCCCCGTGCTCCCCTTGTTTCCTGCCCCGTCATCCTGGCCCGCGGCCGGCCCCCTGCGTATGGGCCGGAACCGGCATCAGGACGGCGTAAAGATTGCCGGAGTACGGCAGTGTGCGATGGGGCACATGCCTGGGATGATTCCCGTACGCCGAGGTGGTCGGCGTACGCGGGGGACACGGGGGGCGTACCGCATGACCTTCTTTCTCGGTCTCGGCATCGCGGGGATCGTTCTGCTCGTCCTGGCGCTCGTCTTCGACGGGGTGCTGGAAGGGCTCTTCGACGGGGCCGGGGTCCTGGACGGGCTGTTCGACGGGCTGCTGTCGCTGCCGGTCATTGCCGGGTTCATCTCGATGCTCGGATTCGGCGGGGCGATCGTGCTCGGCACGACGGGCCTCGGAGCCGGACCCGCCACCGTCGTGGGCGTCGGCGCGGGTGCCGGGGCGGGCTGGCTGACCTGGAGGCTCAGCCGGGCTCTGATGCGGGACGAACCCGCCGTCACGCCGCGTAGCGAGGACCTGGTGGGCTCCTCGGGCTCCGTGGTCACCGCGATTCCGGCCGACGGCTATGGCGAGGTGCTGCTGTATCTCGCGGGCCAGCCGGTGAAGTACGCGGCCAAGAGCCCCGTTCCGATCGCGCGGGGTGCCGAGATCTGGGTCGAGGGGACCTTGTCGACGACGTCGGTGACGGTCCGCCAGGTCGAGCGCTGACCGGACGGCCACGGGCGGCCACCCAGCACACCGCGCACACCAAACCACCCACCACAGACCTCGCACATCATTCGTACGTACCGATCTGCCGTCCACGGGCCGGCAGGGGGGAAGTCATCATGAGTCCAGTCGTCATCGCAGTCGTCGGAGTCGTCGTACTCCTCGTGCTGCTCGCGCTCGTCGTCATCACCCGGTACAAGGTGGCCGGGCCGAGCGAGGCGTTCATCGTCACCGGGCGGCGCGGCAAGACATCCACCGATCCGGACACCGGCCGCATCTTCACCGACAACAGCGGCCAGAAGGTCGTGGTCGGCGGCGGCGTGTTCGTCGTGCCGTTCGTGCAGCAGAAGTTCACCCTCGATCTGTCCTCGCGGCACATCCCGATCGCGGTGCGCGGCGCGGTCACGCTGCGCGGAGTGAAGGCCAACCTCGAAGGCGTGGCCATCGTCAAGGTCGGCGGCTCCGAGGACTCGATCCGTGCCGCGGCCCAGCGGTTCCTGATGCAGCAGGGCGGGATCGTCGGCTTCACCCAGGAGGTGCTGTCCGGCGCGCTCCGGTCCATCGTGGGCCGGATGTCGGTGGAGGACATCATCCGGGACCGGGCCGCGTTCGCCGGGCAGGTGGCGGAGGAGGCCGAGGCGAGCCTGTCCGGGCAGGGCCTGGTGCTCGACGCCTTCCAGATCCAGGACATCACCACCGAGGGCTCCTACCTGGAGGACCTGGGCCGTCCGGAGGCCGCGCGAGCCAAGCAGGAGGCCGACATCGCGGAGGCGGTGGCCCGGCGGGCCGCCGAGCAGGCGCGGCTGAAGGCCGAGGAGGAGATCGCGATCGCCCAGCGGACGTTCGCGCTGAAGCAGGCCGAGATCAAGGCCGAGACGGATCAGGCGGTTGCCCAGGCGAACGCCGCGGGGCCGCTGGCCGAGGCCGCTCGGCAGCAGGATGTGCTGAGCGAGCAGGAGAAGGTGGCTCAGCGGCAGGCCGCGCTGACCGACCGCGAGCTGGACACCAAGATCCGTAAGCCCGCCGACGCCGCCCGCTACCAGGCCGAGCAGGAGGCCGAGGCCCGGCGGATCGCGCAGGTCAAGGAGGCCGAGGCGGACGCCCAGCGAGCCAGGCTGACCGGTGAGGGCGAGAAGGCGCACCGTGCGGCGCTCGCCGACGCCGTACGCATCGAGGGCGAGGCCGAGGCCGCCGCGATCGGCGCGAAGGGTGCCGCCGAGGCCGAGGCGATGCGGAAGAAGGCGGACGCGTTCGCGCAGTACGGCGACGCGGCCGTGCTGCAGATGCTGGTCGAGGTACTGCCGCAGGTCGTCGCCAAGGCGTCCGAGCCGCTCAGCGCGGTCGACAAGATGACGGTGATCTCTACGGACGGCGCCAGCCAGCTGTCGCGTACGGTCGCCGACAACGTCGCGCAGGGCATGGAACTCCTCAGCTCCACCACGGGAGTTGACCTCGCCGAGCTGCTGAAGGGGATCACGGCGGGCAAGACGGCCGTACCCGCGGAGGCGGCCAACGGGAAGATCGAAGTGACCGGCTGACCGAGGATCGAGTGACCGGCTGACCGTGGAGGCCGGCGTCCGCCCAGGGGCGCCGGCCTTCATGCGGGTTGCGTACGGTGCGCATGTGGGGCGGAGGCAGCCCCGTGGACACGTACGTACGGATCGGACAGGGGACCAGCCATGGGCACACCACGCCTGAGCAGTACGCCGTTGCCGGGGATCGGGGTGCGCTACGACATGACGACACGTGAGCGGCGCCGGCTCTCGGTGGTCGCGCACCGGGACGGTGACCGGACGTTCAGCGCGTACCGCACGGACGACCCGGACGCCTGCTCCCTGTCCGTGCATCTGACGCCGAAGGAGGCGGCGGCCCTCGTCGACGCGCTGCTGCCCACGCACCACAGCCCGAATCTGCTGTCCACCACCGAGCTGGGACTGGTGGCCGAACGCCTCGAACTGGCCGGCACCTCGTACTGGAACGGACGGCTGCTCGGCGAGACCAAGATGCGTACCGAGACCGGCGCGTCGATCGTCGCCGTGCTGCGCCGGGCGGAGGCGATCCCCTCGCCCCCGCCCGACTTCCGGCTGGCCGGCGGGGACACCCTCATCGTGATCGGCACCCGCGAGGGCGTGGAGACGGCCGCGGCGATACTCGGACGGGAGTGAACCGGACGTGCACAGCTCCGCGGTCTTTCTGATCGAGTTCGGCGCCATCATCCTCGGCCTGGGGCTGCTGGGCCGGTTCGCCGGGCGGTTCTCGTTCTCGCCCATCCCGCTGTATCTGCTCGCCGGACTCGCCTTCGGGAAGGGCGGGTTGCTGCCGCTGGGTACCAGTGAGGAGTTCGTGGCGATCGGCGCCGAGATCGGGGTCGTACTGCTGCTGCTCATGCTGGGACTCGAGTACACGGCGAGCGATCTGGTCACGAACCTCAAGACCCAGTACCCGGCGGGCCTGGTCGACGCCGCCCTGAACGCCCTGCCCGGCGCGGCCATGGCGCTGCTGCTCGGCTGGGGTCCGGTGGCCGCCGTGGTCCTCGCCGGAGTCACCTGGATCTCCTCCTCCGGAGTCATCGCCAAGGTCCTCGGCGACCTGGGGCGGCTCGGCAATCGCGAAACTCCCGTGATCCTCAGCATCCTGGTCCTCGAAGACCTGTCGATGGCCGTCTATCTGCCGATCATCACCGCCCTGCTGGCCGGCGCGGGCCTCGCCTCGGGCAGCCTCACGCTGGCCATCGCGCTCGGCGCGGCGGCGCTCGTCCTCGTGGTCGCGGTGCGGTACGGGCGCCTCATCTCCCGTTTCGTCTCCAGCGACGACCCCGAGAAGCTGCTCCTGGTCGTACTCGGCCTGACGCTGCTGGTCGCCGGGCTCGCCCAGCAGCTCCAGGTCTCGGCGGCGGTGGGCGCGTTCCTGGTCGGCATCGCGCTGTCGGGGGAGGCGGCGGAAGGCGCGCACAATCTGCTCTCCCCGCTCCGGGACCTGTTCGCCGCCGTGTTCTTCGTCTTCTTCGGCCTGCACACCGACCCGGCCAGCATTCCGCCGGTGCTGCTGCCCGCGCTCGCGCTGTCCGTGGTCACCGCCGTCACGAAGATCGCCACGGGGTACTGGGCCGCCGGGCGGGCCGGGATCTCGACGAAGGGGCGCTGGCGCGCGGGCGGCACGCTGGTGGCGCGCGGCGAGTTCTCGATCGTGATCGCCGGGCTCGCGGTCACGGCGGGCATCGAACCGTCCCTCGGGCCGCTGGCCACGGCGTACGTCCTCATCCTGGTGGTGATCGGTCCGCTGACGGCTCGCTTCACGGAGCCGGTGGGTACGCGCCTGACGGCGATGGTCCGTCGGCCTCGTGGACACAGACATGCACGCGGCGATGGGCGACCCGGACCGCCCAGCGCGCCTGATCCCGACGATCCCCCTGCGCCGGGCAGGCGCGGCCGAGGAGATCGCAGCGGCGATCGCATGGCTCC
>NZ_JAAKZX010000146.1 GCF_011045025.1 Streptomyces ureilyticus
CCATCCCCCGTTCCCCCTGTTTCCCCTACTCAGTGGTCACCGGAGGCAGCTCCCCCGTGCGAGCCGCCTGCGCATACCAATGCGCACTCGACTTGGGCGTACGAGCCAGCGTCGAGTAGTCGACGTACACCGCGCCGAAGCGCTTGCCGTAGCCGTAGGCCCATTCGAAGTTGTCCATCAGGGACCAGAGGAAGTAGCCGCGGACGTCCGCGCCGTCGGTGATCGCGCGGCGGACGGCCGAGAGGTGGCCGTGCAGGTAGGCGATCCGCTCGGGGTCGTGGACGCGGCCGTCGGGGTCCGGCTTGTCGTCGTAGGCGGCGCCGTTCTCCGTGATGTACAGGGGGAGTCCGGGGGCCAGGCGCGAGTAGCGCATGATCAGCTCGTGGAGGCCGGTCGGGTCGATGGTCCAGCCCATCTCAGTGCGCTCGCCGGGGGTTTGGTGGAACATCACGTCGTCCGCGCCGGGCCAGGGGGAGTACGAGCTGGCACCGTGGCCGTCCGCGCGCGGCCCTGTCGGGGTGGACTCGGCGGCTGAAACCAGCGCCGGGGTGTAGTAGTTGAGGCCCAGGGCGTCCAGGGGCTGGTGGATCAGCTCGAGGTCGCCGTCGAGCACGTACGACCAGTCCGTGACCGAGGACGTCGCCTCGAAGAGCGTCTCGGGGTACGCGCCGTTCAGCATCGGGCCGTGGAACACGCCGTTCGCCAGGTCGTCGATCCGCTGCCCGGCCGACAGGTCCGCCGGGTCCTGCGAAACCGTCCTGATCACCGAGGAGTTGAGGCTCACCGCGACCGTGTTGCGGGCGGGCATCGCGGCGCGCAGGGCCGAAGTGCCGAGCCCGTGCGCCAGGTTGAGGTGATGGGCCGCCTTCAGCGAGGCCGCCGCGTCCGTACGGCCCGGAGCGTGCACCCCGGACCCGTACCCGAGAAAGGCGCTGCACCAGGGCTCGTTGAGGGTGATCCACTGCTCGACGCGGTCGCCGAGCGCCTCGCCGACGATCTGCGCGTACTCCGCGAACCGCAGCGCCGTGTCGCGCTCCGGCCAGCCCCCCGCGTCCTCCAGCTCCTGCGGCAGATCCCAGTGGTAGAGGGTGAGGGCCGGCTTGATGCCGTGCGCGAGCAGCTCGTCCACCAGGCGGCGGTAGAAGTCCAGGCCGCGCTGGATGGCGGGGCCGCGGCCCGTCGGCTGCACCCGCGACCAGGACACCGAGAAGCGGTACGCGCCCAGGCCCAGCTCCGCCATGAGGGCCACGTCGTCGCGGTAGCGGTGGTAGTGGTCGACAGCGATGTCACCGTGTTCGCCACCGGCCGTCTTCCCCGGCGTATGACTGAAGGTGTCCCAGATCGAGGGCGTACGGCCGTCCTCTCGCACCGCCCCCTCGATCTGGTACGCGGAGGTCGCGGCTCCCCAGAGGAAGGCGGGGGGAAAGGTCACAGGCTCAGGCATGGAAGCGCTCCCATTAGGGGTCGTGGAGGGCCGAGGAGTAAGTGGGGGAGGTGATCGGGGCCGGGGCGTCGATGACCCGGCCCCGTCGGGCGGCGGCGCGGCGGGTCAGCCCTTGATCGCGCCTTGCATGATCCCGCCCACGATCTGCTTGCCGAACAGGAGGAAGGCGATGAGCAGCGGCAACGTGCCGAGCAGCGCGCCCGCCATGATCACCGACTGGTCGGGGACGTAGCCGGTACCGAGCGCGTTGAGCGCGACCTGCACGGTCGGGTTGTCCTGGTTGAGGGCGATGATCGGCCACAGGAAGTCGTTCCAGGCGAACACGAAGGTCAGCAGGCCGAGCACGGCCATCGCGGGCCGCGCCGCGGGGAAGACCACATGCCACACGATCCGCAGACTGCTCGCGCCGTCCACGCGCGCCGCCTCGATCAGCTCGGTGGGCAGCGCCTGCACCAGGTACTGCCGCATGAAGAACGTGCCGAACGCGGTGCACAGGGTGGGCAGGATGACGGTCTGCAGCTGGTTGGACCAGCCGAGGTCGGCCATCCACAGGTACAGCGGCACGATGGCGAGCTGCGGCGGGATCATCATCGTGCCGATGGTCAGCAGCAGCAGGGCGCTGGAGAACTTGAACCGCAGCTTGGCGAAGGCGAAACCGGCCAGCGTGGAGAACAGGACCGTGCCGACGGTGATGGTGGTCGCGACCAGCGTGGTGTTGAACATCGCGGTGCCGAGAGAGGCCTCCTCCCACGCACGCTCGAGGTTGTTGAACAGATTCCCGCCGAACCACAGCGGCGGCGGCGTCTGTGCGAGCCGCTGGTCGGTGCGCGAGGCCGCGATCGCCGTCCACACCAGTGGCGCCAGCGAGACGAGAGCGAAGACGGTCAGGACCACATAGGTGACCGGGCCCGCGTGCAGCTGCTTGCCCGCGCCGAGCATCCGGGGGCGCCGGAAGCCCCGGTCGCCCTTCGCCTTCGCCCCCTTCTCCTGCTCCTTCTCCTGAGTGAGGGGCACTTCGCTGGTGGTCATTGGGACTTCCTCAGGCGTCGGGAGACCAGCAGATTGATCACGGCGATGAGCAGCAGGATCAGGAACATCGACCAGGCGATCGCGGACGCCTTGCCGAGGTTGCCGATGACCCAGCCCTGGTCGTACATGTACAGGCCGAGCGTCTGGTAGTCGTGCCCGGAGCCGCCCTTCGAGCCGCTGACCCCGCCGAACAACAGGGGCTCACCGAAGAGCTGCGTCGCGCCGATCGTGGAGACGACCACCGTGAACAGGATCGTCGGCCGCAGCTGCGGGACCGTCACATGGCGGAACTGCTGCCAGCGGTTCGCGCCGTCGAGGGACGCCGACTCGTACAGGTCGGCGGGGATCGCCTGCATCGCCGCGAGGTAGATCAGCGCGTTGTAGCCGGTCCACCGCCAGATGACGATCGTGGAGACGGCGAACTTCGAACCCCAGTCGGACTCACGCCAGTTGATGGGGTCGACCCCGACGAAGTCGAGCAGCCAGTTGATCATGCCGCCGTCCCAGGAGTACAGCAGCACGAACACCAGCGTGGCCGCCGCCACCGAGGTGGCGTACGGGGTGAGCATGACCACCCGCCACACGGTCGAGCCGCGCAGCTTGTAGTTGAGCAGGTGTGCGAGCCCGATCGCCATGATCAGCTGCGGCACGGTCGAGATCACGCCGATGACGAGCGTGACCCACAGGGAGTTCCAGAAGAAGTCGGAGGACAACAGGTTCTGGTAGTTGTCCAGGCCCGCCCAGGTCTGGTTGTCCAGGTCGGACAGCTGCACGTTGTGCAGCGAGTACCAGGCCGTGTACAGCAGCGGGACGAGCGAGAAGGCCCCGAAGAAGATGAAGAAGGGGGAGATGAACGCGTACGGCGACGCCTTCATGTCCCAGCGGTACAGCCGGCTGCGCCAGGAACTGGGGCCTGGGGGCGGTGTACCGCGACCTTGAGCGCCCCGGGCCGCGCCCGGCTGTTCACCGGGCGCGGCGTCGGCGCTCGGCGCGGATTGCGCGAGAGCCTGTTTGGAGCTGGTCACTGGCCGAGCACGTCCTTGATCTCCTTGGTGGCGGCGTCCCAGCCCTCCTCGGGCGACTTGCCCTTCTGCTCGACCTGGAGGATGCCGATGTCGGTGAGTGCGGTGTTGATCGGCTGGTCCTTGATGCCGAAGTACTGGCTCGGGATGGTCTCGGCGGACTTCGAGAAGATCTCAGTGATCGGCGCGTTCGAGAAGTACGCCGAGGTGGCGGCCGCCGGCTTCAGGTCCGCATACGCCGACGGGGTCGACGGGAAGCTGGCCTGCTTGGCGAAGACCTTCGCCTGCTGCTCGGGCGCGGTCAGCCACTTCGCCAGCTTGACGGCCTCCTTCTGGTTCTTGCTGGCCGTCGGGACGCCGAGGAAGGCACCGCCCCAGTTGGCCGCGGTCGGCGCCGCCGCCACGTCCCACTTGCCCTTGCCGGAGGCGCCGGACTTCTCCTGGATGTAGCCGATCATCCACGCCGGGCAGGCCACCGTCGCAAAGGTGCCGTTGGAGTAGCCCTGGTCCCACGGCTTGTCGAACTGCTTCAGCTTCGCCGACATGTCGCTGGTCGCCACCTCCATGGCGACGTCCCAGGCCTTCTTGACGCTGTCCGACTTGTCCCAGATGACGGTTCCGTCCGTCTCGTAGTAGCGCTCGGGCTCGCCGCCGAGGGCCGCGTTGTAGACGGAGGAGGCGGAGTCCACGAACTTGGTGCCCCGGGGCGCCTTCTCCATGTACTGCTTGCCGAGGTCGACGTACTTGCCCCAGTCGCCCTTCCACTGTTCGGCGAGCTTGGTGCGGTCAGTCTCCAGTCCGGCCTTCTCGAACAGGTCCTTGCGGTAGCAGATCGCCATCGGGCCGACATCGGTGCCGAGTCCGATCTGCTTGCCGTCCTTGGTGGTGGCCTGGGCGTTCTTCCAGTCCAGCCACTGGGATTTGTCGACTTCCTTGCCGAGGTCGACGAACTTGTCGGCCTGGGTCTCCACCGCCTCGGTGACGTTCATGATCTCGATCGCCTGGATGTCGTCGGTACCGGCACCGGCTTGCAGACGGGTGAGGGTCTTGGGCCAGTACACGTCGGTGCGGGTGGTGACGTTCTCCTTGATGGAGACATCCGGGTTCAGCTTCATGTACTCGTCGTAGAGGCCGGCCTGCTTGTAGCCGAAGACACCGAAGGTGCCGATGGACAGCGTGGTCTTGCCGCTGCCGCCGTCGCCTCCGTCCGAGTTCGACGAGCCGCCGCCGGAGTCCTCTGCACAACCGGCCAGCAGCCCGGCGCCCAGCGACGCCACGGCCGCGAGGACTACCACCTTGCGGCGGCCGGTTCGGGTACGTGCGCGCATTGTCGTCCTCCTGTTGCCCTGACGTGCCGACCCCCCGGCCAACTCTCTTGCTGGGCCCGTGTGTTCTCACTTGCGGCTCGGGCGGGGAACGTGCGGGATGTGTATGTGCCAGGTACTGTGGGAGCGCTCCCACAAGTGATGTGTTGAAGGTTCGCCGCTCGAAGCGGGGGTGTCAAGGGACCGGACGGCGAGATATGTCTTCAGTTATCGGGCTGTTAGCTAACGTCAGTCAGCACTTCTTGGAGAGTGATCGAAGCCCGGTACCGGTGCCGGCAGATGGGCGCAGGACGCCGGGGTAGGGATCGACACTGTTAGATTCCAGGCCACACGCGGTGCGAGCCGTGTCGGACGGGAGGCAGGGGATGGTAGTCCACGGAGCGCGGGGCCGCAGCGGCAGGCGGCCGACCCTCGAGGAGGTCGCCGCGCGCGCCGGAGTGGGCCGCGGCACGGTCTCCCGCGTCATCAACGGCTCCCCGCGGGTCAGCGAGGCCACACGTGCGGCCGTCGAGGCGGCGGTCGCGGAACTCGGTTACGTCCCGAACACGGCAGCCCGCGCTCTCGCCGCCAACCGCACCGACGCCATCGCCCTCGTCGTCCCCGAGCCCGAGACCCGCTTCTTCGCGGAGCCGTACTTCTCGGACATGCTCAAAGGCGTGGGCGCGGCCCTCTCGGACACCGAGATGCAGCTCCTGCTGATCTTCGCGGGCAGTGACCGGGAGCGGCGCAGGCTGGCCCAGTATCTGGCGGCGCACCGGGTGGACGGCGTCCTGCTGGTCTCGGTCCACGCGGACGACCCGCTGCCGGACCTGCTGTCCCAGCTGGAGATCCCGGCGGTGATCAGTGGCCGCCGATCCGTGGACGAGACGCTGCCCTCCGTCGACTCGGACAACTACGGCGGCGGCCGGGCCGCGGTGGAGCACCTGCTCGCCCGGGGCTGCCGCACCATCACCCACATCGCCGGCCGTCTCGACGTCTTCGGTGCCCAGCGCCGCGTCGACGGCTACCGCGACGCGCTGCGCGACGCGGGCCGCGAGGTCGACGAGGAACTGATCATCACGGGTGACTTCACGGAGGAGGGCGGCCGCCGCGCGATGAAGGAACTGCTGGCCCGCCGCCCCGACCTGGACGCCGTCTTCGCCGGCTCCGACGTGATGGCGGCCGGCGCCCGCCAGGTCCTGCGCGAGGCCGGCCGCCGCACACCCGACGACGTGGCACTCGTCGGCTACGACGACTCCGCCATCGCCCGCCACATGGACCCGCCGCTGACCAGCGTCCGCCAGCCGATCGAGGACATGGGCCGCGCGATGCTCGAGCTCCTGCTGGACGAGATCGCGGACCGCCGGCCCGCGGTGTCGCGAGGCCTGGAGAAGCGGCAGTTGGTACTTCCGGCGATGTTGGTGGAGCGCGACTCGTCGTGAGAGGAGCCCATCCCGCGGTGCTCGGGAACGATGAAGGCCCGGCCTGTTCGTATAGGCCGGGCCTTCATCCTCGAGGGTGAGTGACGGGACTTGAACCCGCGGCATCCTGGACCACAACCAGGTGCTCTACCAGCTGAGCTACACCCACCATGTCCGGCGGTTGTCCGCGTGGACTTCCCGACCGGCCGAGAAAAAGTGTACAGGGTCGGAAGGGGTGCTCGCGCCCGGGTTTTCATGGGCGCAGCACAGGCGCTACTCCCCAGGCAGGACGTGCTTTGCGGCGATCGCGCGGGCCGTCTCCGAGTCCGGGCCGGGGAGCGGGACGAAGACCGCCTCGCGGTAGTAGCGGAGTTCGGCGATGGATTCGCGGATGTCCGCGAGGGCGCGGTGGTTGCCGTTCTTCTCCGGGCTGTTGAAGTACGCCCGGGGGTACCAGCGGCGGGCCAGCTCCTTGACGGAGGAGACGTCGACGATCCGGTAGTGGAGGTACTGCTCCAGGGCCGGCATGTCCCGCAGCAGGAAACCGCGGTCCGTGCCCACCGAGTTGCCGCACAGCGGGGCCTTGCCCGGCTCCTTGACGTGCTCCCGTACGTACGCCATGACCTGCTCCTCGGCGTCCGCCAGGGTCGTACCGGCGGCCAGCTCGGAGAGGAGACCGGAGGCGGTGTGCATCGCGCGCACCACCTCCGGCATGGTCTCCAGCGCCGTGTCGGGCGGGCGGATCACGATGTCCACCCCTTCCCCGAGCACGTTCAGCTCAGAGTCGGTGACCAGTGCGGCCACCTCGATGAGCGCGTCGTCGGACAGCGAGAGGCCGGTCATCTCGCAGTCGATCCACACCATGCGATCGTTCATATGTCTTACCCTACGGCCCCTGCGGTACCGGGTGGCAGGCGCGGGACCAGGGCAGCCGCCGGGCAGGGCGGGCGGCTGACCCGTAAGGGCCGATGGAAACCGCCCACCCCACTACGGCTTTACGTCCCTTACGTCCCTTACGGCGCGCTCCGCTGCCCCGGCAGGCTCGGCCGGCCGTTGGCGTACATCTCGTTGCCGCTCCTGTCCGGCTCCGTGGACAGGGACGCCGACGAGCCCACGGCGTGCGCGGCGGCCGTGCGGCGGGTCTGCTGGGGAACCGAGGCGGACTCCTGCGGGGCCGCCGGTGGCGGTGGCGGTCCCTCCGTGTCCGAGGGCTTGTCGGACTGCGGGCGCCGGGCCCGGTAGGCGGCCCGGTACGCGGCCGGGGACGAGCCGAGCTGCCGGCGGAAGTGACCGCGCAGGGCCACCGGGGAGCGGAAGCCGCAGCGGCCCGCCACCTCGTCCACCGAGTAGTCGGATGTCTCAAGCAACCTCTGCGCCTGCAGTACCCGCTGCGTGATCAGCCACTGCAGGGGAGCGCTCCCGGTGAGCGAGCGGAACCGGCGGTCGAACGTACGACGGCTCATGTACGCGCGTGCCGCCAGCGTCTCCACGTCGAACTGCTCGTGGAGATGCTCCAGCGCCCAGGCGACGACCTCCGCGAGCGGGTCGGCGCCGATCTCCTCTGGTAAAGACCGATCGAGGTAGCGCTCCTGGCCGCCGCTGCGCCGGGGCGGGACCACCAGACGGCGGGCCAGCGCTCCGGCTGCTTCGTTTCCGTGGTCCGTCCGCACGATGTGCAGACAGAGGTCGATACCCGCCGCCGTACCCGCCGATGTCAGCACGTCGCCGTCGTCCACGAACAGTTCGCGGGGATCGACGTGCACGGACGGATAGCGCTTGGCCAGCGTCGGCGCGTACATCCAGTGGGTGGTCGCGGGGCGGCCGTCCAGCAGCCCTGCCGCGGCGAGTACGAAGGCGCCGGTGCACAGCCCGACTATGCGGGCGCCCTCCTCATGCGCCCGGCGCAGTGCGTCGAGCGCCTCCTCCGGCGGCGGCGAGGTGATCGACCGCCAGGCGGGCACGACGACCGTGCCCGCCCTGGATATCGCCTCCAGCCCCTGGGGCGCGGTGAGTTCGAGTCCCCCGGTGGTCCGCAGGGGCCCCTCCTCCCCGGCACAGACAAGCAGCCTGTAGCGCGGCACGCCGGCGTCCTGGCGGTCGATCCCGAACACCGACAGTGGAATGGAACTCTCAAAGATGGGGCCGCCGCTGAACAGCAGCACCGCGACGATCTCCTTGCGGCGTCGCCCGGAAAGTTTCCGGGCCGCGGCTTCCGGCGCGGCAGCGGAGTCGTGGCTCATACTGCTAAGCCCCCCTCGGTGGTCGCGGCGCCCTTAACCTTTCGGGTCTGTCGCTCCAACACGTTTCCCCTCGGTCCTGCACGAGTCCCCCGCCGTCAGACAGCATGATCGAATCTACTGTGTCCCGTGGTACCTACGTGACCAGTTCAGCACTCGGCACATTGTCGACATGACAACTTGGCGTGAAGCATTCGATCACGAAGCGTTGCACTCGTGGGCCGTACAGGGAAGTGCGCCTCGCATGCGTGGCCGGTCCCCGTAGGGTGTGAGGCCCCTTGGCACCCCTTTCGGTGCAGGTGGAACGGGGGGTGAAGACCCCTTCGGCCAAGGAATGCGCAGGAGCCGGAAGTTGGCTGAAAACCACCGGGCGCGTGAGCTGAAACCGGTCAGTCGACCGGCGTGCTTTCCGGGGCTCTCCGGCCCCCTCTGTGCGCTCCTGTACCGCCCCTGATGCGCCGTCGGCGACCGGCTGTCCGTTTCCCGGCCGGTTTGTTGGCCGGTTTGTTGGGCGTGGCGGCCGCCGCGTACCGCTCGGACCGCCTCAGCAGGGCCCGGCACGCCGCCGTCACCGCCGCCAGACCGAGGGCCGTGCCGGCGGCGCCCGCCAGAGAGGTTCCGTACCCGACGAGCACCACCGGGACCAGTACGCAACTGAAGGCCGCCCAGCGCACCACATCGCTCACGGAGTCGCCGACGGACTCCCGCGCGGCGGGCTTCCCGGAGGAGGGCTGGGGTGCGGGCACGGTGGGCCTCCCTGGACGGTGGCTTGGGCCTCCCTGGAGCGGTGGCTCACCGGAGTTCAACGCCTGTTCGACCGGCCGGTCACGGAATCCGCCCCGTGGCGGGAGTGTGCCGGAACAATCGAGCGGCAGAGGCGGACGGAGAAGGCCGTCAAACCGAGCAACTTCCGCCCCACGCCTGTCGAAACCCTGCGCAAACAGCCTGTACGGGGCAGCAACCATTGCGTTGCGGGCACCCTCTCGGGCATGCTCCCTGGAACCCTCCCGCGGCCGTCGCGGGATCTGGGCAGAGGAGGCGTGCCGCCGTACCCTTGGGGGTATGGGGTTGGGAAGATGATTCCCGGACACAGCTCCGTAGCACCTGTCGTCCCACCCATGAGGATCCAAACGCCGAGACAGCCATGGCCGGTCAAGAATTCTTCGATCCCGCGGACCGCAAGCGCCCCGTCGTCGACCCCACGGCGTCCGAGCCCTTCGCGGCGGAAGAGACACGTCAGTCCTGTGACCCCGCGTTCAAGCACGGCGTCGTCGTCGGCTTCGACGGCTCGACGTCCAGCGAGCGCGCCCTTTCCTATGCGATCGGGATGGCACACCGCTCGGGCTCCGGCCTGATCATCGTGCACGTCGCCAACCGGCTGCCGACCACGGTGTGGGCGGGCTGTGAACCCCCCGTCTTCGTCGACGTCCCGGACCACCGCACCGAGGTGCTCGGGCTCGAACTCGCCTGCGCGGACTACCTCGCCGAGGTGCCGTGGATCCTCGTCGAGCGCGGCGGCGACATCTGCCACGAGCTCGAGGAGGTCGGGCGGGAGTACGAGGCGGACGCGATCGTCGTCGGCTCCACGCAAGGCATCGTCGGGCGGATCTTCGGCTCGGTCGCGGGGCGGCTCGCCAAGCGGGCGCAGCGGCCCGTCATCGTCATCCCGTGACGCGTCTCCTTGTTCCCGTTGTCCCAGGTGAGGCACGGCGCGTCGGAGTGTCGGGCTGCTTCTGACGCGGCATAAACCTACTCGTGCGTAGAGGTGTTTGTGTCTTTGTGAAGGGTACAAACCGGTCGTCAGGCCGATGCGGCCCGGCATTGGGCATCGCGCAAGCGCACCTGTACGAAAGGAGCCCCGCCGTGAACAACGACGTCACTGCGGGAAGCACCATCACCACCCTCGGTCATCTCGCCCTCGGCATCACTCTGCTGTTCTTCGGCCTCGGTCACACCGAAGTGATCGACGGCGTGACGGCGGCCGACGCCGTGGGCCTCGCCACGTACGTGGGCGGAATCGCGCTCTTCATCGCGGGTCTGTTCGCGTTCCGCGACCGTGACATCGTCACCGGCACGGCCTTCACTGGGTTCGGCGCCCTGTGGTTCGCCTGGGGTGCGATGGCGGGCGACTGGGGAGTCACCGCCGGCAGCACCCTGTCGGACAACGCCGCAGGGCTCTTCTTCCTGCTGTTCGCACTCGTCGCGCTGACCCTGACCCTCGGGGCAGCAGCCCGCGGACCGCTCGCACAGGGCGCCTACGGACTGTTCTTCGTCGCGCTGCTGCTACTCGCCATCTCGAGCTTCGCGGACAACGAGGCGCTCGGAAAGGTCGGCGGCTGGTTCGCCGTGGCGGGCGGCGCCGTGGCCTGGTACGCCGCGACGGCGTTCCTGGCCCACTGGCCCACCGCGCTCCCACGACGCGCTGCCGGCCGGAGGATGACGGCTCCCGGCTGAGGCAGCCACGAGCCGAGGTAATGGGCGACCTCGGCTCTCGCAGGAACGGCCTCCCTGGTGCTGGTGGCACACCCGGGAGGCCGTTCGATGCGTACGAGGGCTACTCCACCGTCACCGACTTGGCGAGGTTCCGGGGCTTGTCGATGTCCCGGCCCAGGGCCAACGCCGTGTGGTAGGCGAGGAGTTGGAGCGGGATGCCCATCAGGATCGGGTCCAGTTCGTCCTCGTTCTTCGGGACGACGATCGTCCTGTCGGCCTTCTCCTGCTCCTGGTGGGCCACCGCGAGGATCTTGCCGCTGCGGGCCTTGATCTCCTCCAGGGCGGCGCGGTTCTTCTCCAGCAGGTCGTCGTCGGGCACGATCGCGACCGTCGGCAGCGCGGGCTCGATCAGGGCGAGCGGGCCGTGCTTGAGCTCGGAGGCGGGGTACGCCTCGGCGTGGATGTACGAGACCTCTTTGAGCTTCAGCGAGGCCTCGCGGGCCACCGGGTAGCCGCGTACGCGGCCGATGAAGAGCATCGAGCGGGCCTCGGCGTACTCCGCCGCCAGCTTCTCGATCTCGCCCTCCTGGGCGAGGATCTCCGAGATCTGCGCGGGCAGCCTGCGCAGGCCGTCGATGATCCGCTTGCCGTCGCGGACCGACAGGTCGCGGGTGCGGCCCAGGTGCAGGGCGAGCAGCGCGAAGGCGACCGTGGTGTTCGTGAAGCACTTGGTGGAGACGACGCAGACCTCGGGTCCCGCGTGGACGTAGATGCCGCCGTCCGCCTCGCGGGCGATGGCGCTGCCCACCACGTTCACCACGCCGAGCACCCGCGCGCCCTTGCGCTTCAGCTCCTGCACGGCGGCCAGTACGTCGTACGTCTCACCGGACTGCGAGACCGCGATGTACAGCGTGTCGGGGTCGACGACCGCGTTGCGGTAGCGGAACTCGGAGGCCGGCTCGGCGTCCGCGGGGATACGGGCCAGCTCCTCGATCATCTGGGCGCCGATCATGCCCGCGTGGTACGAGGTGCCGCAGCCGAGGATCTTCACACGGCGGATCTTGCGCGCCTCGCGGGCGTCCAGGTTCAGGCCGCCCAGGTGCACGGTGGAGAACCGGTCGTCGATGCGGCCGCGCAGGCACCGGTCCACGGCGTCGGCCTGCTCGAAGACCTCCTTGTGCATGTACGTGTCGTGGCCGCCCATGTCGTACGAGGCGGCCTCCCACTCCACGGTGGTCGGCTCGGCCGTCGTACGGGTGCCCTCGGTGGTGTACGTACGGAAGTCGTCGGCCTTCAGCGTGGCCATCTCGCCGTCGTCGAGGGTGACGATCTGGCGGGTGTGGGCGACCAGGGCGGCGATGTCCGAGGCGACGAACATCTCTTTCTCGCCGATGCCGAGGACGACGGGGGAGCCGTTGCGGGCCACCACGATGCGGTCGGGGAAGTCGGCGTGCATCACGGCGATGCCGTACGTGCCCTCGATGACGCGCAGTGTGTCGCGGACCTTGTCCTCGAGCTTCACGGCCTGCGAGCGGGCGATGAGGTGGGTGAGGACCTCGGTGTCGGTCTCGGAGAGGAACTCGACTCCGTCGGCCTCCAGCTTCCTGCGCAGGTCGGAGGCGTTGTCGATGATGCCGTTGTGGACGACGGCGACCTTGCCCTCGGCGTCCAGATGCGGGTGCGCGTTGACGTCGGAGGGGGCGCCGTGCGTGGCCCAGCGGGTGTGGGCGATGCCGGTGGTGCCCTTGAAGCGGGCCGGAACCTTGGCCTCCAGGTCGCGGACCCGGCCCTTGGCCTTGACCATCTTGAGGCCGGCCGTCTTCGGGCTGGTCACGACGATGCCGGCGGAGTCGTAGCCGCGGTACTCCAGGCGCTGCAGGCCTTCGAGGAGCAGCGGCGCCACGTCCCGCTTGCCGATGTAACCGACGATTCCACACATACAGAAGGCCCCTAGCCCTAGACGATCTAGCCATAAACGATGCGGCGCAGCTGCCTGAGCGTGAGCTCGGGCGGTGCGACCGCGCGGTACTTCAGGTCTGCCGCGATCCGTTCGAAGATCGCCGCGTTCACCAGGCCCTGAACCTGGAGCTCGCGATGGCGGCGACGGACGTAGTCCTCGGTCGTCTCGTCGAAGTAGGCGAGCACGTCCTGGATCACCCGCAGTGCCTCGCCCCGGCTGAGGGCGGTGGAGCGCGTCAGATGATCAACGAGTTCGTCGTGCACTCGATGATCCTGAAGGATGAGGCGAGTGATCGCAAGAAATCTGCCCGATATCGGGCAGCAATGTGGCGGAACTGTCGCAAAGGATCTGCGTTGGCCGTAAACGATCTGTGACGGCTCGGAGGGCCGCTCAAAGACGCTTCAGGATGGCCTGCTTGGCCAGGGTGAACTCCTCCTCCGTGAGGATGCCCGACTTGTGTAGTTCGCCGAGTTCGCGAAGGCGGCGCAGGAGGGCGTCGTGGTCGGGCTCGGCGGGCGGTTCGGCGTCCTGGGCGGGGGAGTTCGAGCCTATGGGCACCCGGTCCTCGATGGACGACGCCGAGGGGTGCGGAAGGCGGGCCTGCACCGCCGCCGCGACCAGCGCCATCAGCGGGTCCTTCTTGAAGCCCCACAGCTCAACGGAGTTGGGGTCGTACTTCGGCGGAGCCTTGGTCGGGGCGTTGCGGACGGTGAAGCGGAGATAGCCGTTCTCCAGGCCGACCGCGGGGTGCCACTCCACCGACTCGATGTCCGCGAAGTAGAGCATGCGCGAACCGGCGGCCGACTTGGCCTCCTCCGTCTTCCAGTTCCACTCCAGCCGTATGCGTTCCCCGTCGAAGCTCGCGGTGCCGTCCCCGGCGGACACCGACAGCGGCACGGACGGGCCGGGAACCAGATAGCGGTCGACGGCGGTGGCCGGGACCTGGTCCAGCAGCAGCGCGTTGCGGATCTCCTCCACGAAGTACTCGGCGACGCCGTAGCGGTCGGAATCGACGGCGAGCTGGTACGGGTCGTTCGGCTCGGCGAGCTTGCCGCCGGTCGCCTGCAGCAAGGGGTCCGCGCCCTCCCGCAGCCGGAGCTTCAACCGCCCGGACTTCTTTCCCTGTTCGAAGGAGATCCCCGCCAACGCGCCCAGCGGGACGGTCAGTTCACCCAGTGTCTTCCGCAGCAGGCTCACGTTCTTGTCGCGCCCCGGGGTGAGGTGCAGGGCATCGCCGTCGAAGGTCCAAGTACCGTCCTTCTGGATGATTTCCGCCATACGGCAATTCTGTACGACGGCGGGCGCCCCCTGGGACCGTACGTGAGGGCGCCCGCCTGCTGGTGGGGCTGTCTGTTGCTACAGCCCGGCTATGGGGTTCTTGAGGTTGCCGACGAGCTGGAGTGCTCCCGCCGGATCGGCGAGGTCGACCATCTGCTCGTTGTTGCGCAACTGGAGCCGGTTGAGGCAGGACAGTGCGAACTCAGGCGCGAACATGTCGTACTGCCGGAACTTGTCGGCCAGTTCGGGCGCGGCTGCCTGATAGTCGCGTACGCAGTCGGCGACCGTCCGCCAGAAGTCGGTCTCCTCGATGACGCCCTCGTCGGCGAGGTTCGCGGCCAGGAAGCGGAAGAAGCAGTCGAAGACGTCCGTGAGGATCGACAGCAGCTTCTTGTCCTCGGGCACCTCGACACGGATCCGCTCGACCACCGGCGGCAGCACCGCGTCCGGGTCCATCACCGCGATCTCCTCGGCGATGTCCTTGTAGATCACGCGCTGTACGACGCCGTCCTTGAGGACGAGGATGACGTTCTCGCCGTGCGGCATGAAGACGAGGTCGTACGCGTAGAAGCTGTGCAGCAGCGGCGTGAGGTAGGCGTACAGATAGCGCCGCAGCCACTCCGTCGGCGTGAGCCCCGAGCGCTCGATCAGTGCCGCCGCGATGGACGCGCCCTCGTGGTCGACGTGGACGAGGGAGGCCATGGTGGCCAGTTGCTCGCCCTCGCGGAGGGAGGGGACCGGGCTTTCGCGCCACAGGGCGGCGAGCATCTTGCGGTACGGGGAGTAGCGGTCGGTGGCGGCCTCGTACTCCAGGTGCCGGTAGCCGACGGCCGCGCGCTCGCGGATGACCGACAGGCCGGTGGACTTCAACACCGGGTCGTTCTGCACGAGTTGGGCCAGCCAGTCGTTGATGGCCGGCGTCGCCTCCATGTACGCGGCGGAGAGGCCGCGCATGAAGCCCATGTTGATGACCGACAGGGCGGTCTTCACATAGTGCTTCTCGGGGGCGCTCTTGTTGAAGAACGTCCGGATCGACTGCTGGGCCAGATACTCGTCGTCGCCCTCACCCAGGCACACCAGGTGCTGCTGGGCGACCTCGGCCGCGAAGGTCACGGAGAGTTTGTTCCACCACTGCCAGGGGTGGACCGGGATGAGGAGGTAGTCGTCCGGGTCGAGCCCCTTTTCGGTCAAGGTGACGGAGAACCGCTTCAGCGTCTCGTCCCCGAGCTCGGACCGCAGCAGGGACTCGTAGTCCAGGCCGACGCCCGCCGTGAACGCCGCCCGCGAGCGGTGCGCCGCCAGCCAGATCAGCCGTACGGGGCTCGCGGTCTCGGGAGCGTACGAGAGGTACTCGTGGACCCCGAAGCCGAGCCGCCCGTTGTTGGCGACGAAGCAGGGGTGGCCCTCGGTCATCCCCGTCTCGATCTCCTGGAAGCCGCTGCTCGCGAGCTCGACGGAGGTGAGTTGGGGCTGCTTGGTGAGCTTGTAGCAGGTGCCGGAGAGGGTGGAGGAGATCTCCTCCAGATAGACCGGCAGGACGTCGTCGCTGAGGCCCAGCGCACCCCTTAGCTCGATGAAGAACTCCAGGGCGTGCAGGGGGAGTTCCCTGCCGTCGCGGTGCCGGCTGATCGACTCGGCGTCGACCTGCCAGTGGTCGAGGGCACGACGGGCGGCGGTGAAGCGGTAGCGGGTGAGGCCGTCGTCGCTGCGTACGACGTACGAGCCGTCGTCGGTGGCCTCCGGGGTGATGAGCCGCTCGTGGGCGAACTCCGCGAGGGCCTTGCGGATGAGGAGGCGGTTGGCGCGCGCCCAGCGTTCGGGGGTCAGGTGCGCCACGGCGTCGGACAGGTGCGGTCCGGTTGCGGTGTCGGTCGTCAGGGTCATGTCGCGGGTCATATCGCCACTCCTCGCGAAGCCAAGAACTGTTCGCGCGTGCAGAAGGACAGCAGCGCGCGCTTCTCCGGCTTCTGGATCTCGCGTACGGGCACGAAGCCGACGGCCTCGTTCAGCGCGTGCACCGCCGTGTTCGTCACGTCCGGTTCGACGACGACCCGCCGGGTCCGCGGGTCGGCGAACAGGGACTCCATCACCGCGGTGATCACGGCCCGGGTGAAGCCGTGCACGGGTGTGTCCGTCGGCGCCACCAGGAAGTGCATGCCGACGTCGCCGGGCTCGGGCTCGTACAGGCCGACGAGTTCGACGTACCGCGGGTCGTAGCGCTCCATCAGGAACGCCGGCTCGCCGTCGTGCAGCCCGATGAACGCGTCGTGGTGCTCATGGACGGCGATCCGCATGTACTCGCGCTCCACGTCCTGGAGCCGGGCGCCCTGCATCATCCAGTAGGCCGCCTTGGGATGGGTCACCCAGGAGTGCAGCTGCTCGGCGTCGGAGAGTGGGTCGAGGGGGCGCAGCGAGAGCGCCCCGAGAATCTGGGTGCTCATACGGCGAACTCCTGGAAGGCGATGGTCTTCTCGACCGGGTAGTACTCGCTGCCGAGCAGCTCGCGGATGATGTACGCGTTGCGGTACGCGCCCATGCCGAGGTCCGGCGAGGTGATCGAGTGCGTGTGCACGCCCGCGTTCTGCAGGAAGATGCCGCGCCCGGTCGTGTCGATGGCGTAGTTGCGCGCCACGTCGTAGTTGCCGTGCTCGTCGTAGAGGATGCGGTCGCGAACGGGCTTCAGGAACTGCGGCTCCGCGTACTTGTAGCCGGTCGCCAGGACCAGGCCCTCGGAGTGCAGCTCGTAGTCCTTCTCCTGCTCTTCCTGACGAAGGCCGAGGGTGTACGTGCCGTTCTCATAACTCACGCTGTTCAGCGAGGAGTTGGTGAGCAGCCGGGTAGGGACCGGGCCGCCGAGGTTCTTCTGGTAGAGCAGGTCGAAGATCTCGTTGATCAGCTCACCGTCGATGCCCTTGAAGAGGCCTTTCTGCTCCGACTGGAGGCGGTAGCGGGTCCGCTCCGGCAGCGCATGGAAGTAGTCGATGTACTCCGGGGAGGTCATCTCCAGCGTGAGCTTGGTGTACTCGAGCGGGAAGAACCGCGGAGAGCGCGTGACCCAGTTCAGCCGGTAGCCGTGGACGTCGATCTCGCTCAGCAGGTCGTAGTAGATCTCCGCGGCGGACTGTCCGCTGCCGACCAGCGTGATCGACTTCTTCGCCTGCAGCTCCTGCTTGTGCTGCTGGTAGCGGGAGTTGTGGATGAAGTCCCCACCGAGACCCTGACAGGCCTCGGGGATGTACGGCGGCGTGCCGGTGCCGAGCACGAGGTGGCGGGCGCGGTAGGTCTCGCCCGCTTCCGTCCGTACGACGTACACGTCATCGACGTACGTGACCTCTGTGACCGTCGTGTTGAAGCGGATGCTGGAGAGCTGCCCGGCGGCCCAGCGGCAGTAGTCGTCGTACTCGACGCGCAGCGGATAGAAGTTCTCGCGGATGTAGAACGCGTACAACCGCCCTGAGGATTTCAGGTAGTTGAGGAAGGAGTACGGGGACGTCGGGTCGGCCAGGGTGACCAGGTCCGACATGAACGGCGTCTGGAGGTGCGCGCCCTCCAGGAACATTCCGGAGTGCCACTCGAAGTCCGGCTTGGACTCCAGGAAGACGCCGTCGAGTTCGGTGATCGGCTCGGTGAGGCAGGCGAGGCCGAGGTTGAAGGGGCCGAGGCCGATCCCGATGAAGTCGTGGGTCTTCGCGGGGGATTCGGGAAGCGCGGATTCAGGAAGCGCGGTCAAGGGACTCTCCTCCCAGGTACTGCTCGGCGTGGCCGGCGATCAAGTCGAGTACGGCGGCTATGTCGTCCGTCGTGGTCTCGGGGTTGAGCAGGGTGAACTTCAGGTAGTGGCGGCCATCGACCTTGGTGCCCGCGACCACCGCGTCACCGGAGGCGAACAGGGCCTTGCGGGCGTACAGGTGGGCGCGATCGATCTCGGCCGGGTCGGTGACGGCCGCCGGGATGTAGCGGAAGACGAGAGTGGACAGCGACGGCGCGACGACCACGTCGAAACGCGGGTCGGCGGCGAGCAACTTCCAGCCGTCCTGCGCCAGTTCGCAGACCTCGTCGAAGAGCTCGCCGATGCCGTCGGCGCCCATCACGCGCAGCGTCATCCACAGCTTGAGCGCGTCGAAGCGGCGGGTGGTCTGCAGGGACTTGTCGACCTGGTTGGGGATGCGCTCCTGCACCATGCGGCGCGGGTTCAGGTACTCCGCGTGGTACGTGGCATGCCGCAGCGTGGCCGCGTCCCGGACCAGCACGGCGGACGAACTCACCGGCTGGAAGAAGGACTTGTGGTAGTCGACGGTCACGGAGTCGGCGCGCTCGATGCCGTCGATGAGGTGGCGGTTCTTTCGCGATGCCAGCAGCCCGCAGCCGTACGCCGCGTCGACATGCAGCCACGCGCCGAACTGGTCGCACAGCTCGGCGATCTCGGGCAGTGGGTCGATGGAGCCGAAGTCGGTGGTGCCCGCGGTGGCGACGACGGCCATCGGGATCAGCCCGTCGCGGCGGCAGCGCTCCAGCTCATGGGCGAGCGCGACGGTCTGCAGGCGCTTGTCGCGGCCGACCGGGATGGAGACCACGGAGTCCTGGCTGAGGCCGAGCAGTTTCGCCGACTTCTTGACGCTGAAGTGGCTCACCTCGGAGGCGAAGACACGCAGTTTGGCGTACGAGGCTGGATGTTCCCACCCTGCCCGCCCTGGCTTGGCCTCCTCGCGGGCGAGGAGCAGCGCCTGGAGGTTGGACTGGGTGCCGCCGGAGGTGAACACGCCGTCGGCGGCCGGGCCGAGGCCGATGCGCTCGGTGGTCCAGTCGATGAGCCTGCGCTCGATGAGGGTGCCGCCGGCCGACTGGTCCCAGGTGTCCAGCGAGGAGTTGACGGCCGACAGGACCGCCTCGCCGACGACGGCGGGGATCACGACCGGGCAGTTGAGGTGCGCGAGATAGCGCGGGTGGTGGAAGTAGACCGCGTCGCGCAGGTAGAGCTCTTCGAGCTCGTCCAGGGCCGCGGTGGTGTCGAGCAGCGGCCGGTCGAGGTCGACCTTGTCGATGCGCGGCGCGAGGGCGTCGACCGTGACGCCGGTGAACGGACGGTCTGCGGTGGCGAGTTTGGCCGCCACCCGCTCGATTCCTTCGGTCACGGAGCTGCGGTACCGCTCCGCGGTCGTGTCATTGAGCAGGTGCGAGCGCATGGGGGGTTTCCTCCGGGGACAGAGAGGGGGTGGGGCGCGGTGTTCCTGAGAGCGTGTGACTTAGGTAAGGCTAACCTAACCTCTCGGCTCTCGCTCGTCCCTCATGTCCCTTTAGTTGCGCCTATGCCGACGTTTGGTGGCTGTCCGTGAGGGATGGATCACTCTCCTTGGGTCACTCTCCTCGGATCACTCTCCTTGCTCGAGCCGCTGATCCTCGGTCAGCCCGAGCCGCCAATAGCCGACGAACCTGATCCGCCGGCGGTCGATCTCCCGCTCGCGCACGAGATGGCGGCGCAGCTCCTTCACACAGCCGGCCTCGCCCGAGATCCAGGCGTACGGGCTTTGTGCGGACGGGAGTTGGGTGGAACGGATCGCGTCGAGAGCCGTGGGGGACCCTTCGTCGCGTACGAGCCAGGTGATCTCGGCGTCCGCGTCGGTGCTCACGTCCAGGCGGTCGCCCGCGTGCGGGACCTCCAGCCAGACGCGGGCTCTGGTCCCGGCCGGCAGCGACTCCAGGATGGCCGCGGCGGCGGGCAGGGCCGTCTCGTCCGCCCACATGACGACCAGATCGGTGTCGGCGGGCGGACGGAAACGTATCGCCCCGTTGTCGGCGACCGCCGGGCCGATCAGGGCGACATGGTCACCGGCCTTGGCGTCGGCGGCCCAGCGGGAGGCCGGGCCCGCCGGGGTGGCGGCGCCGGGCTCCGTGCCGTGCAGCACGAAGTCGATGTCGATCTCGGTGGTCAGCCCCTGCGCGTCGCGGCGCAGCGCCCGCAGCGTGTACGAGCGCATCACCGCCCGTACGTCTTCGGGGATGCCGAGGTATGCCTCCCGCCAGCCCTCGCCGTACTCCAAGGGCAGGACGGGCTTCTCCTGCCCCGGGTGCGGCAGGAAGAGCGAGAGGCTCTGGTCCAGGCCGTCGGAGGTGAAGGCGCTCAGGTCGCCGCCCGTGAAGGTGACGCGGACGAGGGACGGGCTGAGCCGCCTCGTCCGTACGACCTGGAGGGAGAAGATACGGTACGGGGCGGCTACGGCCGTCGTCATGCGTGCTCCTGAGTTCTCGTCAGGGGGCGGGGTGTTCGGGCAACGCCGGCGGGTCAGGCGACCTTCTTGGCCTTCTCGATGGCCGTGGCGAGGTTCTCGAGGATGGGCGCGCACTTGTCGTAGGACAAGATCGGCTCCGGGTCACGCGCGATGACCTGACCGGCCTTCACCGCGGGCAGCTGCTTCCATGTGCCCTCGGTGATGTCGGCGGGCTGAATCGCCGAGGACCGGTTGTCCATCAGGATGAGATCCGCGTCGTACTTGTCGACGTTCTCCCAGCTGAGGTTCTCGAACCAGCCGCCGCTGGCCTTCAGTACGTCGGCGGGCGGCTCGACGAAGGTGACGCCGAGTGCCTTGAAGTACTCCAGGTCGACGGAGAGGTTCGAGGTGGAGACGTAGAAGATGTCCTGGCTCGCGGAACCGGCCAGCACCCTGATGCCCGGGTTGGCCTTGACGGCGGCGCGCACCTTGGCGGAGGCGTCCTCGAAGCGCTTCTTGGCGGCGGTGACCTTGGCGGCCTTGACGTCGGCGCCAAGGGACTCGGCGAGCGCCATCATGCGCTGCAGCGGCTCGGTCAGCCGGCGGTCGTAGACGGAGATGCCGACGCTCGGGGCGAGGGCGGCGATCTTGTCCTTGGACTCCTCGGGGACGTACCAGAGCGTGCCCGCGTCGTCGAACATGGTGGTGATCAGAACGTCGGGCGCCAGGGTGGCGTACTTCTCGACGTTGAACTGGCCGAACTCGTTGCCGAGAATGGTCACCTTTTTGATGTCGAGGTCGCCGGCCTGGACGTCGGGCTTGCCGTCCTTGGTCTCGGTGGGGCCGAAGACGCCCTTGACCTCGATGCCGTAGTCGTGGAGCGCGGCGGCGACGCCGGTGAACGCGACGATGTTCGCCGGGACCTTGTCGGTCTCGACGGTCTTGCCGCGGTCGTCCTTGAAGCTCCAGGGGCCGGACTTGGCGGCCTCCGTGGAGTCGGCCGAGCCACCGCTTTTCGCGTCGTCGTCGCCGCAGGCCGCGAGGACGGCGCCAAGGCCGAGGGCGCCGCCCGCGGCGAGTATGCCGCGGCGGGTGAGGTGGGCGGAACGGGCGTTGAACATGGTGGTGACTGCTTTCGCACAGGGCTGATCGCCCAAAGGACAGGTTCAAAGGTAGGTTAGCCTAACCTTATAAAGTGTCCAGGGCGCGGGTCTCACCTGCGGAAATGTCCGAGGGTGCCCGCGTCCGCGCCTGTGCGGACCCTGTGCGGCTCGGGTGCGGACCGGCCGCCGCCCGGGTGCCGCCGGGGTGTTGCGAGGGCGTCGGCAGGGAGGCTTTTCAGCCCGTCAGGCCCAACTCCCGTGCGATCAGCATCCGTTGGACCTCGCTCGTGCCCTCGCCGATTTCCAGGATCTTGGAGTCGCGCCACATGCGGGCCACCGGGTACTCGTTCATGAAGCCGTAGCCGCCGTGGATCTGGGTGGCGTCGCGGGCGTTGTCCACGGCGATCGTGGAGGAGTACAGCTTGGCCAGGGCCGCCTCCTTCTTGAAGGGGTCGCCGGTCACCAGGCGGGAGGCCGCGTCGCGCCAGGCCAGGCGGGCCGTGTGGGCCTTCATCTCCATGTCGGCGATCTTGAACTGGATCGCCTGGTTCGCGCCGATCGGCCGGCCGAAGGCGTGGCGCTCCTTGGCGTACTTGAGGGATTCGTCGACGCAGCCCTGTGCCAGCCCTGTCGCCAGGGCCGCTATGGCGATACGGCCTTCGTCGAGGATGCGGAGGAACTGGGCGTAACCGCGGCCCTCCTCACCGAGCAGGTTCGCGGCCGGGACGCGGACGTCGTCGAAGGACAGCTCGCGGGTGTCCGAGGCGTTCCAGCCGACCTTCGAGTACGCGGGTGCCACCGTGAAGCCGGGTGTCCCCGACGGCACGATGATCGCCGATATACGGGGCTTGCCCTCGGCGGTGCGGCCGGTCACCGCCGTGACCGTGACCAGACCCGTGATGTCCGTACCGGAGTTGGTGATGAAGCACTTGGTGCCGTTGATCACCCATTCGTTCGTCGCCTCGTCGAGACGGGCCGTCGTACGGGTCGCGCCCGCGTCCGAGCCGCCGTCCGGTTCGGTCAGGCCGAAGGCGCCGAGGATCTCGCCCGTGCAGAGGCGGGGCAGCCACTCCCGCTTCTGGGCCTCGGTGCCGAAGAGGTGGATCGGCATGGCGCCGAGGGAGACGCCTGCTTCGAGGGTGATGGCCACGGAGGAGTCCACGCGGGCCAGTTCCTCCAGCGCGATGCCCAGCGCCAGGTAGTCGCCGCCCATGCCGCCGTACTCCTCCGGGAACGGCAGCCCGAACAGGCCCATCCGGCCCATCTCCCGCACGATCTCGTACGGGAACTCATGCCGCTCGTAGAAGTCACCGATCTTCGGGGCGACGACATCGTGGGCGAACTCCTCGACCGTACGCCGGAGTTCTTCGAGCTCGGGGGAGAGCCGGTGGTCAAGTGACATGGGGGATCACTCCTTGTGGGAGAGGGCGCGGACGGTGCGGGAAGGGCTGGGCCGACCCAGCTGCTCGGCCATCCAGACGCTTGTGGCGATGAGACGGTCGAGGTCGACTCCCGTGTCGATGCCGAGGCCCCGCAGCATCCACACGAGGTCTTCGGTGGCGAGGTTGCCGGTGGCGGACTTGGCGAACGGGCAGCCGCCCAGGCCTCCGGCGGACGCGTCGACGGTCGTGACCCCGTGCTGCAGCGCCGCCAGGGTGTTGGCGAGGGCCTGCCCGTACGTGTCGTGGAAGTGCACGCCGAGCGTGTGCGTGGGCACGCCCGCTTCGTTGAGCGCGCTGAGCAGTGCCTGTACGTGCCCCGGGGTCGCGACGCCGATCGTGTCGCCGAGGCTCAGTTCGTCGCAGCCCATGTCCAGGAGCGCCCTGCACACCCGTACGACCTGGGGGACGGGGACCGGGCCCTCCCAGGGGTCGCCGAAGCTCATGGAGAGGTAGCCGCGGACGTGGCGGCCTTCCGTCTTCGCCCGGTTCACCACCGGCTCGAACATGGCCAGCGACTCGTCGAGGGTGCGGTTGAGGTTGGCCTTCGCGAAGGACTCGGTGGCACTGGCGAAGACGGCGACCTGCCGGGCGCCGAGCGCCAGGGCGCGGTCCAGGCCGCGTTCGTTCGGCACGAGGACCGGGAGCGCGACCGGGAGTTCGCTGACGCGGGGGAACAGCTGCTCCGCGTCCGCCAGTTGGGGCACCCACTTCGGGTGTACGAAGCTGGTGGCCTCGATGGTCGTCAGGCCCGCGTCGGCGAGGCGGTGGATGAACTCCGCCTTGACCTCCGTCGGGACCGTGCCCTTCTCGTTCTGCAGGCCGTCGCGGGCGCCGACCTCGTAGATCCGGACGGTGGCCGGGAGGCCCTGGGCGGGGACGGCCATGGGGAGTCCCAGTCCGGGAGTGGTCATGACGTGGCCTCCTCCTGCTCCTGCCCCAGCTCTTGCTCCTGGGGCGCGATGACGGCCAGCACCTGGTCCATGGCGACGGTCGAGCCCGGAGTGACGTCCAGCTCGGCGACGGTGCCGGCGTGCGGGGCGGAGATGACGTGCTCCATCTTCATCGCCTCGACGACCAGCAGGCTTTGTCCGGCGGTCACTTCGTCGCCGACGGCGACCTTGACGACGGTGACGGTTCCGGGCATGGGGGCGGTGAGGGAGTCGACGCCGGTGCGAGCAGCTCCGCTGAGGGAGGCGGCGACGGGGTCGTGGTCTTGGACGTTCCAGGCGTCGGCGTCGCGGCCCAGCCAGGTTCCGTAGTGGGTGAAGGTGTGGGTGCGGCCTTCGAGGTGGAGGGTGACGGTGGAGGGTTCTTTTTCCCCAGTCCCGCCCCTTCCCGAAAGCCGCCAGCACCGGCGGCTTCTCGAGCTCTGTCATACCGAGAACGCCCACCCAGAAC
>NZ_JAAKZX010000147.1 GCF_011045025.1 Streptomyces ureilyticus
TGCCACCTCCACCTGACCAACAATCCCCGAGCCCCACGCATCGCCCGCCGCACGATCCGCACGGCCCTCCTCGACTACAACTGCTCCCGCGAACTGGCCGACACGGCAGAGCTGTTGACCTCGGAACTGGTCTCGAACGCGGTAAAACACTCCGACGGCCCGGTAACCGTCAGACTCCGCACCCGCGCCGGAGTCGTCCGCATCGGAGTCATGGACGACCACCCCGAACTCCCCGCCCCTCTGCCCTGTACACCCGACGAAGACTTCGGCCGGGGCCTGTACCTGGTCGACACCTTGGCAAGCGCTTGGGGCCGCTACCCCATCACCGACCCTTCCCGAACGCCCGGCTGGAAGGTGGTGTGGTTCGAACTGACCGCTGACCGTGAATGAGTACGCGTGGTACGAGGCGGAGTTGAGTACCGGCGGTCACGCCCACGCATGTGCGTAACGGCGCGTGCTGAGGCATGCACCCTAGGCTTCGCGAACTCTTGGGTAGGGCAACTGCGCCGGACGGCTACGGTCGGCGAGTGAACGCCGACCACAGTGAGCACATGCGGGGAGCGGGTGATGATGACGTGCAAGCGCGTGGGGGCGGTTCGCTTGGATCCGCTCCCACGCTGCGCTAACTGCTCTGCTTCTTGATGTAAGCGACGGCCGTCATACAGAGACCGAAGACGCCGACGAAGACCGCGGCTCCAGTACCGACCGCCGACACCGGAGACATGCCAAGCGCGGCCCAGAGAAGGCCGCCCATCAAGCCTGCGACCACGGAGACCAGAAAGACAATGACGACTTCGTAGACCCGGTGATTACACACCGGTACCTGAGTGGACAACGACGATCCTTCCGAGTTCTGTCAGAACATCGGCGTCCGGATCTTGCAAGGTTCAACGCACATGCCGGCCGGACGACCAATGCCTACGAGCTGAGGTCGTAGCCAGTACGCATCGCCCGTGTAGCGAACGTCTGGCAACCACGGGGACGAGCCCGCGTGGCCTAAGCACTGCATGTGCATCCCCCTGATCTTGTCCTCAATCGTCAGCAGTCGCCGACCGGTCAGAGGATTCTACTGCCCCAGCACACAACGACCAGTGATGGCAAGGGAGTTGATGTCCTGATAACAACCCTGGGGGCAGCGTGCCAGCCGTCGCAACCACTAGCCGGTATACCGCCCGCAACCTTGCTACTGGCCTTCTTGTCCTCGTCGAGGACCGCTACGGTCGCCGGTTCAAGCGGTCAAACGATCAACGGATATGGCTGGATCCAAGTCCGATGCCAGGACAGCGGCCTCTTGAGGCAGAGGCGCCCACTCAACCGTTCTGAGCGCAGCGCCCTGCCCTCGCCACCCTGGTGAGACAGCCTGACAGTGATCAGATAATCCGATCGAGCGGGCTAAGCCTAAGCCCGGGGGCGCGCCCGTCGCTGTCCGAGTCGATCACGCGGAGTACGAGGCTGCGGTAGTGGGCGAGGCCGAGTCCTGACTCCAAGGCGGAGTGCATAGCGCTGGGCTGTGGGCGTCTGGGGGAGGAAGGCCTCATTGCCGAACTTTTCCACAGCCACCGCGTGATGCTGGACGCGATCCGCTACCTCGTGGACAACGGCATCAAGTGGCAAGTTCTTGAGAGTCGGGACAGGGATGTGACCTTTCTGGGGGCTGCATGGCCGGGAAGGTGCGGGATGTGCCAGGTGCGGTGACGGCCTGTTGTCGGCTGCTTCTGCGGCCTGAGAGAGCGAGGCAGTATGAGGCCGTGATCACACAGATTTCGAGAGACGATCTGTCACTGCTTGAGCGGGCAGCCCGCCACTTCCGTGGAGTCGAGGAGGCCGATGTGGTTCGGGCGTTTGCTGACACGCCCAGCGCACTCGCCTTCGTGGCGGCCGATGGGTCAGAGATCCTTGGGTGGTGCTGGGGGCACCATCTGGCGCGTCCGGACTCGTCGTCGATGCTTTATGTCCACCAACTTGAGGTGGCGGAAGCCCATCGTCGTCGCGGCGTCGGACGGGATCTTCTTGGCGCCTTCATGGAGGCCGGAGCGAAGGCCGGGGCCACGAAGATGTTCTTGACCACCGGGGAGGCGAATGTGGCGGCCCGGTCCCTCTACGAATCCCTTGGAGGTGGGCTTGCTGCGCAGGGCCCCACGGTGAACTACTGGTTTCTCCTCGATCTGCACCAGGGATGAGCGCGGCTATTGGCCGCCGTTGTCTCCGCGCGGAGTGATCGTGTTCGTGAGCTGGGTCAGGGACACGAAGTGGTCGGTGGTGCCCAGTTCCCTGAGGGTTGGGCCTGCCGGAGTGGGTGTGTCTGCGAGGCGTTCCGCGAGGGCGGCGACCGCCTCGCGGTCTAGCGGCGCACGAGAACGGACGCATCGCCGTGGTGGACCGAGCCGACTCGAAGCGCGAGACGCCGCCGACAGCGTCCGTGTGGCTGGTGCAGTTCCCCTCGCCGTCGTACGTCCACGACTCGGAGGTCCCATCGGCGGCAGTACGGCGGGCCGGGTGGCCCTCGATCGTCCACTCCAGGCGAGTCGTCGCCCCTCGGAGAAACCCCGGCCCGCGCTCGCCGTGCCGATCATTCCCAGTTCACGCAACTCGTCCAGCGCCAGCGTGATGCCCTCGGTGATGAGGCTTAGGGCCTGTCCGGCGGATCTTGCCAGGCTCTCCCCGAGCACGGCTGGTGCTGTGGCACTTGACGGTGCTTCCGATCAATGGAGTCGACACCCGTTCCGAGCTGCGGGAAACTCCTGGCGATGACTCAACGAACCGACACGCCTCCTGCGTGGGACGAGCGTGCGCAGCTGGTCACCTTCCTGGATTACGCCCGTGACACCGCGCGCGCCAAGTGTGAGGGCGTGTCCGCCGAAGACGCCCGCAAGGCCCCGCTCCCGAGTTCACCGCTGATGACGTTGTGCGGGCTGGTCAGCCATCTGCGTTGGGTCGAGTACTACTGGTTCCAACTGATGTTTCTGGGTGAGGAGCTCGTGGGGCCGCTGACCGAGGCGACCGATGATGATCCCGATCCTGAGATGCGGACAGCAGTCGACATCCCGTTGCCCCAGCTTCTTGCCGAGTACGAGGAGCAGAGCGCCCGCTACCGTCGCCTGGTGTCCGACCACGACCTGGACTCAACGGCCAAGCGTCCCATCAGCGACGGCCGCCACGTCGACCTTCGGTGGGTGATCCTCCACCTCATTGAGGAGACGTCCCGCCACAACGGCCACCTCGACGTCGTGCGTGAGCTCGTCGACGGGCGGACCGGCGCCTAAGACCTGTCGTACGGGTTGCGAGCGGAGCCACAGTCGGATCGCTGCCACTGTGACCGTGCCGTGGAAGACGTAGGCCCGCTTGTCGAACCGCGTGGCCACGGCCCGGAAGTTCTTCAGCGCATTGATGGTCCGCTCGACTTCGTTCCTCCGCTTGTAGATCGTCTTGCCGAAACCAGTAGGCCGTCCGCCCTCGCTGCCACGGCGTTTCCGGTTGGCTCGCTGGTTCTTCGGTTCGGGGATGGTGTGCTTGATCTGGCGCCTGCGCAGGTAGCGGCGGTTTCGCCGGGAGGAGTACGCCTTGTCACCGCCGAGATGTTCCGGCCGGGTGCGAGGGCGGCCTCCGCCGAGCCGGCCGACGCGGACGCGTTCCATGACGGGGATGAGCTGCGGTGCGTCGCCCCACTGGCCCGGAGTGATCAGCAGGGACAGCGGGCGACGGCCGCCTTCACCAGCGAGGTGGATCTTGCAGGTCAGTCCGCCCCGGGAGCGTCCAAGTCCCTCGTCGGGGCGGTGCTGCCGGGGCGTGCGTCTTTTCCCCGGCACCCGCGGAGGTCTTCTTAGCGCTCCGGCAGCGTGCTGGTGAGCCCGGCAAGTAGTGGAGTCCACGCTCACCATGGACCAGTCGATGCGGCCTTTCGCGTCGGCGTCGGCCAGGACGGACGCGAAGAGCTTGTCCCATGTGCCGTCAGCCGACCAGCGTCTGTGCCGCTCGTACACGGTCTTCCACTTCCCGAAGCGCACAGGCAGATCCCGCCACGGCACCCCGGTCCGATTCCGGTACAGGATCCCGTTGATAACCCTACGGTGGCCAGCCCAACAGCCGCCGCGCTGCCCGGACTTCGGCAGATGCCGCTTCAGCCGGGCCCACTCCTCGTTCGTGAGATCTCCCCGCGACATGAACACGCCAACGAACGGATCTCCCGGAAGTCACATGATCCGCCGGACAGGCCCTAGCCCCTGAACTTGCAGATCCCTGCCGTCGACGCCACCGCCGTCGCTCATCGCGCCAACTCCCCGTTTCCATCAGGCGTTTCCCGTACGTCCTTGGGGGCGTCGTCCTCCGCATCCATCGCCGCCCCGTCCGGCACGATCCCCCGCACCGGAGGAAACAGCGCCCCCTCGCCCTCACTCCCGACATCCAGCGCCACCCCATACGGCTCCGACATCGCGGGAATCGCCGCATCCAGCAATCGGGCGCCCAGAACACGCTCATACGCCCACTCCCGTGCCCCTTCACTCCGTGCGATGGCGAATCGGGCAAGCGCCGCTTCGTCCGAGAAGGCGTAGATCCACCGGATACCGCCGAACTCCGCGGTCAGCGGGGAGCCGTCCTCCCCGAGCGGCAACAGCACGGCCGTACGCCGGAACTCGCCCAGCAAGGCGGCGGCTTCGCGCCGGCGGAGGCTCGCCTGGTCCTGCTCTTGTTCTGCTCTTGCGCCTGCCCCTGCCCCTGCCCCTGGTCCTGCGCCGGAGCGTCGACCGCGGTCGTACGCGCGGGTGTGCTCGCGGGCGTGCCGACGGCCGCGCTCGCAGTCGCGCTCACGCCCGTACTCGCGTCGACGTCCTCTATGTAGTCCCAGATCCGGGACCTACGTATATGTCCCGCCCCCGCGCAGTCTCCCCCGTGATCAGACATGAGTGCGATCATGGCATCGCCCCATTACCGAACGCAACGCGGCCAACCCCCAGCCAGGGACCTCAACGCGCCCGCTATACGGCCGAGTTGAGGCATATGCGTCTCACGCTGTGTCGATCACCCTGCACCTTCGGTGAGTTGATCTCGGAGATTCGGTGTTGATCGGGCCATGCCGTGGATATGGTTCTGCTGCAAGACGACGTCACAGGGGCGATCTGAGGCGGTGGTCGTCCACCCCGCCGCAGTGGACGGGGTGGTGTGCAGCGTGCCGACCGCGATAGCAGTCACCAGTTCCGATCTGGTGCTCCCGGTTCACGACCGGCAGACGCCGCCCGCCGCCGTCCAGCCCCTCGACAGCCTCGAGAGCTCCCTCACGGGGATGCACGCGCTCATCGAGCAGCATGGATATGTGATCGCGTTATACCCGGCGTCCGTCTCCACCGACGTCACCCGGAGACTGCACGCCGTACGTTCCGTACTCGAGAGCGACCGCATCGCCCTCCTCGGCGTCGATCTGCCGCCGCTCGGCCTCGCCCTCCTCGCCCAGCAGCTCCGCCAGCTCTCCGTCTGCGACTTCAGCCCGGGCGTGCTCGCCTCCTCCGCACGGCTGCTCGCCCACTACATCTACGCCGGCGCCCTGCTCGGCTCCGTCGCCAAGCTCGACCGGATCCCGGTGTCCCTGAAGTCCCACGCCAAGTCGTGGGTGCCGGGCGCCCAGTTCGCCGTACTGGCCAATCCGCGGCCCCAGCTCCTACGGCTCGGCCAAACGGAAGAGAAGCTGGCCGGGCCCGAGTTCGGCACGCGGATGCTCATCGCGCCCGGGCAGCTGCCCGGCGACTGGATCACCACGACGCTCGCGCCCGCCTGGCGCGTACAGGGCGTCGCCACCGTGCCGCTGCCCGCCGAGTCCGCGCGCTGGTGGGGCACGGGGAAGGTCGCCGAGTTCGCCGCGGGACTGCACGACGTGTCCGTGCTCTACCAACTGGTCTCGTCCGTACGGCGCGAGGAGTGCCACTGGTGCGGCCTTGAACTCATCGGCGACCGATGCGGTTTCTGTGCGGCACCTTTGCTCCCGCCGCCGGAGCTTCCGAGCGCCGCCGGACGGGCAGCTTCTTCTGTACGCGCCTTGCCACGAGGCACTACGTAAGTCACGTACGTACATCTGAACAGCCAGAGCCACAGCACCACGAACAGAACTTGAGCACCAGACACGACCGCTCGACCCCCGCTGTCCCCGCCCCCGATAGAGGTTGCCCGCGTCATGCTGCATCACCCTGGGGGACAACCCCCAGACCCCCGGCCGGAAAAGCATGGCCCGCTCAACTACCCGGTACGTCCCTACGAGGTGAGCTTTCAGTGAACTCGCGCCAGCGCCGCGGCGTCATCCTGCTGGTCCTCTCGGTCCTGTGCGCCGTAGGCGCCTTCGCCGGAGTGCTCTCGGTGATCCGCGACGTGAACTCGAAGGTCGGACCAGAGGTCGCGGCGTACCGCCTGAAGAGCGATGTCGCGCCCTACCGGGAGCTGTCGGCCGACCAGTTCGAGAAGGTCGAGATGCCCGAGCGGTGGCTGTCCTCGACCGCCGTCACCGACCTTTCCGAGATCCGCGGCAAGATCGCGGTCACCCGGCTCGAGAAGGGCTCCCTGCTCCAGCAGGACATGATCGTGGACCGGCCCGAGCTGGAAGCCGGCCAGCAGGAGATCGCGATCATGATCGACGCGGCGACCGGTGTGGCGGGGAAGATCAACCCGGGTGCGCGGGTCAACATCTACGCCACCTTCGAGGCCGAGAACGACAACGGCAAGGACCAGTCGAAGGTCATCGTCGAGAACGCCAGGGTCATCGACGTCGGCAAACTCACCGCCCTCGACCCCTCCCAGAACAGCGACGACCGCCGCCGCACCGCGACCGAGGCCGTCCCGATCACCTTCGCCCTCACCACCGCCGACACCCAACGCGTCGCCTACGCCGAGTCGTTCGCGACCCATGTACGGCTCGCCCTGGTCGCGGGCGGCTCCGACACGGTCGTCGCGCCCGGCGACCGCTCGTACACCCTCGACGAGGACAAGTAGGAGGCCGTGATGCGCTCAGCCCTCACGAAGGCGTCCCCGAATGCGTTCCCGGGTGCATCCCCGGATGCATCCCCGAAGGTGTGCCGATGACCATCCGCATCCTCCCGGCCGTCGGCGACATCGACTCGGCCCGCGCCCTCTCCACGCTGCTGAGCCAGCTCCCCGACGCCGAACCCGCCGCGCCCGTCCCGGACACCACGGCGCTCCTGGACACCCTGGCGCGGCTCGCGGCGGAGTCCCTGGACGAGTTGCCCGAGGTCGTGCTCGTCCATGAGCGGATCGGTCCGATGCCCGCGCTGGACGTCGTCCGCGACGTGGTGATGCGGTTCCCGGCGGTCGGGGTCGTGCTCATCACCGCCGACACCAGTACGGGCGTACTGACCGCGGCGATGGACTCCGGCGCCCGCGGCATCATCGGCCTGCCCCTCGGCTACGACGCCCTCGCCGAACGCGTCCAGGCCGCCGCCGCCTGGTCACTCGGCATGCGGCGCCATCTCGGCAGCGGTACGCCGGAGTTGTACTCCGGGCCCGGCGGCACCGTCGTCACGGTCACCGGGGCGAAGGGCGGTGTGGGCGCGACGGTCACAGCCGTCCAACTCGCCCTCGCGGCACGGGCGTCGGGCCGTACGGTCGCCTTGCTGGACTTCGATCTCCAGTCGGGCGACGTGGCCTCGTACCTCGATGTGCAGTTCCGCCGCTCCGTGGCCGACCTCGCCGGGATCAGCGACATCAACCCGCGCGTCCTCCAGGACGCCGTCTACACCCACGACACCGGGCTCGGGCTGCTCCTCGCACCAGCCGAGGGGGAGCGCGGCGAGGAGGTCACCGACCGGGCGGCCCGCCAGGTCCTCCAGGCCCTGCGTACCCGTTACGAGGTCGTGGTCGTCGACTGCGGCGCCCAGATGAACTCCGCGACCGCCGTCGCCGTCGAACTCGCCGACCAGGCCCTCCTCCTCGTCACCCCGGACGTCGTCGCCGTCCGCGCCGCCAAACGCATGGTCCGCCTCTGGGACCGCCTCCAGATCCGCAAGGCCGAGGAGACGCTGACGGTCGTCAACCGCGCCTCACGCGGTACGGAGATCCAGCCGTCCCTCGTCGAACGCGTCACCGGCACGAAGGTGGCCCACGTCGCGGTACCGGCCGCCTTCAAGGAACTCCAGTCCGTGGTCGACGCGGGCCGCATGCAGGACCTGGACGCCCGCTCGACCGTGAAGCAGGCGCTGTGGGCCCTGGCCGGCGAGCTGGGCCTGGTCGTCCAGCAGGAGAAGGGCGGCAAGCGCCGCAAGCCCTCCGGCGACCGAGGCGCCCTGGCGCTGCGCCGCAAGGGCGGCGACCGGGGAGCGGTGACGCTGGAGTTCGCCGGGATGTTCCCGCTGCTGCTGGTCGTGATGACGATCCTGTGGCAGTGCGTGCTGTATGGCTACACGTACTCCCTGGCCGGGAACGCGGCGGACGAAGCGGCGCGGGCGGCTACGGCGGCGGCCGCCTCCGGGGCGGGCGCGGGGGCTGCCTGTCAGGACGCGGGCCAGGAGAATCTGCCCAACGCCTGGCAGGACGCGGTCATCGAATGCGGTGGCGACGGGACGGTCATGAGGGCCACGGTCACCGCCCAAGTCCCCCTCTTCTTCCCGGGCTTCGATGCGGGCTGGGAGGTCGAAGGTGAGGCAGGCGCCGCGCTGGAAGGGGAGGACGACGGATGAACGTACTCCGGAAACTGCGCAGCCGGGCCAGGGACGACCGTGGCGTCTCCATGCTGGAGTTCGCCGGTTTCCTGCCCGTCCTCCTGCTCGTCGGGCTGGCAGCCATCCAGCTGGGCCTCGTCGGATACGCCGCCAACCAGGCCGGCTCCGGCGCACGTGCCGCCGCGCGGGTCGCCTCACAGGGCGAGGCGGGCGAGGCGGCCGGGTACGCCGCGATGAGCGACTGGCTCGACGCGAACGTATCCGCTCCGGAAGGGGGCGGCGACACGACCACCGCCACGGTGACCGTGCAGGTCCCGCTGCTCATCCCGTTCGTGGGGGAGGGCTGGCAGGTGGAGAAGAAGGCCACGATGCCCAACGATGACGATGACGGCTGACCCTCGTACGGAACGACCCTCCCCTGGAAGGGAGTTGAAGACATGAGCCTCAAGGCCCGTATCGCCGCCCCCGAAGAGGGCGGAGCCGGCCGCGAGGACGGCCACCTCGTCGCCGTCTACCGTGCCAAGCTGCTCGAGGAGATCGACCTGGCCGAGATGTCCAGCCTCGCGGCGGCCGAGCGGAGGCTGCGCCTAGAGCGGGTGCTGGGGCACATCATCAGCCGCGAGGGCCCGGTCCTGTCGTCTTCCGAGCGCTCGCAACTCATACGGCGAGTCGTCGACGAAGCGCTCGGGCTCGGCGTACTGGAACCCCTGCTCGCCGACGCGTCCATCACCGAGATCATGGTCAACGGACCTGACTCCATCTTCGTGGAGCGAGCGGGCCGCGTGGAGCAGTTGCCCCTCCGCTTCGCCTCCAACGAGCAGCTGATGCAGACCATCGAGCGCATCGTGTCGACGGTCAACAGGCGCGTGGACGAGTCGAACCCCATGGTCGACGCCCGCCTCCCCACCGGCGAGCGCGTCAACGTCATCATCCCGCCGCTCGCCCTCACCGGCCCGACCCTCACGATCCGCCGCTTCCCCCGCGCCTACACGCTCCCCGAGCTCATCGGCCTCGGCTCGCTCGACGAGCAGATGCTCATGCTGCTCGCGGCCTTCGTCCGGGCCCGCTTCAACGTCATCGTCAGCGGCGGTACCGGCACCGGCAAGACCACCCTCCTCAACGCCCTCTCCGGCCTCATCCCGGCCCACGAGCGCATCATCACCATCGAGGACTCCGCCGAACTCCAGCTCCAGCAGGAGCACGTGATCCGCCTCGAGTCCCGCCCCCCGAACGTGGAGGGCAAGGGCCAGATCACCATCCGCGACCTGGTCCGCAACTCGCTGCGTATGCGCCCCGACCGCATCATCGTCGGTGAGGTCCGAGGCGGCGAGACCCTCGACATGCTCCAGGCCATGTCGACGGGCCACGACGGTTCGCTGGCCACCGTGCACGCGAACTCCGCCGAGGACGCCCTCATGCGCCTCCAGACCCTCGGCTCGATGTCCGAGGTCCAGATCCCCTTCGAGGCGCTGAAGGACCAGATCAACTCGGCCGTGGACGTGGTCGTCCAGCTCGCCCGCCACGCGGACGGCTCCCGCAAGATCACCGAGATCGCCCTGCTCATCTCGCACGGCCGCGAACAGTTCCGTATCGCCCCCGTCACCCGTTTCGTGCCGCGCCCCACCGGTCCCGACCGCGTCGTCCACGGCCACTTCGAGCATCTCCCGCTGCCCCGCCCGGTCGCCGAGAAGCTGTACGTCGCCGGTGAGCCGCTGCCTCCCGCCTTCCGCGTGGCCGAGGCCATCGACGTACTCCAGACGAGGCAGGCCATCGGATGACCTCCACCACCAAGACTGAGAGGAGCGAGCCATGAACAACCCCGCCCTGCTCGCCCTCGGCGCCACCGTCCTGTGCGGCACACTCGCCGTCGCGGGCGTGCACACGTACGCGTCCGGCCGCGCCCAGCGCCAGGCCCTCGTCGACCGCCTCTCCGGCGGCCCGCTCCGCAGCGCCGCGGGCCGCGCCCGCCGTTTCGCGGCCGTCGACCGCCGCCTGCGCCACACCCGACTGGGCCGCGGCATCCACCTGCGGCTCTCGGCCACGGGACTCGATCTGACGGCGGGCGAGTTCTTCACGTACGTCACTGCCGTCGTCGTAGCGCTCTGGCTGATCGCAGCCGCCGCCCTGGCCCCCTTCTTCGGCCCCATCGCGGCCGCGATGGGCGTCTGGGGCTCCGCGATCTTCCTCAACTGGCAACGCCAGAAACGCATCGAGGCCTTCATCAACCAACTCCCGGACGTGGCCCGCCTCCTGGCCAACGCCTCCGCCGCCGGCCTCGCCCTGCGTACGGCCCTGGCGATGGCCGCGGAGGAACTGGAGGCCCCGGCCGGTGAGGAACTAGCCCGCGTCGCCGACCAGTTGAGCCTCGGCCGCTCCATCGACGACACACTCGGCGAACTCGCCGAACGCCTCCCATCCCGCGAACTAGTCGTCCTGGTCACCACCCTGGTCCTCTCCAACAAGGCGGGCGGCTCCGTCGTCAACTCCCTCCGGAACCTCACCCAGACCCTGGAGGACCGCAAGGAAACCCGCCGCGAGGTCCGCACGATGCTCTCCGAGGTCAACGCGACCGCCTTCACGGTCCCGCTCCTGGGCCTCGGCTCGCTCCTGCTCATCAACTCCTCGAACGAGGGCGCCCTGGCCCGGGTGACCGGCTCCCCGGTCGGCCAGATCCTCGTCCTCATCGCCATGGGTCTCTACACGGTCGGCTTCTTCGTCATCCGCCGACTCGGCAAGATCGAAGTGTGAGGGGGGAGTTACGTTGCTGGCCTTGCTGCTCGCTCTCCTGTCGGGCCTCGCCGTCGCGGGCCTCCTCTTCGGCATCCGTATGCTCCGCGCGGAAGCCAAGCTCCCCGGGGACCTGGCCCTCGCTCTGGAGGTCGGATCCACCCGTGTCTCGCAGGCCGACTCCGCGGTCGACCGCCTGGGCATGCGCTTCGCGCCCCTCGTGCTGCGCCTGATGGGCCCACGCCGCGTCGACGCCAAGCGCCGCCGTATCGACATGGCGGGCAACCCCGGCGGCCTGACCCTGAACCGTTACGCGGCCCGCCGCGCGGTCTACGGCATCTTCGGCGTCGTACTCGGACTGGTCTTCTACACCAATGGCCAGCTCCTGTTCGCCGCCCTGACCCTGGCCTTCGGCCTCCTGGCCGCTGACGCCCTCATCTGGCAGGCCGTCCGCGACCGCAAGGAGGTCATCGACCGCACCCTCCCCGACTTCCTCGACGTCCTGGCGGTCGTGGTCTCGGCGGGCCTCGGCTTCCGCCAGGCCCTGGACCGGGTGGCGGACCACTACGAGGGCCCGTGGGCGGACGAGTTGAGGATCACGCTCCGCCAGATGGACATGGGCGTAAGCCGCCGCCAGGCCTTCGACGAGCTGCGTAAGCGCAACTCGTCCGAGCAGGTGGCCCAGTTCGTCTCGGCGTTGCAGCAGGGAGAGGAGCTGGGTTCCCCCATCGCGGACACCTTGATCCAACTGGCCACGGACATGAGGAGGACGGACGCCCAGAACTCCCGCCGCAGGGCCGCGAAGACGATCCCCAAGGCCACGATGGTCACGCTGGTCTTCATGCTCCCGGCCACGATGATCCTGATCGCGACGGGGATGTTCCTGGGCTCGGGGACGAACTTCGGCTCGATTTTGGGACGTTGAGATGGGCGGGGTCTGGAATCGCGCGCACGAGGCTTGGCTAGCCCTGGCAAGTGGGGCCCCAACTGCCAAGCGAGCCGCAGGCTACTTCGCAGACGACGCGGCAGCACCTGGCAGCGTTCGTCTCCAGCTCAACGCCCTACAGGCCCTGTGCCGCCAGGCCTTCGCCGTCCGCCTGACACTGATCGCGATCGGCGCCCCTTTCGCGACGGCCAACGCGACAGAAGGCCTGCCCCGTTACGGCGTACTCGCCGCAGCCGTACTCGGCGTCATGGGCTCGTACGCCATGCTCAGGGACTGGGACCGCTTCGCCCCCCGCCTCCTCGCCCACCCCACCCTCATGGCGGTGGACCTGGTCTTCGGCGCGATCCTCCTGCTGACGGCATCCCCGGCATCCCCCCTCGCGTACGCGGCCGTCTGTACTCCCCTCCTCTCCGGCCTGCTGTACGGCTGGCGCGGCTCCGGCATCTTCACCGGCCTCCAACTCGTCGTCCTGCTCACGGTGTTCAGGGCCTGGGAACACCGCCCCGGCACCGGCGCCAGCACCCTCCTCATCGCCGGCTTCTGCATCGCGGCCGGCATCATCGGCGTAACCCTGCGCAATCTGATGTTCCACTTCGGCACGGCCAGCCAGGCACTCGCGGAGGCCAACTCGCGCCTTGCGGTGGCGGAGGCCGTCGAGTCCGAACGCGCCCGCCTCGCCCGCGAGATGCACGACTCGGTGGCCAAGACCCTGCACGGCCTGGCCCTGGCGGCGGAGGCGCTAGCAGTCTCCGCCGACCACGCCACGGATCCGCGTGCGCTGAAGGACCAGGCGGCGACGGTGGCGGGGGCGGCCCGCCGAGCGGCGGCGGAGTCCCGCGACCTCCTGACGGACCTCCGCCACCACACGGCCCTGTCGACCCCACCCACAGACCTGCGAACGGAACTGACGGCAAGGCTGGACGACTTCGAATCTCGTACGGGCATCAGGGCGGCCCTCGCCTACCGGGCAGCTCCCACCCTCGTACTCCCTCCCGGAGCCCCTCACCAACTCCTGGCCATCCTCTCGGAGGCCTTGGAGAACACACACCGGCACGCGATGGACGCGACGGGGGTGGAGGTAACCCTCGATGCCGATGCCGATGCCGATGCCGATGCCGATGCCGATGCCGAAGGCGACGCCTCGACACTGCGCCTGACCGTACGAGACGACGGAACCGGCACGTCCGTATCCCTCGATGACGTACAACACCTGGCGAAATCCGGCCACTTCGGTCTGCTGGGAATGCTGGAGCGCGCGACGTCGATCGGCGCGGGCATCGAGCTGCGCCGAGGCGAGCACGGAGGCACGGAGGTCAAGGTGGACCTCCCCCTGACAACGTCGGGCACTCCGCTGCCCGTACCCCCCTCACACACGCCCCAAGAGGAGGCCGCACATGCCTGACCAGGCACTTCCCGGCCCGCCCTTACGAGTGCTCGTGGCCGACGACAACCCGGTCGTACGGGCGGGCCTCGCCGCCCTGCTCGACGCCCACCCCGACATCCGGGTCGTCGCGCAGGCGGCGAACGGAGCGGAGGCGGTCACGTATGCGACCAGTCACTGCCCCGACGTGGCCCTGCTGGACGTACGTATGCCCGGCAGCGACGGCCTGACCGCGCTGCCCTCGCTGGCGCGCCTGGCGCCGGTGATGATGCTGACGTACAGCCGTGAACCCGAGGTGGTGGCGGAGGCGTTGCGCCTGGGTGCGGTGGGTTATCTGGTCCACGGCGAGTTCACGGCAGAGGAACTGATCACGGCGGTACGGGACTTGAGGGACCGTAGGGCTACGTTCACGGCGTCTGCCGCGGCTGTCGTTTCGGACGCGACTGTCTCGAATTCGGTGGACCCGGAATCCGCCTCTGAAACTGTCTCGGAATCGCTCAGCGTTTCGTACGAACCGAACGAATTCCCTTCGCACGTGCAACCAGTCATGGCACAGTCGTCAAAGGCCCGACTCGCCTACGCGGCGGGGCTCCACGGTCGCGACGACAACGGACGGGATTTCGGACTGAGTTCACGGGAGGTGGAGGTCATGGATCTCATCGCGGCCGGCATGAACAACCGCCAGATCGCCGCCACCTGCTTCATCAGCGAGAAGACCGTCAAGAACCACATCAACCGCATCTTCGCAAAGTTGCACAGTTCTTCGCGCAGCGAAGCGATCGCTTATTGGCTGGGTACGGCTCACGGGGGGTGGAACCGATGACTCCAGACTCGGGAAGTTGGGTCCCTGGACCCACCCGGAGTGGGCGGGGTGTCACGTACGGTGCGCGGGACGGTAGTGGTGTTGTTGGACGGGAGGACAGCGGCCATGGTGGCGAAGATGTCGATGCAAGGCGTCAAGCGCGGGCTCGGGACGTGGAGGCGGACCGTTGTCTCCCGGATGCGGGGGAGCGAGCGGGATCGCGGGGCGGGCTTCGTGGAGTATGCGGGGCTGATGATTTTGATTGCGGGGATCTTTACGTTGATCGACGGGCTGGGCTTGGACGGGCTCATCTCGCAGGCGATCCTGACAGCGGTACAGAACGTCGTCGGAGGAGGCTGACAGCCCGACGACATTTCGGCGACCGAGGGCAGACTCTCCCCATCTACATCTGGCTGACGGGGATTCTGCTCTTCGCCGCGGTCGCCCTCTTCGCGTTTGCCCAGGCAGCGTCCGCGCGGAATGGAGCTCAATCCGCTGCGGACGCTGCTGCGTTGGCGGCTGCGCAGGAGCATCGGGACGAGCTGATGGAGGAACTGGAAGGCGCCATCGGCGTGGACGACAACTGGCTGGACTGGCTCGACCCCGCTGAGGCCACGGGTGACGGGGCCACCGCCGCGGCCCAACAACTGGCCGCTGCGAACGACTCGAGTCTCCAGGGCGGTGCCCAGCGTGTGGAGGTGAACGGCTTCCCCGGATACGAGGTGGGGATCCAGACGAACTACACGGTCGGGGACTCGATCATCCCGGGCACGGAGACAGTTCGGGCAACGGCCCAGGCCACGGCCGTCATCGAACCGCGCTGTGACTTCGAGGTGCCCGATGACCCCCTGGATGTCGTCGAACTCGATTGTGACGGCGAACCGATCGAGATCGACCCCGAAGATTTCGTTTTGGACGACCTTCCCGACGCGTCCGTGCTGTTCTCTGTGTATCTGGCCGAGTGAAAGGAAGCCGGACCGATGGCATTTCGGCACACCATGAAGGGCCGCACGGTACTGACCGCGGTGGCGATCACGTCTGGGCTGGTCCTCACGGTGGCCGGCTGCGGCGGGGGAGGCGACGGCGACGAGCCGGACAAGAACGCGTCGTCCTCGTCGCCTGCGAAGACCGAAGGAAGCGACGACAAGCAGGAATCACAAGACCCCGGCCCTGAGCAGGCGTTGGCCGAGGTCAAGGGAGGCGGCCTGACCCTCACTGTCACCTCTGCCACCCGGGACGAGGGCGGCTTCGTCACTGTCGAAGGAACGGTGACGAACGGCAGTGGCCAGCCCTGGGTGGGTGCTGACTGGCGGGGCGACGAGAGTGAACTGGTCAAGAACGGCGGGTCCATCGCAGGCGCGAGTCTGATCGACCAGACGGGCAAGAAGAAGTACCTCGTCCTTCGCGACACCGAGGGGCGCTGCCTGTGCACCCGGTTCACCGGCGGCGTGGGGTCGGGCGACACCACGGAGTGGTTCGCTCAGTTCCCCGCCCCGCCGGAAGACACCACCAAGGTCGACTTCCAGGTCGGCGCCATGCCCCCGGCCTCCGTCGAACTCTCCGAGGGCGAGTAGCCATGCCCCTCCCCTCATCCCTACGGATCACCGCGACCACAGCTACAGCCCTCACCGCCCTCGTCTTCATGACCCCCCTCACTCCCGTACACGCCGACGAAGGCGACCCCAGCGAACCCCCCGGCAGCGTCACCACCCCCCAAGCACCAGAGGTGGACGCCAACAGCCCCGGCCTGAAGCTCGCCGACGGCGCGACGCTCGCGCCCGCGCGGGTGCTGGACATCAAGTCGGTGGTCGAAGACCTCGGGGGCGAGGAACGCCGCGAGGACACGAACGAGGACGTGACGTTCGCGCTGCAGGCGGAGGTGCTGTTCCCCAAGGACAGCTCGAAACTGAACCCCGAGGCCCGGTCACGTATCCAGGCGATCGCGGACGAGATCAAGGCTCAGAACGCCACGAAGGTCCGCGTCTTCGGCTTCACGGACAACCTCGGCTCGTACGCCCATGGTGTGACCCTCTCCAAGAACAGGGCCGAGGTGGTCCACGACGAACTGGCAGCCGCCGGCCTGGGCGCGGATGTCACCTTCGAGGTACGCGGCTACAGCGAGGACTACCCCATCGCAGACAACACCTCAGAACAGGGCCGCCGCAAAAACCGCCGAGTGGAGGTGACGTTCCCGAAGGGGGAGTAAGGGATTGGAGCATTTGCCCTCCCTCCCCGCCGCCCGACCTGCATCAACGCGGCAAGGAACCGCAACAAACGCACCAATCCTCGCCTTACCACCGCCACGGCCCCGGGTTATCCACAGGGGGCAGTGGCTCCCCCTCCTGTACGGCAGGGTTGCGGGATGGGGGAACTGCGGAGTCTGGCCGTGGGCGGTGTGCTGCTCACCGTGTGGGCGTTGGAGGCCGGATGGGCTCGGGATGCGCTCAGTCGGCGGCTCGGAGCCGAAGGGTGGGTGAAGATTTACCAGGGAGCCTGGGCGGTGCCAGGGGCGCGGGTGGATCTACGGATGCGGTTGTTCGCCCGCCAGGCGGCGGTACCGCGTCTTGTGGTGAGCCACAGGTCGGCGGCGGCGCTGTGGCGTATCGAAGTCCTGCGTGATGAGGTTGTCGAGTTCACGGACCCGGCCGCCGTCGCACGGCACCGTGGTGTACGGGTGCACCGCCTCGCCGTACCGTCGCAGGACATCCAGGTGCGGCAGGGGCTGCGGGTTACGGGCGTGCCGCGCACCCTTGCCGATCTTCTGCGGGGAGGCCCACGGGACGAGGCCCTGATCGCCGTGGACTCGGCGCTCACCCGTCGTACGGTGCGTGGGATCCGGCGCGGCCCGCTCGCCCAACTTGGGGCGATCGAGGACGCGTTGGATGCTCCACTGCTCGGCGCGAGCCGGGCCCGCCGCTGGCTCGCGCTCGCCGACCCGCTCTGCGGTTCGCCAGCCGAGACTGTGGCACGGCTGCGGATGCGTGACGCGGGCCTGTACCCGGAGTCGCAGGTGACCCTCGTGACGCCGAACGGCCGTATCTGCCGCCCGGACTTCCTGTTCCGGGCGGCGGGCCTGGTCGTCGAGATCGAGGGGTACGCCTACCACGGCTCCCGTGACGCGCACCGGAGGGACATCGACCGGTTCAACGAGGTGGCCCTCTGCCCGGAGGTCCGGGCGATCCTCCGCTTCACCGCCGAGGACGTCTCTCACCACCCCGACCGGATGATCGCGAGGATCCGCAATGCGCTGGCCCACCTGGGCAGTTGACCGGGCACGGCACCGATCACTCCGCTGGGGCGTCGTCGGCGGTGGCGGCTTCTGGTGAGACGTACGTCCCGCGCTGGGGAACCGTGAACACCAGCCCCTCCTCGACGAGTACGGCAATCGCCCGGCGCACGGTCGTCCGCGCCAGTCCGTACTGCTGCACGAGTTGCGTCTCGCTGGCGATCGCTCGGTTGGGGAGCCGGTCTCCGCGCTTGATGGGCGCCCGCAGGATGTTGATTGAACGGCCCGGCATGAGGGCCAGATCGCGCTACTCCAAATTGCCGAGAGTCCCCTGCGGCCCCTCCGCCACGATTGCGCGGAATGCCTCGACCATGGCTGCCACTCCGCCCTCGGGCACGATCACGAGATCAGCACACTGGAAGAAGTCTCCACCGCCATACTCGCCGGTTTCCCTCCATCGACTCATCACCGTTTCGATCGCACCGAGAGTCATGAAACTTGCACTCCACCGGGTGCCGTCAGGGAGTCGCAACTCGGCGTCAACGTCCTCTACGGTTTCCGTCGAGTCATCGGCGCCGAGCATGAAAAGCGCGGTGAACTCCGGTTCCCTGACGACGTGGTAGACGTCTTCTTCCACGGGTTCGACGTGATTACTGTCCATAAATCAGCTTGAGCCTCGCGAATACTGACGTTGACCGGTGCCCCGAACTTGATGACCGAGGCGGTTCAGAGCCCCGCCCGGGTGAACGTCAGGTGCGTGACTCCGCTGGGCGAGGAGGCGGCCTCGACCTCGTAGTCCTTCTCGAGGTCCTCCAGTCCGTCCCAGAGGCGTGAGCCTCGGCCGAGCAGGATCGGGACCACCACGACGTGCAGCTGGTCGATGAGCCCGGCGGCAAGGAAGTCGCGGACCACGGTGGCGCCGCCGCCGATGCGTACGTCCTGGCCGTCCGCGGCCTCGCGGGCCGTCTCGAGCGCCTTGGCGGGCGAAGTGTCGAGGAAGTGGAACGTCGTGCCGCCGTCCATCTCGATCGACGGGCGGGTGTGGTGGGTCAGGATGAAGGTGGGTGTGTGGAAGGGCGGGTTGGGCCCCCACCACCCCTTCCACTCCGGGTCCTCGTGCCATCCGGGGTAACCGAACTTCCCGGCGCCCATGATCTCCGCGCCGATCCCGGGCTCGAACTGCCGCGCGAAGGCGTCGTCGAGACCGCGGCTCCCGCCGGGTTGGCGGGTCATCTCGTGCCAGAACCGGGTGGCGAACATCCATCCGTGCAGCCGCTCGCCGGCGTGGCCGAACGGCGCGTCACGGCTCTGGGGCTCACCGGTGCCGAAGCCGTCGAGCGAGATGGCGAAGTTGTGGACGCGGGCGAGTGACATGGCTGGCGACTCCTGTCCTTCTGCGGGACGAGCTTCGTCGGATCAACTCGGTCATGAAGCGAGCGTTGCGCACAGCGGCTGTTCAGGCAGCGTGTCCCTCGAAACGGAACTCGGGGCTGGTGCGTGGGTCGATTCGTGCACCTGACTCAAGTGCGGTTGCCAGTTGCTCGAGGAGCTCGAGAGTCGGATCGACCCCGCTCTCTTCGATGGACTCGATGTCCTCTTCGGACATCCCGGCCCGGCGCGCCAGTTCAGCAGTGCTCCAGCCCAGGGCCGAGCGCCGGTCGTAGACCGCCTGGGCGAAGTCCATCCGCCGCCCCGCGGCGCGGTATGCGGGGTCTTCGCGGTGCTCGGACGGGACCTTCCACGTGGTGTGGTATCCGCTGCTCATCAGGCCTCCTCGCCCCTACTGTAGACGCCGTGTTCGCCCGCCGGAGGGTGCTCGGCCTCGCAGCGCTTTCGTGCTCTTTGCGCTCTCAGGACTTCGTCAGCCTCCCGCATCCTCGTCTTCCGGAAAACCGTGAGCAGCACTGCCCTCCGGCCGGGAGCCAGCCAGTACGTCACGCGGAATGCGCCGATGCGCAACTCGCGCAGCCCGTCGCCGAGGTGGCTCGCCAAGGGAAACGGCAGGGCCGGACCGTCGGTCGCGAGTCGATCGGCGAATCGTTCGGCGGCCCTGTAGTCCGGAGGCGCGAGCACCTCCGGCCACGCCCGCACCTCAGGCTCAATTTCGATTGTGTAGAGGTCGGGCGGTTCCGGCACTTTCGCTCCGTTCGTATGGGGCTTACGAGTCTTCGTGCTGGCGGTCAGCCATGCCCGGGCGCCTGGCCGACGCCCGGGCATGGTGTGAGGCCACCCGACAGCTACTGCGTCCGACAGTGCGGGCATCCGCACGGCGGGTATGCCGACGTACGCGGCACCGGGCCCGTACGACCACCGGCCAGGACCTCGACTTCACCCCGGTCCTCGGTCACGGCGCCCTCAGCGCTGACCTTGTAGACGCGGAGAGTGAGGCGGGAGCGCCGGCGAGGGGTTTCTGGGAGTTCCAGCGGGTCGGTCATGGGCGCGTAGTGATCGGCGCAGGCGGGGCACGCGTAGACGTTGAAGCCAGGGCCTGTTGCTGCGTGTACCTCGTGCACGAGTACCGGGCGGCTCGTCGTGCGGTGGCAGCGGGCGCACATCCGCATGGCGGGGCGCGTCATCGGGTGGCCGCCGGTACGCGGACGCCGTGGATATGGGTGGGGCCGACGTCGATGCCGAGGGTGGCGAGGTAGAGGGCGCGGCGGCGTTCGCGTTGGCGGCGGTGTTCGGCGGGGTCCAGGACGTAGGGGCGTACGAGAGGGGACGCACTGCCGTCGATGCGTTCGGTGAACCTGGGCGCAGGGGCGGGGATGAACCGCAGGGGCGGGATCGTTCCGAGGCGGTGGCGGCCTCGGGGGCGTGGGGTGCAGATGCTCAGCACCCAAGCGAGCAGTCGGAGAGTAAGGTCCAGCACGTCGGCGCTCCTTCGAAGCGTTCGGCCACGCCCCGGGACGGCCGCAATCCGTCGCCGGGGTCCTCCATGCACTGAGACTCAACTTAGCTCGACTTGTATCGCTACGTATAGAGACGTATCTCGATGACAGAGACCTTATCTGTACGAGTAACTTCCTGATCATGAACTTCCAGCCGGACGCTGAAATCGATCACGAGGGACCGGTTACGCCCTACCAGCAGCTGGCGGGCATCCTGCGTGCCCGCATCGCACGGGGGGACTGGCAGCCCAACCGGGCCATCTCCAGTGAGACCCAGCTCGTGCAGCAGTACGGGCTCGCGCGTACGACCGTCCGGCGCGCGATCGCGGTGCTCGTCGAGGAGGGGTTGGTCTTCACCGTTCCGCAGCGGGGGACGTACGTAGCTCCGCAACTGGAGGCCCCCGAAGGCGAGTGACCCGCAAGCCTGATGGCCATCCGCATCAGTTCGGTGTGTGCGGTGCGCATGCCCTGTTCGCGGTTGGCCTTGCTCTCGCGGGCCTGGAACACGAGCGAGGCGCCCACACCCGCGAGCGCCAGCCCGGCGATCAACGCGGAGACCGCCCCGTACGCCTGGGCCACATTGCCGACGCGCTGCCAGTCGCTGTCGGAGCCGTCGGGGCCGTAGGCGCGTAGGGCAAAGGGGGAGAGGAGGACGAGGGCGGCGGAGACGGCTATCGCCAGGACCGAGAGGGCGATACGGACGGCGGGGGTGCTCAACGCGCGGCGGCGTCCGTTCGCGGGGCGGTCGGGGGCGCCGGAGTCACTGCTCATCGCGCGCGTCCCTTCCGGCTCGGGCGGCCAGCAGTGGCGCGGTCACCCGGTGGTGGAAGGAGAGCAGCTCCTCACCCTCGCCGGGCGAACCCGGCGCCGAAGTCGGCTTCCCACGGGCGGTGTTGTCCTGGTTGGTCTGTTCCCATCGGTGTCATCTCCATCTCCCTTGTGGGGCAGGTGAGTTGATCATGTGGGCGGGCGTGACGCCAACAAGCGGGATGGGGGGCGGCAATGGGGCGAATGCGCCAGGTCGGCACATCGGTGGGCGACGCAAAAGCAGTTGTTCATGTGGGCATCTCGGGCTAGGAAGGGCATATGACTGCTCTCGGTGCCGTGTTCCGGCCTCAACTGCCGCCCGAAAAGCTGCGAGACGTGGCCCGTGCCGCCGATGCGGCGGGGCTTGAAGAGCTCTGGCTCTGGGAGGACTGTTTCCTGGAGGGCGGGGTCTCCGCAGCGTCCGCCGCGCTCGCCTGGACCGAGCGGCTGCGGGTCGGGATCGGGCTGCTGCCCGTGCCCCTGCGGAACGTCGCCGTCACCGCCATGGAGACCGCCACGCTCGACCGCCTGTTCCCCGGTCGCTTCACGCTGACCGTCGGGCACGGGGTGCAGGACTGGATGGGACAGGTCGGCGCGCGGGCCGAGTCGCCGGTCACGTTGCTCCGCGAGTACCTGGACGCGCTACGGGGCCTGTTGCGCGGCGAGCGCGTCACCACCGACGGGCGGTACGTGAAGCTGGATGACGTCGCGCTCGACTGGCCGCCGCCCACCGCCCCCGAAGTCCTCGCCGGTGTCACCGGCCCGCGCTCGCTGCGCCTGGCCGGCGAGGCCGCCGACGGCACGCTGCTCACGGCCAGCACCCCGCCGGAGGGCGTACGGAAGGCTCGCCAACTCATCGACGAGGGGCGGAAGTCGGTCACCCGCACCGACCCCCATCGCATCGTCGTCTACCTCCTCACCGCCACCGGCCCGGACGCCGCCCCCCGCCTCATGGCCGAACTCACCGCCGAGGGCGAGGACAAGATCCCCGGCCTCGGAGCCGCCGGCGACGCCGACACGGTCGCCAAGGCCGTACAACGCCTGGCTGACGCCGGAGCCGACACCGTGATCCTCCAGCCCACCGCCGACGAACCGGACCCCGAGGGCTTCGTGCGGTTCGTGGCGGAGGAGGTACGGCCACTCGTTCCGTAGCAACATCTGAGCAGCTACGAGCTGTGGCGCGGAAGTCCCGTCGCCATGGCCGAAGAAATACGGTCGCGGGCCCGCACGACCGGCTGCCACGATCAGCCCCATGAGCCAGTCAGCCCACTCGACCCAGTCACCCACCAGCTTCGAAGAGCTCGTCGCCGAAGCCGAAGCCGCCCCCACCGAGGGCTGGGACTTCTCCTGGTTCGAGGGGCGGGCCACCGAGGCGCGCCCGTCGTGGGGTTACGCGCGGGCCATGGGGGAGCGGCTGGCGAAGGCCGAAGCCGCGCTCGACATCCAGACCGGCGGCGGCGAAGTCCTCAACTCGGCGGACCGGCTCCCGCCCCTCACCGTCGCCACCGAGGGCTGGCCGCCGAACGTCGCCAAGGCCACCGCCCTCCTCCGTCCGCGCGGCGCGGTCGTCGTCGCGTCACCGGAGGACGCCCCGCTGCCGTTCGCGGACGGGACGTTCGACCTGGTCACAAGCCGGCACCCGGTCGGCCCGCAGTGGGCCGAGATCGCGCGCGTCCTCAGGCCGGGCGGCACGTACTTCGCCCAGCACGTGGGTCCGAGGAGCGCCTACGAAGTGGTCGAGTACTTCCTCGGTCCGCAACCGGAGGGGCAGAGCGCCGACCGCCACCCCGACCGCGAGCGCGCCGGCGCCGAAGCCGCCGGACTGGAGATCGTCGACCTGCGGGCGGAACGGCTGCGGATGGAGTTCTACGACATCGGTGCCGTCGTGCACTTCCTGCGCAAGGTGGTGTGGATGGTCCCCGGCTTCACCGTCGACCAGTACCGGGACCGGCTGCGCACCCTGCACGAACGGATCGAGGCGGAGGGCCCGTTCGTGGCCCACAGCGCCCGCCAGCTCATCGAGGCCCGCAAGCCATAGAGGGCACAGGCCTGGCGGGTACGGGCGATGGCTCAGGTCTCGTCCCGCAAGCCCAGCCGCAAGTGCTCCACATGATGCAGCGCCTGCTCCAGCAGTTCGGCGACATGGTCGTCGTACAGCGCGTACACGATCGACCGGCCTCGCCGCTCGCCCGTGACGAGCCCGAGGTTCCGCAGCAGCCGGAGCTGGTGCGAGCAGGCGGACTGCTCGAGGCCCGCCGCCTCCGCGAGTTCGCCGACCGCGCACGGGCCCTCCTGGAGGCGGGCCAGTATGCGCAGCCGCGAGGGCGTGGCCAGGGCCTGGAGCGTGGCGGCGACGTCCACGGCGCCTACGGCGTCCAGACGTTCGCGGGTGCTCTTCTCATCGACTCCGTGGCCCATGACGTCATCGTATCGACGCGGCCGGATCGGCGGCCGTCAGAATTATCGGCGGCCGTCAGAAGTTCCGTACGGTGACGCGCACTCCGGGGCGCAGGCCCCACCGCTCCATCGTCCCGGCTTCCGCCTCCAGTACGTGGCGGGCCCGGAACCTGGGCAGTCCAATACGTCCCGGACGCATCGTCCGGACCGCCAGGACCCGAAACTTCCGGTCCAGGTACGCGACATCGATCGCGAACCGCATGCCCCTCGTGTGCACCGCGCTCGCGGGCGTCAGCAGGAGCGCACCCTCGATTCCGTCGCGGCCGAGGAGGCCGCGGCGCCGTGCCCGGCGGGATTCGGCTAGCTCCAGGGGGACGGGGGCCGGGGTCTG
>NZ_JAAKZX010000148.1 GCF_011045025.1 Streptomyces ureilyticus
GGGGTGAAGAGGGCGAGCGTTGACGCGGCGTCACGCCGACAGTTGCGTACGCGGCCGCGGGCCAAAGCCCGCAGCCGCGTAGCACGCGTCAATCAGCGTCATCGTCGCCAGCGCATCGTCCGCGTCCAGCGGCAGGTCAACTCCGCCACGGACGCGCGCGGCAAACGCATCCAGCTGATACGTGTACGACGACCGCGTCCCAAGCCGCTCCACCCGCTCCCCCTCCCCCGTACGCACCACAACCCGATCGTCCTGGTGCGGCAGCACAAAGTTCGGCGCAAGGGCCTCGCCCCGGGAGCCAACGATCCGGCAGCTCATCTCCAGCTCGCCATACGCCATATGGCACCGGGCCGACCCGGTGCCATATGGCGTATGGCGCCCCCGGGAAACTCCAGCTCGGCGTCGATCCACTCGTCGACCCCAGGCGCCCCCGCCCGCTCCTCACCCCGCGCGGACACCAGCCGCGGCGCACCGCCCGCCCACGGCGCCAGCATCCGCACGGCATGCAAGCTGTAGCACCCCAGATCCATCACGGCACCGCCGGCAAGCGGCAGCGACCAGCGCGGGTCGGTGTCGTCCGGGGCGGGAATCGCAACCATGGTCTCCACCCGTCGCAGCTCGCCGAGTTCACCGCTGGCCAGCAGTTCGTGCAGGCGCCGCGTGACCGGATGGAAGAGGTAGTGGAAGCCCTCCATGAAGACGGTTCCGGCCTTCGCGGCCGCCTCCCGCACCTCGGCGGCCTCCTCGGCGTTGCTCGCCGACGGTTTCTCGGTCAGGACATGCTTGCCCGCGGCGAGGGCGGCGCGGTTCCACGGCCCGTGCAGACCGTTGGCGAGCGGGTTGTAGACGACCTCGACCTCGGGGTCGGCGAGCAGGTCGCCGTACGAGTCGTGCACCCGCTCCACACCGTGCCGCGCGGCGAAGGCCTCCGCCCGGCCGCGGTCCCGTGCGGCCACCGCGACGAGGCGGTGGCCGCCGGCCCGGGCCGGTTCGACGAGCGCGCGCTCGGTGATGCGTGCTGCCCCGAGTACGCCGATGCGCAGTGGTTCCCGGCCCGGTTCGCTCATGCCTGCTGTTCCTCCTCGATCGTGACAGAGCGATCTTCCTGCACTGTCGCCCCGCCGTCCACAGCCGGGAAGTACCGACGGGCAAGGTCCTGGGCGTGGGCCACAGCGCACTCGACCAGCTCGAAGGCAGGCAGGCCGCCGGCGTAGTACGTACGACCCCGGCCCTGCAGCGCGTCGAGGCGGTCCAGGGCGCCACCGGCGAGGTCGTCGCTGCCGAAGTGCGGCATGAACGCCCACTGGCGCCGCAGATACACCTCCCCCAGCCGCCCGCCGAGCGCCGCGACATCGTCTAGCAGCAGCGCCGGGACGTCCTCGGGGCGGCCGTACGAGTAGAACGTACGCACATCGCTGCCCGGGTAACGGTGGTGGTACGAGACGCAGTGCCCCCTCGCCGCACGGCTCGCGGTGTGGCGGTCGAGGAAGTAGAAGGCGTGCTCCGGCAGGCCCGACGCTGAGGCGAGGGTGGTGTGGTAGGCGTTGCAGCGGATCCGCGCGGCGAGGTCGCGCTCCTCCTCGGTGGCGTCCAGGACCGGCAGGATCCGGTCCAGGCCCACGGAGAGCACCAGGTGGTCCGCCTCCACCGGGCCGGAGTCGGTACCGACCCGCACGCCGCCCTCGTGCCGCTCGACCGACTCCACGCGCACGGCGCACCGTACGTCCTTCAGCTCGTCCGCGACCCGGCGCCACAGCGTGCCGAATCCGCCCGCGACGGTGAAGTCGCCTGCGTGCCCGAGCAGTTCGGGTCGGGGCGAGGACAACAGCCCGGTCATCTCCGCGTACTTCACGAAGTACAGAGCGGGCAGGTCGTCGTCGAGATAGCCGTATCCGGCCGCCGTGAATCCGGTGCCGAACGACTCGGCCATGGACTGCAGGCCGTGCTCGGCGAGCCACTCGGTGACGGGAGCGGCGAGCGCCCGCGCGGAGTGGGCGAGCCCGGGTTCGGCGATGCGCGGGAACTCCCGCTCGCGCAGGGCCTGATAGCGCGGGAGGGCGCCGTCGAAGAGGAACGCCATGGACTGGCGGCTCGCGACGCGCGCGGCGACGTCGAGGACGCGGTAACGGGTGGTCGGCTCCGTCTCCCCGTCCAGCTCGGTCACCAGCTCCGCGACCCGCGCGTACCGGCTGGTGCATATGTGGCCGCCGAGGTCGTACGCCCGCCCGTCGACGTGAACGCTCTGGCACTTCCCTGCCACCGTGTCCTGCTCCTCCAGGACGGTCACCCGGTGCCCGGCACGCTCCAGTTCACGGGCGACCACCAGACCGCTCGGTCCCCCGCCGATGACGACCACGCTCCGGGGGCCGGCGGTGTCGGGTAACTCGTGCATGGTCGTCGCTCCTCGATCGGTCGGACGTAAACGGCTCTCATGGTCGTACGGAGAGATCACATGGCCGTAAACGCGCGCGGGAGCTGTGGTGTTCACACACGGGTGTCCCGGGTGCCCGAGACACCCGGGACACAGGCGAGGGCTCTTAGCCGGCGCGGACCTCGGCGATCGTCACCGGCCGGTGCTCGTGCAGCGACAGCGTGCAGGCCTCCGCGATCCAGCCCGCCTCCAGCGCGTCCGCCACCGTGCACGGCGAGGTCCGCCGCCCGGCGACGACCTCGGTGAACGCGTCGAGTTCGGCGCGGTAGGCGTCGGTGAAGCGGTCCATGAAGAAGTCGTGCGGCTGCCCTGCGGGGAAGCTGACGCCGGGCTCCACGGAGCGCAGCGGCAGCTTGTCCTCCAGGCCGACGGCGATGGAGTCCTGGAAGCCGTGAATCTCCATGCGGACGTCGTAACCGCGGGCGTTGTGGCGGGAGTTGGACACCACGGCGATCGTCCCGTCGTCGAGGGTGAGGACCGCGCCGGTGGTGTCGGCGTCGCCCGCGTCCTTGATGTAGTCGGCGCCCCGGTTGCCGCCGACGGCGTACACCTCGGTGACCTCGCGGCCGGTCACCCACCGGATGATGTCGAAGTCGTGCACGGAGCAGTCGCGGAAGATGCCTCCCGAGGCGGCGATGTACGCGGCCGGGGGCGGCGCCGGGTCCAGCGTGGTGGACCGTACGGTGTGCAGCGGGCCGAGCTCGCCGCTCTGGACGGCGGCACGGGCGGCCACGAAGCCGGCGTCGAAGCGCCGGTTGTAGCCGATCTGGATCTCGACGCCGCTGTCCCGCACCGCGTGCAGCACCTCGACGCCCTCCTTCATCGCACGGGCGACGGGCTTCTCGCAGAAGACCGGAACTCCCGCCTCGACGGCGGCCCGGATCAGTCCGGGATGGGCGTCGGTCGCGGCGGCGATCACCACACCGTCCACGCCGGCGGCCAGTACCGCCTCCGGCGAGCCGACGGCTTCGGCGCCGAAGCGCTCGACGGCGGCCGTGACGGCATCCGCGAACGGGTCCGCGACGACGAGGGACTCGACCACGTCGAGCCGGGAGAGGGTCTCGGCGTGGAACGCGCCGATGCGGCCGAGGCCGAGGATGCCGATACGCATGGTTCAGGGGCTCCTTGTTTCCTTGTGCGTCGTACGTGTCGGTGCTGATCCGTACGTATGTGTCGCGCGGCTCAATCGAGTCCGCCGAGGACGTTCTGGTCCCAGTCGATGACCGAGCCGGTGACGACGCCGCTGCGGTCCGAGAGCAGCAGGACCACGAAGTCGGCGATCTCGTCGGGCCGGCCGAGCTTGCCCATCGGCAGCTTCTGAGCGGCCTGCTCGCGCCAGTCGTCGCCCGCGCCGTGGAAGGTGCGCTGGGTGGCGTCCTCGCCCTCGGTCGCGGTCCAGCCGATGTTCAGGCCGTTGATCCGGATCCGGTCCCAGCGGTGGGCGTGCGCGGCGTTGCGGGTCAGCCCCGCCAGTCCGGCCTTGGCCGCGACGTACGGGGCGAGGAAGGGCTGTCCGCCGTGCTCGGAGGAGGTGATGATGTTGACGATCGTGCCGGGTGCCTTGCGCGCCAGCATGTCGGCGACGGCGGCCTGCATGGCGAAGAACGGGCCCTTGAGGTTGATCGCGATGTGCGCGTCGAACAGTTCGGGCGTGGTGTCGAGCAGGGTTCCGCGGGAGGTGAGTCCGGCGGAGTTGACCAGGCAGTCGATCCGGCCGTACGCCTCGATCACCCGGGCCACACTCCCCCGCGCCTGCTGCGCGTCGGCGAGGTCGGCCCGTACGTACATGGCCTTGGCCCCGGCCTCGGCCAGTTCGGCGATCAGCGCCTCGCCGGGGTCGGGGCGGCGTCCCGTGACGGCCACGGTCGCGCCCTCGCGGACGGCGGCCCGGGCGACTGCCGCGCCGACGCCCTGGGTGCCGCCGTTGACGAGGACGACCTTGTCCTCAAGAAGTCCCATGGTCTGTCTCGTTCCTCAGCTCTCGCGCCGCTCGGTGGCGGCCCGTAGTGCGTCGCGCAGGTGTTCCGGGGTCCAGTCCTCGCGGAGGGCGCGCCGGACGAGGTCCGCCTGGGAGGGCGGGGCCAGTCCGTCGACGGGCGGGTCGGAGTCCAGGTTCGTCGGGAAGGGGTAGCCCTCGGCGCCGGCCGCGATCACCGTGTCCAGCCATTCCTGGCGTACGCCGTCGGCCTTGCGTTTCCGCAGCACCGGGTAGACGGCGTTCGCCACGGCCTCGCGGTCGACGGTCTCCATCGCCCGGCCGAAGGCCGAGGAGACCTGGAGGAGGTTGGCCATGCGGCGGATGTCCGTCGAGCGGTTGTGCCCGGCGGCGTGGAAGAGGGCGGGGTTGAAGAAGACCGCGTCGCCCTTGGCGAGCGGGAGCTGGACGTGACGTGCCTCGAAGTAGGCCCGGAATTCCGGCAGTCGCCAGGCCAGGTAGCCGGGCTCGTACTTCTGCGAGTGCGGCAGGTACATCGTCGGGCCGGACTCGACGGGCATGTCGCAGTGGGCGACCGCGCCCTGGAGGGTCAGTACGGGTGAGAGGCGGTGGACGTGTGCCGGGTAGGCGGCCGCGGTCTCGTTGGAGAGGAAGCCGAGGTGGTAGTCGCGGTGCGCGGTCTGCGCGGCGCCGCCCGGGTTGACCACGTTGATCTGGGAGGTGACCTGGTAGCCCGGGCCGAGCCAGGCCGAGGACACCAGGGCGAGGACGTCGTTGGCGTAGTAGTCGGCGAACGCCTCCGCGTCGTAGAGGGCCGCCTTCTCCAGCGCGTTCCACACCCGGTCGTTGGCGCCCGGCTTGGCGAAGTGGTCACCCGCGGTGGCGCCCGCGGCACGCTGCTCGGCGATCAGGGCGTCGAAGACGGCGGTGGCCCGGTCGAGGACCTCCGGGTCCGGAAAGGCGCCCCGGAAGACCACGATGCCCGGGCCTTCGGCGAGTGCGTGCACCAGCTCGGCCTGGAACTCGCGGTCGGCCTCGGCCTGGTCGGCGTCGTAGACCGGCACGTTCCGCACGATGGCTGAGGCCTGCGGGTAGTCGGTGGGGGCGGTCTCCTGCTCGACGAGCGCGCGGAAGGAGTCCAGGTCGCAGTCCTGCTCGGACAGCCAGGGACGGGTGTGTACGGAGGTGATGGTCATCGTCGTCCCTTCGGGGCACGGAGCGGTGGAGCGCTGTCATTCTTGTCAGTACAAACCCCTCGAACAACCAGCAGGAACCCATCAAAAACCCCTCAAGGAGCCGGCGCATGGGCCATCCCTTCCCCGTCCGGGAGATCGCACGTCAGGCGGGCCTGAGCGAAGCCACGGTCGACCGGGTCCTCAACGGCCGGGGCGGCGTACGGGAGAGCACCGCGCAGGAGGTGCACCGGGCGATAGCCGACCTGGACCGGCAGCGCACCCAGGTCCGGCTTGTCGGCCGCACCTTCATGATCGACATAGTGATGCAGGCGCCTGAGCGCTTCACCACCGCCGTACGCGCCGCTCTGGAGGCCGAGCTGCCGTCCCTGCACCCTGCCGTGCTGCGCTCTCGTTTCCGCTTCCGTGAGAGGGGCCCGGTCGGGGAGCTGGTCGGCACCCTGGACCGGATCGCCCGGCGCGGTTCGCAGGGCGTGATCCTGAAGGCCCCGGACGTCCCCGAGGTCACCGCCGCGGTCGGCCGGCTCGAGGCGGCGGGCATCCCGGTCGTGACGTTGGTGACCGACCTGCCCGCGAGTTCGCGCCTCGCTTACGTCGGCATCGACAACCGGGCGGCGGGCGCCACCGCCGCGTATCTCCTGAGCCAGTGGCTGGGCGACCGGCCGGGGCACATCCTGACCACCGTCAGCCGGGGCTTCTTCCGGGGCGAGGAGGAACGCGAGATGGGCTTCCGCGCCGCGATACGCGCCCGGCATCCCGTACGGCGTCTGGTCGAGGTCACGGACAGCGACGGGCTGGACGCCACCCAGTACGACCTGGTGCTGGCCGCACTCCGGGACGACCCCGACATCAAGGCGGTCTACTCGATCGGAGGCGGAAACGTCGCCACGCTCGAGGCGTTCGACGCGTTGCGGCGGCGGTGCGAGGTGTTCATCGCTCATGACCTGGACCACGACAACGCCCGGCTGCTGAGGGCGGGGCGGTTGTCCGCCGTACTCCACCACGATCTCCGTCAGGACATGCGGCGGGCCTGCCGGGTCATCATGCGGGCGCAGAGTGCTCTGCCTGCCGATACGGATCCCGCGCTGCCGTCGCCGATCCAGGTCGTCACGCCGTACAACATGCCGCCGGAGTCGGTGGTGAGCGCCACCGACTCGTAGTGCAACTCCTGGGTTGCACATGGAGGGGGCGATGTGCAACTCTGGAGTTGCACCAAGGACGGCAGTGGATGCCAGCCAAGGACGAATGACGGCGAAGGAGTCATGTCATGAGCGAGGACCGGATCGAGCGCGAAACCCTGATCGCGGCACCCCTGGAGCGGGTCTGGACGCTGGTGGCCCAGCCCGGGTTCTGGGTGGCCGACAAGGCAAGCCTGCCCGGCACGGTGGCCAGGGAAGGTGAGTCGATGGTCGCGAAGAACGCCGAGCATGGCGACTTCCCGGTGCGCGTGGAGAAGGTTCAGCCTCCGACGTATCTGGCGTACCGCTGGACCAGCGCGTTCCCGGGCGAAGAGCTGCGCGAGGACAACAGCACCCTCGTGGAGTTCACGTTGACACAGGAAGGCGACGGGACACGGCTGCGCGTGGTGGAGAGCGGGTTCGCGGCGCTGGCCGGCTCCCAGGAACTGCGCAGCCAGAACCTCAAGGACCACACCGAGGGCTGGCCCCTGGAACTCGACGCGCTCAAGACGCGCGCCGAGCAGCCATCCGCATGACGGAGTCTCGCGGCGCCGTCGGGCCGGTCGACAGCGTCCTCGCTGCGCTGGCCGACCCGACGCGGCGTCAGCTGCTCGGTCAGCTGGCCGCCCAGGGCGAGGCCACCGCGACGACGCTCGCCGCGGCCCTGCCGGTCTCGCGGCAAGCGGTGGTCAAGCACCTCGCGGTCCTGGACGCGGCGGGGTTGGTGTCCGGCAGCCGGGTCGGGCGCGAGATGCGCTACGTGGTGCGGCCCGCGGCACTGGACGCGACGGCGCGGTGGATGGCGACGCTGGCGGCTGAGTGGGACGGGCGGTTGGCGAGGATCAAGCGGGTGGCCGAGTCGGAGGCGGAGGCGCTCCGCTGGGAGGACGGTTCGTAGGTTCGTTGTCGGCCGACCGTCCGTCGTGGCTGGTCGCGCCCACGCGGCGGAGCCGCAAATTGATACAGCCGAGAAGGGGCGGGGCTGGGGAAAGAGACCCCGTTCAGGCGGAGGGTGGTGGTGAAAAATTGAAAATGTCAGGGTTGGCGCATGCCAACTGCCTTCAGGGGTGCGACCCCGTACTGCTATGCGAACTCACTCGCCATGGTGCTGGACGCGGACGCGCCCTCGCCCTCGGCGATCGAGGTCCTGACCGGTTCACCCTTCGGCGCACAGATCGAGGGCGGACTGCCGTACTTCGATCCGCTCGGCTGGAACCCCGACCTCGGCCTCGACCAGGCCATCGGGCTGCTCGGCTGGACTTGCCGCCGAAGCACGGGCGGCACGCCGGACGAGGCAGTCGCCCGGCTGCGGCAGGCCACTGAGCGCGGGCCGGCACTGGCCGGCCCCGTGGACGTCGGCCTGCTCCTGCACCAGCCCTGGTCGACGGGCAACCCCAACGGCGGCGACCACTGGGTCGCCGTGCTCGGCGTCGACGAGAGCACGGTCCTCTTCCACGATCCCGCCGGCTTCCCCTACGCCACGCTGCCCATCGACGCCTTCGTCGCGGCCTGGCAGGAGCAGCTGCCGGATTGCGCAGGCCCGTTCACCATGCGCAGCGACTTCCGGCGCACGGAGGGAGTCGATGTGTCGACGGCTCTGCGTCGGTCCCTGCCCGCCGCGTCGGGATGGCTCACGGGGCAACACAGCGGGCCCGGACGGTCCTTGAAGGACGGCGGTGCGGCCGCGGTGGAACGGCTCGCGGACGACGTACAGGCCGGGTTGGAGGCCCGTACCCTCACCCACCTCACCGAATTCGCCATCCGGGTCGGCACCCGCCGTCTCGCCGACGCCTCACTCTGGCTGGCCGAGATCGGCGAGACGCGGGCCGCGGACGTCGCGGAGCGTCAGGCACGGCTGCTCGGCAGCGTGCAGTACGGCCTCGTCGTGGGTGACACGCAGTCGGCCGCCAGTGCGCTGCGACAACTGGCCGCCGGGTACGAGGAGTTGGGCGTCGTGCTGGCGTGATCCCGTGGCGGCCTACACCAGGAAGAGCCGCTGGGAGCCACCACCCTCCCCCTCCCCGACCTTCCTCACCTGACGGCGGCTCACTTGCCAAAAGCCGTACGATGCGGGCGAGTTCGCCTGCCAACACGGCACGGGAAGCAGGAACATTCGAGTAGGTTTGTGTCCGGTTACCGAACACCGATGCGCAGGAGGCATTTTCGTGTCCGATCAAGACCCCCAGCTCGCCGCCGCTGCCGAGATACGTGCCCGGATCGACACGACCAAGCCGCACTCCGCGCGTTTCTGGAACTACTTCGTGGGCGGCAAGGACAACTACGAGGTGGACCGCGAGATCGGGGACCAGATCAAGGAGATCTTCCCCGGCCTCGTCGACGTGGCGCGCACGAGCCGCCAGTTCCTCGGGCGCGCCGTCCGGCACCTGGCCGGCGAACAGGGCGTCCGGCAGTTCCTCGACATCGGCACCGGCCTGCCGACCGCCGACAACACCCACGAGGTGGCCCAGCGCGTGGCCCCGGACGCCCGGATCGTGTACGTCGACAACGACCCCATGGTCCTCGCCCACGCCCGCGCGCTGCTGACCAGCACACCCGAAGGCGAAACGGCGTACATCGACGCCGACTTCTACGAGCCCGAGGAGATCCTCAAGACCGCGGCGAGCACGCTGGACCTCTCGCAGCCAGTCGCCCTGATGATCCTCAACACGCTGGGGCACGTGGCCGATTACGACCAGGCACGGGAACTGGTCTCACGCCTCATGGCCGGTCTGCCGTCCGGCAGTTACCTGGTCATCAGTGACAGCACCGCCACCAGCGAGGGCATGATCGCCGCGTCCAACGCGTACAACGAGAGCGGGGCCGTTCCGTACTACGTACGCAGCGTCGAGGAGATCGCCGGGTTCTTCGAGGGGCTCGAACTGGCCGAGCCCGGCGTCGTTCCGGTCACCGAGTGGCGCCCGGAGTCCGAGGCGTCGACGGTGGACGCCTACGGCGCGGTGGGCCGCAAGCCGTAGGAGAACGACGACTGCTGCGGTCAGACAGGCAGGAACGACCGTATCTCGTCGAGCAGTTGCCCCCGCCCGTACCGGATGCGCTCCAGGTGCAGGAAATGCGAGGCGCCGGGCAAGGTCCGTACGCGTACGGATCGGGCGCTCGTCAGGTGTTCGGCGAGCCGCTCGCTGTCCTCGGGGCGTGACCAGAAGTCGTTCTCCGCGCGGAGGACGAGCGTACGGGCGCGGATGAGGCTCGCGTCGTACAACTGCCGCCCCTGGGCCAGGTAGAAGGCGTCGATAAGAGGGCCGGTGGGGTTGCGGAAGCTGGGCGGGGTGCGGTCGGCACTCGTGGGGTCCACGCGCAGGGCGGCGGTGCGGTAGGCGTCCCGTACCGCCGGATCGCGTCGGGCGTCGGCGTCGTCGCCTTCAAGGCCCGCGTCCCAACGGGACGTCAGCGCATCGGCCGTGACGGCCCGCCAGGCAGGCTGCGGGCGGGGGTGTCCGGGGCGATCGGGGTCCTCCATTTCGCTCTGCAGCGGCCATGGACTCGTCCCCGAGTACAGGGTGTTGAGGAGGATCGCGTCGGAGATCCGGTCCGGGTGCAGCGCGGCGTACATGCCGACCCAGTGGCCGCCGGTGGCCCAGCCGAACGCCGTCGGCCGGCCGCCACAGCGACGGCGGACCAGGGCGACGGCGGTGTCGATGTCGGACATCGCCGCGTCCGACCGCACCAACGGCGGATTGGTTTCCGGGTCCTGGCTCATCTCGGGCGGGTAGCCGGAGCGGCCGAAACCGCGCAGGTCCATGACATAGACGGCGTATCCGACCCGTGCCAGGTCGGCGGCCAGGGATCCGCCCAGGACGGGCAGGTCGAATGCCGCCACGCCATCGGGCCGCGCACCGTGCACCAGCAGCAACGGCCTCGCGTCCCGGTCCGCGTTCCGCACCTCACGGACATGGATCCACAGCCCGTGTTCGCCCCGCGCCCACAGTTCGGTGCGTACGACGCCGTTGGCGTCCGTTCTCGCGGCAGCCGGTCCCGGGGCCCCCACCACCGTTGCCGCGCTCGCGGCGCCCATCGTTGCCAGGAAGTTTCGTCTGCGCATGAGGACGACGCTAGGCAGGACCACTGAGACGAACAATCAATCACCGGATATCAAGTAATCGCTGTCGCCTATAAGTTGAGCCCATGGAGTTGCGCCAGCTCAGATATTTCGTGGCCGTCGCCGAGGAGCTGCACTTCAGTCGTGCCGCGGAGCGCCTGAGGATCGCCCAGCCCGCCCTCTCCCAGCAGATACAGCGTCTGGAGGCGGGGCTCGGGGTGGAACTGCTGGTACGCAACCGGCGCCGGGTGGCGTTGAGTCCGGCCGGGGCCGCCTTCCTGCGCGAGGCCCGGGAGACGCTGGCCTGCGCCGACCGCGCGGCGCTGACGGCACAGCGCACGGCTGCCGGTGAGCTCGGCCAGCTCACCCTCGGTTTCGTCGGTTCCGCCATGGACGAACTGCTGCCGCGCGCACTGCCCGTCCTGCGCACGCGATATCCGAATCTGCGACTCGTCCTGCGGGAGATGACCAGCACGGAGCAGGTGGCCGCGCTCGGACGCGGCGAGCTGGACCTCGGCCTGCTGCGCCCGCCGTCCCCTCCCGTACCGGGGCTGCGGATCCGGCTGGTCGTACGGGAGCCGCTGGTGGCGGCGCTGCCCCGGGGGCACCCGCTCGCGGACCGCGAGCGGCTCACCCCGGTGGATCTGCGGGATGAGCCGTTCGTGCTGTTCCCTCGCGTGAAGGGGCCGTGGCTGCACGACATGATCACGGGGTACTGCGGCAGCCGCGGAGGCAGTCACCCTCGGGTGGTGCAGGAGGCGGTCATGATGCAGACGATCACCGCCTTGGTGGCCGCCGGCACGGGCCTCGCGCTGGTTCCCGCGTCACAGCAGGCGATCACCCGGGCGGGACTCGTCTTCCGCCCCCTCGCCGACCCACCTTTGGTGGACCTGGCGGCGGCGTGGCCCGAGGCCCCTCGCTCCCCGGCGTGCCTGACGGTGCTGGAGATCCTGTGCGCGGCGTGACGACGGCCGACGCCGGCCCCTGGTCGCTCGCCGCTACCAGCGGTGGTGGACCTGGGCCCGGATGCTGCGGTCGTACAGCTCTCGTACGGCGTCGAGCGTCGCGTCCGGCAGGGGTGCCAGCGCGGCGGCCTCCGCGTTCGCCCGCGCCTGCTCGGGAGAGCGGGCGCCGGGGATGACCGAGGTCACGCCGGGCTGCTGGATGATCCAGCGCAGCGCGGTCTGCGCGGGCGTCGCCCCCGCCGGCGCGAGGGCCGAGAACTCCGCGGCCGCTTCGAGCCCGGACTCGTAGTCGACGCCGGAGAACGTCTCGCCCTGGTCGAAGGACTCTCCGTGCCGGTTGAACGTGCGGTGGTCGTCGGCCGGGAAGACGGTGTCCTTGGTGTACTTGCCGGACAGCAGCCCGGAGGCCAGCGGCACGCGCGCGATGATGCCGACTCCCGCCTCGGCGGCGGCCGGAAGCACCGCCTCGAGCGGCTTGAGCCGGAAGGCGTTGAAGATGATCTGGACGCTGGCCGTGCCGGGCCTGGCGATCGCGGTCAACGCCTCTTCACAGGTCTCCACGCTCACGCCGTACGCGGCGATGCGCTGCTCCTCGACGAGGGTGTCCAGGGCGTCGAAGACCGCGTCGGAGGAGTACACGGGGGTCGGCGGGCAGTGCAGCTGTACGAGATCGAGCGTGTCCACACCCAGGTTCGTGCGCGAACGGTCCGTCCAGGCACGGAAGTTGTCGAGGGTGTAGTTCTCCGGCTCCTGCGCCATGCGGCGGCCCATCTTCGTGGCGACGAAGAGGTCCGCGTCCGGGCGTTCGCGCAGATAGCGGCCGATGAGCTGCTCGCTGCGCCCGTCGCCGTACACATCAGCGGTGTCGAAGAAGGTCACACCGCTGTCGACGGCGGCGTCAAGGACGGCGAGCGCCTCCCCTTCCTTGACCTCGCCCCAGTCAGCACCCAGCTGCCAGGTGCCGAGTCCGGCGACGGATACCTGCTGGTTGATCCTGCCGATTACCCGCTGTTCCATGGTGATCTCTTTCAGTGGTGCCCGTGGGGCTCAGTCCGGTGCCGAGTCTCCAGCATCGGGCCTGAGAAGATCGCCCGTCCAACAGAAGATCCCGCACGCATTCATGAGCCGGCCTTCTCAATGAGCCCCGTGTCCGCGGCGCGCGGCTGCGGGCCGACCGCGGGACCGGCCGTGCGGTAGGCGTGCGGGGCTACGCCGGTCACCCTGCGGAAGACCCGGCTGAAGTACGCCCGGTCGGTGAAACCCACCGCCCGGGCCACGCTCTGGATGCTGTCCTCGCTGCCGCGCAGCTGCTCGCAGGCCCGCTGGATCCGCAGGCGCGTCAGGTACTCCCACACCGTGAGTCCGTACTGCTGGTGGAAGAGCCGGCCCAGATGATCGGCGCTGACGCCGACGGCCTGGGCGATCTGCCAGCGCGAGACCCGTCGGCGGTAGTGCGTCTGAAGGCAGACCAGGGCCTGGTGGACGAGAGCCCGGTTCCGTCCGGCGGCCTGCGTACCGTCGCCCGTCATCGCGACGACCAGCCGGGCGGTCTCGTCCTCGGTGAGGATGTCGCGGTCGAGGAGGACGAGACCGGGATGGGACTTGGCGCGGTGGGCGTCGGCGTGCGTGAACCCTTCGGCGCTGAGCAGCAGTACGGGGCAGGGCGGACGCCCTCCGGCCAGATGTCCGCCGAGGGCTCCCCCGGCGACCCCGCCTGACGCGTCGCCTCCCGCCGCCAGGCCTCCTTCGCCGAGGCGTCCCTCCAACACCCGTATCCGGTCGGCGAAGTCGAACCCGTCCATGTCCGCGAGCGTCCGGTGCGCGATCACCAGGTGCGGCGCCTCCTCGGCGATCAGGGCGAGCGCCGTGGTGCCGTCGGCCGCGGTACGAACCGGGTGGCCACGTAAGGCGGTGGCCACCGAACGTCTGAGACGTTCCCGTGCCGGTGTGGCTCCGTCGACCACGATCACCGGCCGCGGACTGTTGCTGGGCCGCTGTCCGCGCAGTGCCTGCGCGAGGTCCTCGCCCGTCACCCCGAACAGTACGAACGGAGTGCCGTTCAGCGCCGGTTCGTCGTGCAGGAGCTGCGCCGCCCGCCACTCCTCGGGCCCGGCCGCTTCGGCGTCCCACACCACCGCGGCCACGGCGCGTTCGCCGGTGGGCGGGCCGGCGTCCGCGTCCGCATCGGGGTCGACCGGGCGGAGCCGTAGCCTGTGCTGTCTGGCGAGGGCGGCGACATCCTCGGCGGGCCGGCCCGTACCGACGGCCAGCAGGGTGCGTGCGGCTCCGGCCGAGGGTGCTCGTGGCCCCGGAGCCACGGGCAGCGGCAGTTCCACGGTCAGCCGGATGTGCGGCGGACTGTCGCCGACCGCGTACGAACCGCCGTGCAGCATCACCAGACGACGTGCCGTGGCCGACCCGAGGCCCGCCCCTTCGGCCTCGCCGGACCGCGGGTCGGCGGATGGATCGGCCACCGCCGTGACGGTGACCCTGACGGACGTCGGGGTGGTGCGCGCCGTCAGTGCCACGCCGCCCTGCGTGTCGGCTCGCGCCGCGGCGTCCAGTACATGACAGACAGCTTTGGTCAGCTGTTCCCGGTCGGCGAGCACGGCGGGCAGCCGCCGGGGCAGTACGAGGGACCAGTCGGCGCCGCCCGGTGCCGTGGCGGCAACGGCACGGAAGGCCTTCACCAGTACGGGCCGCGGGTCGATCAGCCGTGGGGCCAGGCCGAGTTCGTCCGTCCCGGTGCGGGACCACTCCAGCAGATCGTCGACCAGTCGCAGCAGCCGGCCGGCATCGCGATGCACCAGCTGGAGCGCCTCGCCCCCGCCCGCTTCGGCGCCGCCCGCCTCGGCGCCCGCATGCCGCCGGATCTCCTCCAGCGGTCCGCGCAGCTCCTGGGTGACCTGGTTCAGCAGGCGGGTCTTGAAGGTGCTGGCCCGTTCCGCGGCGTCCCGGGCCCGGCGCACCTCGGCGAACAGCCTGATGCCCTTCAGCGCCGCGCTGATCTGGTCACCCAGCGCCCGGTAGAGGCTTCCCCGCCGGTCGGCCTCGGGCCCCGTACCGGACTCGAAGACGGCGAAGCCCAGTTGCTCATCACCGACGTGGAGGGGTTCCAGTACGAAGGTGAACCGGTCGGCCTCGGGCAGCAGTTCGTCGGGCAGCAGCAGGTGCGCGGGGTACGGACCCGGCTCCGGGCGAGCCCCGCCACGGTCGCCCGGAGCGGACGGGACCCGCAGAACCCGCGCCAGTTGGCGACCGGCCCCGGAGAGCCGGTCCCAGGCACCCTCGTAGAGCACCACCCGGCACCCCGGCAGCCCGCCCACCACCGCATGCCGCTCCAGAGCCTCCCCCAGCCCGTCGAGATCGACCACGGTGGCCAGCGCCGTGCCGAACTCCCGCAACCGGCCCGCCTCCTGACCATCCAGCCACCGCTCGTACTCCAGCAGCCGCCGGGACGCATCGGCCACCAGCAGCCGCGCCTGCGCGAGGAGCCGCTCCCCACGAACCCGAGCGGCCTGAGGCAGACACCTGACCGCGTCGTCCCGTATCTCCAGCAGGGCCCGCTCCCAGGCCGCCACCGTGTCGGGCCTGCGCACCTGCTGACCCAACAGGCGCTCCAGCATGGGCAGAAAGCCGTACGGGCCGGAGCCGGAGGAATGGACGTCGGCGCCCCCGAGCCCGGCACCCGGGCCCCGAGCACCGGGGCGATCGCCGTCCACGACGCGACCGGCATCCGCCCCCGCAGGATCCGCATCCGCCCGGAACGCCGCCGCCAACTCCGGCCCCGCACAAGGAAGCGCCGCGAAGACCGCGTCGCACGAGAGCGGACCACGCGAGTGGCCCCCACCTGAGCCCGGCCCACTCGAACGCGCCCTCTCCGAGCGGGACCCGCCCGATGGCGGCCCGCCGGCGAGCGAACTACCCGAGCCCGGCCCACTCGAGCGGGGCCCGCCCGATGGCGGCCCGCCGGTGCGCGATCCACCTGGGCGCAGCCCTTCCAAGGGCGCCTCGTCTGGTTGCGGCACATCGGCAAATGACCCGCCCCATCGCGGCCCCTCCGCGAACACCCCGACTGGTTGCGGCCCGTCCGTGACCGACCCGCCCGACTGCGACCCGCCGTCGAGCGATCCTCCCGAGCCCGACCTTTCGGCGGACGGCCCTCCCGAGCGCGGCCCCTCGTTGAGCACCCCACCCGAGGGTGACCCCGCGTTGGGCGACCCGCCCGAGCGCGCCCCCTCGTCAAGCGGCCCACCCGAAGGTGCCAGGCCCGAGGGTGGCCCCTCGGCACGTGACCCGCCCGGGCGCGGCCGATCCGAGCGCCGCCCCTCGACGCGCGACCGGCCCGACAGCGCCCGGCCCGACAGCAACCCGCCGCTGACCGACCCCTCCGCCACCAACGGCGAAGGACACCCACACGACCGCCGTACCACCACCGCCCCCGCGACCGCCGTACGGTCCGGCGCAGGCGCGCCCCGCAGCCGGGCCACCAGCGTGTCCACGGCCAACCCGCCCAGCTCCGCGAAGGGCAGCGAGACCGAGGTCAGCGGCGGCTCGGAGAGCCTGGCTTCGGGGGAATCGTTGAAGCCGACCACGGCGACGTCCTCGGGTACCCGGATGCCCCGCTCGGCGAGCAGCCGCAGCGCATCCGCCGCCAGTACGTCGCTGCACGCGACCACCGCGTCGAAGTCGACACCGGGCCGCAACCCACGCGCGTCCAGCAGCACCCGCATCGCCGAAGCGCCGGCACCCGCCGCGAAGTCGCCTGCGGCACATACGAGTTGGCGTTCCGCGGGCAAGCGGTACTGGGCCAGCGCCTGGGTGTAGGCGCGGTAGCGGCCGAAGGAGACCGGGTTGGTGAGCGGCCCGCGGATGCACGCCGGGCGTCGTACGCCGTGCCGTGCGACCAGGTGGCCGACGAGCTCCCGCATGCCCGCGTACGAGTCGAGCGTGAGGGTCTCGTGGTCGTCGACGCCTTCCAGGGCGTGGTTGAGGCTGACGACAGGTAACCGTCGCAGCGAGCGCAGCAGCCGCTCGGCGTGGTCGCCGGACGCCGGCAGGCCGAGGGTGGAGCTCCAGCAGACGACGCCGTCGAGCCGCGCCCGGTCCACCAGTTCGTACAGCGCGCTCCGCGACGCCTCGCCGCCCGGGCGCAGTGAGCCTCCCGGGAAGCACACGAGGTTCACGTCGTCGCGCTCCGCGGCCCGCAGCGCCCCGGACCACAGGGTGGCGCCGACGCCGAGATGGATGTTCGCCGTGACCAGCCCGATCGTGAGCCGTTCCGGTACCTCCCGCCGACCCGCGCCTGAGGCGGGCCCTTGTTCCGCCATAGGTGCCTCACTCGTCAGGGGTTCTCCCGGGCGCCTGGGGGCCACAAGAAGGCCCGCCCGGGGATGTCCCGTCGAGTCGAGGAACGTAGGGGAAAGCGCTTACCGGGGCAAGACCCGCGGCACGGCTCGTCCGCGGGTCCTGCCCCGGTCTCCGTGCGGCCATCAGGTGCCGCACGAGGGGAATCCGGTGCGTACCGGATCGAATGGCGCGTCAGATCTTGCCCACTCCGGTGTGCGTCAGATCTTGCCCACTCCGGCGCCCTCCATCACCGCGGCCTTCACGCCGGCGGCGGCGTCGGCGGTGTAGTCGTACGGGATGCTCGCCACGCTGCCGCCGGCCTGGCCCTCGCCGGAGCCCTCGAAGTGGTTGTCCTTGGCCACCAGCGTGCCAGGGCCGGAGTCGCCCTCGCCGAGGTGGAAGGGGTCCTCCGTGTTCTCGAAGTAGTTCCCCTCGACGAGCACGCCCGCACCCTCGGTGGACGCCACGCCGTAGGACCCGATGTCGCTGAAGTAGTTGTTCAGCACGTGCACGGGGTTGCCGAAGCGGACCCGGGGGTTGCGCTGGCCGGTGCCGTCGAACCAGTTGTGGTCGTACGTCACCTTCAGCTTGCCGCTGTCCTCACCGCCGTTGTCGTCGGAGTGGCCCAGCAGCATGTTCTTGTCCTGGTCGTGACTGCGGTTCCAGGACACGGTGATGTTGTTCGAGGCCCGCTTGATGTCGACGCCGCCGTCGCTGGCGCCGGAGATCTCGTTGTGGTCGATCCAGACCTTCTCGGCGTACTCGACGTTGATCGCGTCGTCGCCGGACCCCGAGAAGGCCAGGTTCTGGATGATCACGTTGTTGACCTTGCTGACGTTCAGGCCGCCACCGGTGATCTTGCCGTTGGTGCCGACGCCGACGATGGTCTTGTCGCCGGCGACCTTCGTCATACCGCTCAGCGAGATGGTGCCGTCGACCTTCACGATCGCGGCGCCGCTGCCCTGAACGGCCTCGGTGAAGGCGGAGGCGTCGGACACGGTGACCGTGCTGCCGCCCGCACCTCCCGTCGTACCGGCACCGAAGCCGATGGGGCCTGCTGCGGCTACCACTTTGCCGGCCTTGCCGCCTTCCGCCTCGGGCGGGGCTCCGTTCGCGGTCGTCGCCGCGGTCACGGCCAGCACAACGGCCGTACCGGCGGCGACGCTCATCAAGGTGATCCTTGCGCTCGTCCTGCGCATGGGAATCTCCATCCGTGGGGGTTTGGAGAGCTGATGTACGCGTACGTGTGAGTGAGCCGCGCGACTGGCTGTGCACGATGCTAGAGCGACCGTTGTGGACGATGACGGCGGCTGTGTGGACTATTGCGCGCAGCGGAGAAGTAAGGTGTGCGGTCGGGATCTTGACCAGCCTTTGACGAGGGCTTGACGCCGGCGCTACGCGGCGAGCGGTTCCCGTCCCACAGGGTCATACGGGGAAGGAACGGGCGGTGGCAGCACTGCTGACGCGGCTGCGGTCGTGGTCGTCGCTGCTCGCGGCGCATCCCGCGCGTGCGGTCGTGGTGGCGTTCGCCGTCGTGGTGCTGGGCGGCGCGGTGCTGCTGACGCTGCCGGTCGCCTCCGAGGACGGCTCCGCCACGGGCTTCGTGACGGCGTTGTTCACGTCCACCTCCGCGGTCTGCGTCACCGGTCTGGCGGTGGTCGACACAGGAACGTACTGGAGTGGCTTCGGCGAGGGCGTGATCCTCGCGCTGATCCAGGTCGGCGGCTTCGGGATCATGACGATGGCCTCGCTGCTGGCGCTGCTGGTCGCGGGCCGGCTGCGCCTGCGGCTGCAGCTGACGGCCCAGGCCGAGACGAAGAGCCTCGGCATCGGGGACGTACGCCGGGTGCTGATCGGCGTCGCCGGTACGACCCTGATCGTCGAGCTCGCGGTGAGCGCCGTCCTCGCGCTGCGTTTCCGCTACGGGTACGGCAACGGCATCGGCGAGGCGGCGTACCTGGGCTACTTCCATGCCGTGTCGGCGTTCAACAACGCCGGGTTCGGGCTGCACGCCGACAGCCTCACCCGCTATGCGCAGGACGCCTGGGTCACGCTGCCGATCGCCGTGGCCGTGATCCTCGGCGGCATCGGCTTCCCCGTCATGCTGGAGCTGCTGCGCCATCGCAACCGTCGGCGGACGACCGGGCGCCGCAACTGGACGCTGCACACCAGGCTGACGCTGATCATGACCGCTGTCCTGCTGCTCACGGGGACCGTACTGACGTGCCTGCTGGAGTGGACCAACGCGGCGACGCTCGGCCCGCAGGGCGTGGCGCACAAGATCCTCAGCGGCTTCTTCCACTCGGCGATGTCGCGCACCGCGGGGTTCAACTCGCTCGACGTCGGCGCCCTGCACCCCTCGACGCTGCTGATGACCTGCGTACTGATGTTCATCGGCGGCGGCAGCGCCGGAACCGCGGGCGGCATCAAGGTCACCACCTTCGCCGTCCTGTTCGCCGCGATCCTCGCCGAGGTGCGCGGCGAGACCTCGTCCGCGGTGCTGGGCCGCCGACTGGCCCCGCAGGTGCTGCGCCAGGCGCTGACCGTGGCGCTGCTGGGCATCGGCCTGGTCATCGCCTCCACGCTCGCGCTGCTCGCGATGACCGAGGAGCGTCTGGAGGCGGTGCTGTTCGAAGTCGTGTCCGCCTTCGCCACGGTGGGCCTGTCCACCGGCATCACCGCCGATCTGCCGGCGACCGGTCAACTGCTGCTGGTCGGCCTGATGTTCGTCGGCCGCCTCGGCCCCATCACCCTCGTCTCTGCCCTCGCCCTGCGCGAGCGCACCCGCCGCTACGAACTGCCCGAGGAGCGACCCGTCATTGGCTAACTACCTGCACGCGCTGCGTCAGCGGCGCCGCAAGCGCCGCACCGAGACCCCCGCCCGCGGCGGCGCCGACCAGCGCGTCGCCGTCATCGGCCTGGGCCGCTTCGGCTCCTCACTGGCCGGGGAGCTGATGCGGCGCGGCTGGGACGTCCTCGGGATCGACACCGATGCCCGGCTGGTGCAGAAGTACAGCGACGCCCTCACCCACGCCGCCGTCGCCGACTGCACCGACCCCGAAGCGCTGCACCAGCTCGGTGTCCACGAGTTCACCAGCGCCGTGGTCGCCATCGGTACGGACATCGAGGCGAGCATCCTGGTCAGCTCGAATCTGCTCGAGGCCCAGGTGCCCAACCTGTGGGCCAAGGCCATCAGTCGCCAGCACGGCCAGATCCTCGAACGCCTCGGGGTGCACCATGTCGTCCTGCCCGAGCACGAGATGGGCGAACGGGTCGCGCACCTGGTCACCGGCCGGATGCTGGACTTCATCGAGTTCGACGACGATTACGCTCTGGTGAAGACCGTCGCCCCTCAGGTCGCCACCGGCATGCCGCTCGGCGAGAGCCAGGTCCGCGCCAGGTTCGGCGTCACGGTCGTCGGCATCAAGCGGCCCGGCGAGGGCTTCACGTACGCGACCGCCGACACCGTCGTGCAGAAGGGCGACGTCCTCATCGTCACCGGCAAGACCCACGCGGTGGAGTCCTTCGCCGAACTGAGCTGAGGCGCACGGCACTTGGTATACGTAACCGTCAACGAGCCGTACGGGATCCGTCAAGCCCGCCCAAGGCGGTCGCCAAACGCGGCACGGTCGTGCCTTGCTGCGGGAGAGCGGCAACCGCGTACGTACGGAGAAGGTGAGGGGAGCGGTCATGGTGGAGTGGCACCCGCTGCGGACCCCCGTGGTCAGGCCCGTGCCCGAGCCGGTGGCGACCGGCTTCGTCTGGATGGCGGCCTTCGCGGGATCCTGCCTCCTGGTGGCCGTGCTCGGTGCCGTCGGCGGGCTGACCAGCTCGTCGTTGGCGCTGGGGGCGTTGTCCGGGCTCGCCGTGCTGCTGGGGCTGCCCGCCCGCTTCCGTGCGGCGCCCGGGATCGCCCTCGTGTGCTGGCTGTTCCTCAACCACTTCACCATCGCACCCCGCGGTGAACTCAGCTGGGACGGGCACCTCGACGCCGCCCGGCTCGTCCTGCTCCTGGCCGCCGCGTTCCTCGGCACGGTCCTCGCGCGGATCCTGCACGCCCGGGGTGCCCACCACCGCGTCACACCGGGGCGGGAGCGACAATGAGCGGTGTAGTGACCGAGCAGGAGACAGGAGCCGATCGTGCGGGCACGTGACCTGGCAGTGGAGTACGAGACGGTCGGTCTGGACACCGACGCCCTGGAGGCGGCACGGCTGATGGCCCGGCACCGGCTGCCCGCGCTCCTGGTGGTCGACGAGGCGGGCACGCCGAAGGCGATCCTGCCGGCCTCCCAGATGATCAAGATCCTGGTGCCGGAGTACGTCATCGAGGACCCGACGCTGGCCGCCGTGGTCGACGAGCGGCACGCCGACCGGCTGTGCCAGGCGCTCCAGGGCCGGACCGTACGAGAGTGTCTGTCGAAGTCCGTGCCCGCGCCGCCGGTCGCCGCGCCGGACGACACCGCACTCGAGGTCGCGGCGCTGATGGCGCAGGTGCGCAGCCCGCTGGTGGCGGTGGCGGAGAAGGACAAGGCCGGTCTGCGTCTGCTCGGCGTGATCACCGCCTCGCATCTGCTGGACCGGCTGATCGGCGCCGTTTCGTAAGGGCGCCATCACGCTCCGTACTGCCGGAACCCGGAAGAGGTTCCGGCTGCTCCCCTACACGGAGGCCACCTGCCACAGACACGTCATGGACGGGTATGGTTTCCGCCCGGTGTGCTGGGAAGCCTGGTCGGCGAGCAGCGGATCAATCTCTCTTCCGATCGGTGTGAAATGTGAACGACTGGCACAGCTGGGCCGCGATCATCGTGTTCGTCGGCGCGTACGCCCTGATCATCAGCGAGAAGATCCACCGCGTCGCGGTGGCCCTCGGCGGCGCCGGTCTGATGCTCGCGATCCGGGCGACCGACGACCACTCGGCGTTCTACTCCGAGCACTCCGGCATCGACTGGAACGTCATCTTCCTGCTCCTGGGCATGATGATGATCGTCGGTGTGCTGAAGAAGACCGGCATGTTCGAGTATCTGGCGATCTGGTCCGTGAAGAAGGCACGTGCCAAACCGTTCCGGGTGATGGCGATGCTCATCGTCATCACGGCGTTCGCCTCGGCACTGCTCGACAATGTCACCACGGTTCTGCTGATCGCCCCCGTCACCCTGCTGGTCTGCGACCGGCTCGGCCTGCCCGCCGCACCGTTCCTGATCGCTGAGGTACTGGCCTCGAACATCGGCGGCACGGCCACCCTCGTCGGCGATCCCCCGAACATCATCATCGCCAGCCGCGCCGGTCTGACCTTCAACGACTTCCTGATCCATCTCGCCCCGCTGTCCGCGTTCCTGATAGTCGTCCTCGTCCTGCTGTGCCGGGTGATGTTCCGCAAGACCTTCGTGTACGACGAGGACCGCGCCGCCGAGATCATGGAGCTGGAGGAGCGGGAGGCCATCCGCCATCCGCGGCTGCTGATCCAGGGGCTGGTCGTGCTCGCCCTGGTCGTCACCGGATTCGTCCTCCACCCCGTGCTGCACTACGAGCCCAGCGTGGTAGCGCTACTCGGTGCCGGGCTGCTCATCGCCATCTCCTCGGCGGAGACCGGCGAGGTCCTGGCCGAGGTCGAATGGCCCACCCTCGCCTTCTTCGCCGGCCTCTTCATCATGATCGGCGGGCTGATCGAAACCGGCGTCATCGGCGAGGTCTCCAAGACCCTCGCCGACACGATCGGGGACAACGAACTGGGCGGCTCCATGACGATGCTGGGCGCCTCCGCGGTCCTCTCGGGCATCGTCGACAACATTCCGTACGTCGCCACGATGGCGCCCATCACCGGTGACCTGGTCCAGAACATGGGCGGCGGCAGCGATCACGTCATGTGGTGGGCCCTCGCCCTGGGCGCCGACCTCGGCGGCAACGCCACCGCGATCGGTGCCTCCGCCAACGTCGTCGTCCTGGGCATCGCGGAACGCAACCGCCAGCCCATCTCGTTCTGGCAGTTCACCAAGTACGGCCTGATCGTCACCGCGGTCACCGTGGTGTTCGCCCTCGCCTATGTGTGGCTGCGGTACTTCGCCCTCGCGTGACGTGCGTGAAGCCTGTCGTAGGAGGCGCACGCCGATGCCGACAGGCCTCGACGCATACGGCCCCGGGATCCGGGCACTCGTCGCCACTGCACGGAACTTCGGCGGGCGAAGGGGTGAGCACCATGGCACACCTCAACTGGCATATCGACCTGGACATCGACCGGTCCGACACCGAGAGCGAGGCGACGGCGACCCTGCGGTTGCCGGACACCACGCGGATGACGACCCACGGTCACGCGAAGCGCAATCCCAGCGACCCGCAGCAGGCCCAGGTCGGCGAGGAACTGGCCGCGGCCAGAGCACTCAACGACATGGCCCGACGTCTGCTCCGCAAGGCCGCCCACGAGATCGAGGACGCGACCCACGCACCGGCGCATCCGCACCCGTGACGCGGGCTACTGACCTGGTCGGCCACAGACCGCGCCATCTATCAGCTTGATGGTGGTCTTGGCCTGCTCTATGAAGCGTTTCTCGTCGCCGAAGCGGGTGGTGAAGACGGCCGCCGCGGCCGACACCTTTCCGTCTGGGGTGACGGCGGACTCGGAGACGGTGCCGAAGGAGGTACCGCCGTGGTGCCAGACCCCCTTGGGGCAGCCCTTGACCGGGCGCCAGGCGATGCCGAGCCCGTAGCGCGTCTTGTCGCCCAACTCGTCGGGCGCCGGGACAGTGGTCCGCATCTGCGCCAGCTGCTCCGCGGGCAGCAGCCGGCCATTCATCAGGGCGCGCAGGAAGGTGTTCATGTCGTCGGTGGTGCTATCGAGGACGCGACCCACGCACCGGCGCATCCGCACCCGTGACGCGGGCTACTGACCTGGTCGGCCACAGACCGCGCCATCTATCAGCTTGATGGTGGTCTTGGCCTGCTCTATGAAGCGTTTCTCG